>JAJUJZ010000112.1 GCA_029265075.1 Gammaproteobacteria bacterium | reverse complement strand
CTGAAAGAGAACAAATTCGGCATCCCCATCGATGAAGCCCCAGCGGTCTACCGCCGGGCCCGCGAACTGCCACATATCGAAATCCGTGGCGTCGACTGTCATATCGGCTCGCAGCTGACGCAGACCGCACCATTTCTGGATGCGCTCGGGCGCGTACTGGCGTTGATTGACGAGCTCGCTGCGGACGGCATCACTGTCGATCACCTCGACCTGGGCGGCGGCCTGGGCGTGCGCTACCGCGATGAGCAGCCGCCCGAACCGAACGCTTATGTCGAAGCGGTGCTGCGAGTGCTGGGCGACCGTCCGGTCAAGCTGATCTTCGAGCCGGGCCGCTCCATCGTCGCCAATGCCGGGTTGCTGCTTACCACCGTCGAATACCTGAAGTGCGGTGAGCACAAGAATTTCTGTGTCGTCGATGCCGCCATGAACGATCTGATTCGCCCGGCGCTGTACGACGCCTGGATGGCGATTCAGCCGGTGGCTGAGCAGAGCGATGCGCCCCGCCGCACCTTCGATGTGGTGGGTCCGGTGTGCGAAACCGGCGACTTCCTCGGCAAGGAGCGAGAGCTGGCGGTGGCGCCGGGCGATCTGCTGGCAGTGATGTCAGCCGGCGCGTATGGCTTCGGCATGAGCTCGAACTACAATAGCCGGCCGCGTGCTGCTGAGGTGATGGTGGATGGCGATCGCTTTCACCTGGTGCGCGCGCGCGAGACTTTCGCCGACCTGATCCGTGGCGAATCGGTACTGGCCTGATATTGTCAGGCGCGACTGACCGCGCCGGTGGGACAGGGAATGCTGTTAAGGTTTACCAAGATGCACGGGTGCGGCAACGACTTCGTCGTACTCGACCTCATCACGCAGCGCTTCATGCTCAAGGAGCGTCATGTCCGCAAGCTGGCCGATCGCCACTTCGGAATTGGCTGCGATCAGCTGCTGGTGGTGGAGCCGCCGGGGCGGCCCGATGTTGATTTCCGTTATCGCATCTTCAATGCGGATGGCAGCGAAGTGGAGCAGTGCGGCAATGGCGCGCGCTGTTTTGCCCGCTTTGTCTACGACAAGCGCCTGACCGGCAAGAAACAGCTGCGCGTGGAGACACGTGCCGGCATCATCGAACTGAGCCTGCTGCCCAACCGTCAGGTGCAGGTGGCGATGGGGGTGCCCTGCTTCGAGCCCGCTGCCATTCCGTTCGAGGCCGGACAGGCGGCCACCACCTACACGCTGTCGGTCGATGGCGACAGCCACGAGATTGCCGTCGTGTCGATGGGCAATCCGCATTCGGTGCTGCTGGTCGATGATGTCCGCACCGCGCCGGTGGCAGAGCTGGGAGCGCGGCTGGAACAGCATCCCCGCTTCCCGCAGCGCGTCAACGTGGGCTTCATGCAGGTGCTGGCGCGCGATGTCATCAATCTGCGCGTGTTCGAACGTGGCGTCGGTGAGACACTGGCCTGCGGCACCGGCGCCTGCGCTGCCGTAGTCACCGGCATCCAGCGCGGCCTGCTGGACACCTCCGTGCACGTCAATCTGCCCGGCGGCTCCCTGCAGATCGAGTGGCAGGGCCCCGGGCAGCCCGCTATCATGACCGGGCCCGCCACCACTGTGTTCGAAGGTCAGATTCAGATCTGAACCGGGGCGCCCGCCACCCATCGATACAACCGGAACGGAACGACCATTGGACGTACACGAGAGAGCGAACATCGAGGCAGTGGACGCCGACGCGGTCGCTGATTATCTCAAGCGCCATCCCGATTTTTTTACCCGCCGCGACGATTTGCTGACTGAACTGCAGCTCACCCACCCCACCGGCGGCGCGGTGTCGCTGCTCGAACGGCAGGTGGCCATCCTGCGCGACCGCAACATGGAGATGCGTCACCGCCTTACCAATCTGATCGACAACGCCCGGGACAATGACCGGCTGTTCGAGCTGACACGCAAGCTGGTGCTGCAGCTGCTCGAAGCCACCACCCTCGATGGGCTGGTCGATGCCTGCGTCAGCAACTTGCGGCAGGAGTTCAAGGTCGAATTCGCCAGCCTGGTGCTGTTTGGCAACCCGCTGTCGCATCGCGGTACCCGCGCCCGCATCGCGTCGTTCACCGATGCCCGCACCCATATCGAAGGCCTGCTCGGCAGCAACAAAACCGTGTGCGGCACACTGCGGCCCGAAGAGGTGCGGTTCCTGTTTCCGGACAAGCACGCTCAGATCGGTTCCGCCGCCGTGGTACCACTGACCGCCAGCTATCCGCTCGGCATGCTCGCCATTGCCAGCAGCGACCCCAGCTACTTCCGCTCCAGCATGGGCACGCTGTTCCTCGGCTATATCGCCGAAGTACTCGAACGGCTGCTGCCACGCTATCTGAAGCCCTTCGGTCAGGGCTGACCAGCGCGGTGGACGCCCGTCAGCTGTCGCCCCACTGCGAACGCTTTCTCGCGCAGTCGGTACAGCGCCTCTCTCCGCACACCATCGCCGGTTATCGGCGCGATCTGACGCACTTCCTTCGCTTTCTCGAGACGATCGGCGGCGCCCGGGTTACCACCGCCGAAGTGCGGCTGTGGGTGGCGCAGCTGCGCCGGGGCGGCGCGCATCCGCGTTCGGTGCAACGCGCGCTCTCCGCGTTGCGCACTTTCTATCGCTGGCTGAACCGCCAGGGCGTCACCCAGGACAATCCGGTCGCCGGTATCCGGGCACCCAAAAGCGACCGGCCGCTGCCCCGCAACATGGGCGCCGACCAGGTGCAGCAGCTGCTCGACACCCCGGCCGCTACCGCAGCGCCGGATGACTGGCTGACGATCCGCGATCAGGCGATGCTGGAGCTGTTCTACTCCTCGGGGCTACGCCTGGCTGAGCTGGTGGGGCTCGACCTCACCGATCTCGACCGCCGCCAGGGGCTGGTGACCGTGCTCGGCAAGGGGCGCAAGGAGCGCACCGTACCGGTGGGCCGGGTCGCGCTGAAAGCGCTGGATCGCTGGCTGGCAGTACGCGACCGCGTACCGTGCCCGGAATCGGCACTGTTCATCAGCCAGCGGGGACGTCGCATCAGCGCCCGCTCGGTGCAGCAGCGGCTGGCACTGCAGTCCCAGCAGCGCGGCGTGCAGCATGTGCACCCGCACCTGCTGCGCCATTCATTCGCCAGTCATCTGCTTGAATCCAGCGGTGACCTGCGCGCGGTGCAGGAGCTGCTGGGGCACGCCAACCTCAGCACGACCCAGATCTACACCCATCTCGATTTTCAGCATCTGGCAAAGGTCTATGATGCAGCGCATCCCCGCGCCGGCCGCCGTGCCACGGACGAGACGGCTTCCGACACCTGATCCACGCGGCCATCGGGAGAAGATTCTTGTCAATTCGCCTGCTCACCTTTGATCTCGACGACACTCTCTGGGAACTGGGCCCTGTGTTGCAGCGCGCCGAAAACGTCACCTGGCAATGGCTGGCGCAGCACGTGCCTGAGCTGATCAGCCGTGAGAGCGTGGAATCCTTACGCGCGCGACGTCAGCAGCGTATGCAGGAAGACCCGGCTGCGGCGCATCACATTACCCGGCTGCGGCTGACCACGGTAACGGAAGCCCTGATCGACGCCGGCCTCGATGGCCAGCGTGCCGAGCGGATTGCGATCGAAGCACTGGAAGTCTTTCTCGAGGCGCGCCATCAGATCGAGCTGTTCGATCAGGCGGAAGCGGTGCTGGAAGCGCTGGCCGGGGAGTACCGGCTCGCGGCCATTACCAATGGCAACGCGCGGCTGGAGCGGCTCGGCCTGGATCACTATTTCGATTTCTGTATCTGGGGGGAAGAGCAGCGGCGGGCCAAACCCCACGCCGACCCGTTCGAGGCGGCGCTGGCGCGGGCCGGCTGCCGGGCCGCCGAGGCGATCCACATCGGTGACCACTGGGAGCACGATATTGATGCCGCGCAACGCGTCGGTATGCATACCGTCTGGGTCAATCGAAGCGGCGCCAGCTGGCCCGGCCGCAAGCCGCCGACTGCGGCCATCACCAGCGTGGCAGAGCTGCCACAGGCGGTGGCCACGATCGTGACGGCCAATGGCGTCAGTCGCTGGCGCAGCTCAGATTGAGCGACCGCCGTATTCACTGACCGGCTTGCGGGGCGGGTCCGCCGTTTCGGTGGGTCCCACTTCCTGGATGCGCCCGCCGCGGGCGAGGAACTCTTCGACCTGCCGGGCCATTTCCTCCCGCAACTGCTGGCGGGCAGCGATCGAATGGGTATCGATCACCTCTTCCCGAACCTTGCGCTTGGCGACCGTGGCAACCACCTCAACGTCGTCGTCCACATCATCGCCAGCGTCCTCTGCGACGACATCGTCGACATCATCGGTCGCCTCATCGTCCGCCTCATCGAACTCTTCGACCTCGTCGTACTCTTCGCTCATGCCCTACCTCTTACCCTTGCTGCATGGCGCCGCCCTGCGCCGGTGGTGAAAAATTTCGGGATATATATAGATCAGTGCACCTCAAGCGCAACAGGCTGAAGTAAAAAATTCTGGTAGGTTGACAGTGGCCGTTACCGGCCGATTCCAGGAGCTGTTTATGACTGCCTTGATCACGTTCGACCCGGATCGGTTCCTGCGACCGGATAACGCGTCCGCGCGACCTGCGGTGCTGTCCAGCAGCTGCCTCAACGGGGAGCCGGTCCGCTATGACGGTCGTGCCCGAACGGTGACCACCCACTCCCTGCTCGCTGCCAATCTGACGCTGCAGCCGCTCTGTCCCGAGACCGGAGCGGGCCTGCCGGTGCCGCGGCCGCCGGTGCAGCTGGTGGTCGCTCCGTCCGAGCCAGCCAGATCCGCGACACCGACCTCACTGCGCGCGCGCGGCCGCGATGATCCGGGCCTCGATGTGACTGACGCCCTGAGCCGCTATGCCAGCGCCAGCGTCACCACCCTCCGTAAGCAGCGGCCTCGACCGGCAGGCTATCTCTGGAAGAGCCGCTCACCAAGCTGCGGCTGGGGCACGACGCCACTGTTCGATAACAGCGGCACTCAGGTGGGCACAGGCGACGGCATTCAGGCTGCACGGGTGCGCGCTGAGCTGCCGTGGCTGATATGCAGGGATGAGGTGGGGATTGAAGAACAGGGTGCGGCAGAACAGTTCATTCTGCTGTGCCGGCTTGTGCACGACGTGATCAATGAGACAGTGCCGCTGGCGCAATTGCGGACGGCCCATCAGCCGCTGGTAACGCTGCTGGACGATGCAGCACTGGCCACACTGCTGAACTGCGTGGCGCGAAACGACCGCCTGGGCTACGCCGCTGCGCTGAGCACTGCAAGTGCGTCCGGCAGCCCGGCGCAGTGGCTGGCGCTCTTCGGGCGCCGCCCGGCCGCTGCGCGTCCGGACAGTGAACGGGTGGGCTGAGCGGGGTCAGAGCGCGTCTTCGCCGGTCTCCCCGGTGCGGATGCGGATCACCTGGTCCAGCGGAGAAATGAAGATCTTGCCGTCACCGATCTTGCCGGTATTGGCGGCTTTGGTAATCGCCTCGATCACATGCTCGACCAGATTGTCGCCGACCGCGATCTCCAGCTTCACCTTGGGCAGAAAATCGACCACGTACTCCGCGCCGCGGTAGAGCTCGGTGTGCCCCTTCTGCCGGCCGAAGCCCTTCACTTCAGTGACCGTCACCCCCTGGACGCCGATATCCGACAGGGCAGAACGGACATCGTCGAGTTTGAAAGGTTTGATGATGGCGGTAACTAATTTCATAACCTCTTCTCCAACCAGCTACGCTCGCCAGACCGCTGCGCGGTGGCCTGATGCGATACGAGTGTGACGGCTGTGCAACGACGAGGCAAGGGGCGCGGTGGTGTTCCCTCCCAAAGAAAAACCCCGCCGGGAAGGCGGGGTTATGGGAGAGCCGTGCACGAGCCCTATTTGATGGTGAACTCCGGATAGGCCTCCATCCCGCATTCGTGGATATCGACGCCATTGTACTCGGTCTCGGGGCTGACCCGCAGGCCAATGACCGCCTTGATGATCGCCCAGACAATCAGCGAGGTGACCGCTACCCAGCCGAAGATAGTGACCGCGCCCAGCAGCTGCGAACCGAAGCTCACATCGCCATTGGTGAGGGGTACTGCCAGCAGACCCCACAGACCGCAGACACCGTGGACCGAGATCGCGCCCACCGGATCGTCGATCCGCAGCCGGTCGAAGCCAACGATGGCGAACACGACCAGCACACCCCCAACAGCACCGATCAGGGTGGCGACACCGGCCGACGGAGTCAGCGGCTCAGCAGTGATCGACACCAGCCCAGCCAGTGCACCGTTCAGCACCATGGTCAGGTCGGCTTTGCCAAACAGGATGCGTGCAGTGAGCAGCGCAGCCACCAGACCACCCGCGGCTGCCATGTTGGTGTTGACGAAGACCGAGGCCACCGCGTTGGCATTGTCGATGTCAGACACAATCAGCTGCGAGCCGCCGTTGAAGCCAAACCAGCCGAGCCAGAGTATCAGCGTGCCGATGGTTGCCAGTGGCAGGTTGGCACCGGGAATCGGGGTGATGGTGCCGTTGGGACCGTATTTGCCTTTGCGCGGGCCCAGCAGGATGACGCCCATCAGTGCGGCAGTAGCACCGGCCATATGCACCACACCGGAACCGGCGAAGTCGCTGAAACCGGCCGCATCCAGGAAGCCACCGCCCCATTTCCACATGCCCTGCATCGGATAGATGAAGCCGGTCATCACGACCGCGAAGGCGAGAAACGCCCACAGCTTCATCCGCTCAGCCACGGCACCCGAGACAATCGACATGCAGGTCGCCGCGAACACAACCTGGAAGAAGAAGTCTGCAGCGCCGGAGTAGTAAGTGTAATCATCCGGACTGCCGGCCGCCTCTGCCAGCACATCCGCTGCCGGAGAGTTGGCGATGGTGTTGCCGAAGAAGCTGTCCGGCAGCCAGCCACTGGCGGTACCGCTGTACATGATGGTGTAACCCATCAGCAGATACATCATGCTGGCAACAGCGTAGAGCACAATGTTCTTGGTGAGAATCTCCGTGGTGTTTTTGGCGCGCACCAGGCCGGATTCCAGCATGGCAAACCCGGCCGCCATCCACATGACCAGCGCGCCACAGACCAGAAAATAAAAGGTGTCGAGTGCATATTTGATCTGAACGATGTCTTCCATCTTCAGCTCTCCAGAAGTCTGCTCATTGTTTAGTATCGGGCGTTATATAAAGCGCCCGTCAGATGGCGTCCTCGCCCGTCTCTCCAGTACGAATGCGAATGACCTGATCCAGCGGCGACACGAAAATCTTTCCGTCGCCGATCTTGCCCGTGTTCGCAGCTTGCGTGATCGCTTCGATGACGATGTCGACAGAACTGTCGGCGATGGCAATCTCCAGCTTTACCTTCGGCAGAAAATCGACCACATACTCCGCACCACGATAAAGCTCGGTGTGCCCTTTCTGGCGCCCGAACCCCTTCACTTCCGTCACCGTGATGCCCTGCACCCCGATATCCGACAGCGCCTCGCGCACATCATCCAGCTTGAACGGTTTGATGATCGCAGTGACCAGCTTCATGGAAGCTCCTCCTTCACGGCGGGCCGCAGTGGCCCGCTAATAATTAAACGACCGATCTGACACGTGCCCGACAGCTGTTAAAGATCGAGAGGCAGGTTGTAGGAGATGACAAACAACATGTCATCGTCATAGCCGCCATCCTTGTCATGATCGACGACCTTGCTCACTGTGAAAGTGAGACGATCGTTGTACGCATACGACAGATCGACGTGTGTCATATCGAGTTCGTT
>JAJUJZ010000016.1 GCA_029265075.1 Gammaproteobacteria bacterium | reverse complement strand
GGCTTTGTAATCGTCGTCGCCCATCAGCAAATCATAGCGCGTACAACCCTGTCGCTGCGCGGCGTCGGCCGCCAGCAGGTGCGAGAGATAGCCCGGCCGCCAGCGATTGTCGGCGCGATAGGCGAACCCGCTCTGGATGTTCACCATCTCGTCGCCCTGTCGCAGGTTGTAGAGGTATCCGAGCTCGATCTCACCCGCCCGAACGCGCGCCAGCTGAACCTGACCGGCTGGCAGCAGCCGCTCGATCAGACGCCAGTGGAAACGTTGCCAGCGCGGATTACGGAACACTCCCGGCTTCCCCTGCTGTTGCCAATAGGCTGTGTGAAGCTCGGCAAGGCGCTCAAACCAGCGCGCTGCTTCCGCAGGCTCCCGTGTCTCCTCGAGAACAACAGCGCCGCCCTCCGCTTCGGCGAGGCGCTGAAAGCGGGTAATCTGCCAGCGCCGGCTCCGGCTCAGCTGGGCAAGCAGGGCAGTCAGATCAAGCGAGGCTACAGCCTCGGTTTCCGGTTTGCCTAGCAGCCAGCAACGGCGCCGTTCATCAGTCACCACCACAGCTACTGCGCGGTCGTCCGGCTCGCTCAGGTAGCGCTGATCAATACCACTGGCGCGAATTTCATCGATGCGCATACTGGAGCGAGCCAGTGCACCGGTCACCGCCGCGAACATGGCGCGCTCCAGGCCAGCATGCGCCAGCACACCATTCTTCTCCATGGTCAGGTCGCGTCCGCCGACGGGCAGCTCGTTGAGAAACGCCACCCGCGAACGAAAAGGGCCGGCACCACGTTCGCAGACCGCTGCCAGTGCCAGACCACAGCACACACCGGCCTTCTGCACTTCGATAAGCAACAGGTTCATCGCGGGCTCGATAACTACTTCCAGCCAGGTCTCGATCCATGCCCAGCTCAGAAAAATTGAAGGCTCCGCGAGCAGCTCCAGTGCCTGCCACTTTTCTCCGAGTGCAGCCCGGGCGGCAGCCGTGTTACTGAACGCAACGAGATCAGCCTGGTAGCCCGAGAGCAAGAAGGCTTCGCGGTAGCCCGGCGCGATGCTCAGCGGCTCACCCGGAGATTTAACCCAGCGCTTGATCGACATAGTGAGTACGCTGAAATGAAACGCCCCCGTGAAGGGGGCGTCTGGCGGTAGTTCCGCGCATCCTGCGCGTCGTCACCAGATTAGAGGAATTTGTAGCTCAGGCGGATGCCCACAATGTTCTCGTCATACGACTGGCCGAACTGACCCGAGCCGTCCCGCTCCGAACGGCCGACATAGATTTCGCCCGAGAAGTTATTCGTGATACGGCGATTGTACTCAAGCAGGTATTCGTGCTGATCGTAGTCGGAGCGCGGGTTATTGCTGCCTGAATAGGAGATCGAGCGGAAGCGATAGCTGGCGCGCAGGGCCGACTGCTGCGACAGGCGATAGGTGCCATCCAGCTCGATGCCGTATTCATCGTTGTCGCGCGGCTGGGTATCGTAATCCTCGCGGTCAAAGAAAATCGCAGCGCCGACGCGGCATACGGAGCAGATCGCCTGCGACTCGACGCCGACTTCCATCAGCGTCTTCTTCATCACATCCGCCCGTCCCAGCGTAGTGTCGTTGACATTGATGCCCTCGAAAATGCTCCGGTTCGCATCGCCCAGCGACGAGTCGGTAATCCGTGAGTCAAGATGGGCGTACCATTCATTGAGGCCGTCGTTGAAACGCACATCAAGACCATAGATCGGGCCGCTGAAGTCGCCACTGCGGTCGCGATCAGCGCTGTTGTAGCCCACTGTAACGGTGTAACTGATGCGAGCCAGCTGCGCGCTGTAGGCCAGCGTCAGCGCGTCGTAGCGGTAGTCTTCCTGCAGCCGCGAATCGAAATCGACTTCACTGCTCTCGGCCGTGACACTAAAAAAGTCGGTGGGCGACAGATAGTGCAACCAGCTGAGGCTGCCGCCGTAACGTTCACTATCGAGATCCTCTGCTTCGCGGTAAGTGACCAGCGTGTAGTTGAGGCGCGCCTGCAACAGATCGACATCGGTCAGTCGCAGCACCAGCAGCGGTGACAGTGTGGTGAGATCGCGTTCATCGCGGTTTTCCTGAATGTCGACCAGCGCATTGTCGCGCAACACATCCTTGCGGCTGTGTTCCAGATCCCAGAACAGTGCCTGTTCAATCTGCTCCCAGCGCACCGATGCCAGCCCTTCCAGCGAGGTGCGATCGCTCTGCGAGTCCTCGCTGAAGAACCAGCGTTCAGCCCGATAGCGGAAATTCGCTGTGACGCGCTCGCCTGCATGGACGCCGCCAACTTCCAGCGCCACCTGCTCCTGCAGTTCAGAGATTTTCTCGTCACTGCTGCGACGGGCGTTATCTGAATGTTCAACGCGCAGGTCACCTTTGGCATTGAACTCGAGTGCGTGGACCATGCTGCCGGCAACGGCCGTGCCGATCACCAGTGGCAGCATCAAAAAACGGCTATTCATGTCAGGTCTCGATCCGGTATTTGGTGTTATTCGTTAAAGATCAGGCCCGCAAAGCGATCACGGCCAACGGCGTCCACGCCAGCCAGAACCTGCGACGTGGTCACTTCGCCAAACGGTACCACCAGCACAGCCGCATCGCACAGCTGCGCCAGAATACGGGCTTCGGTGGTCGCACTCACCGGCGGCACATCGAGGATGATGAAACGGTCGGGATAGCGGTTCTTGAGTGCGTCGATCAGGTTGCGCATGCGCTGCGAGTTGAAATACTCCACCGCGGTCTCGTGCGGTCGGCCCGGCGGAATCACCCGCAACCGCGGAATACCCGAGGCATAGATGATCTCCTCGACACCGAGTGTCTGGGAGTCGAGGTAATCCGTCAGGCCGTATTCCGGCTCGGTGGGCAGCAGTCGCGGCGCGAACGGGCTGTAGAGGTTGCAGTCGACGTAGAGGGCCGTCATGCGCTCATCGAGCGCGATGGCAGCGGCAATGTTGATGGCAGTGTAACTGGAGCTGGTCCGGGTGCCGACCGAGCTGACCAGCAGCACGAAGTTGCTGCTGCCCATCTTTTGCATCAGCCGGGTACGAATCTCCCGGAATGCGTTCAGCACCTCGCGCTGTCGCATGCCGGGGAAGATAATCTTGCGCTCGGTCAGCTCGTCCGGCGACAGCATCAGCACTTCCGCCATCTGCTGGATGGTGCCGTTCGCCCGCGGCTGGGACGGTGCCGGGCGCAGCACGTTGACCTTTTCCTTTTCCATGGCAGCGATCCTTTAGAGCTTGTCCAGCAGACGGGCAGCAGCGAGGCCGATATAGGCCGCCAGCCCGAGTGCAACGATGAACGACAGGCGGATCACATCGCCTTGCAGAATACGACGCGCCACCGGGGTACGCATGTGCGGTACGACACCCAGCACAGTGATGTCGGCCGGCAAATTGTTAGCCAGCAGACTGACCGAGCGAATGCGCGGATCGAGCACGATATAGACCGCCACCAGGCCAAGCGGTACCAGCAGCGCCAGGAATGGCCCTGCCAGAGCGAAGTGGATGAAACGCAGGCCGCTGGGGTGGATCGGGAACCGTGCCGGCTCCTGGATCTTGTAGCTGACGCCCTGCCCTTCGATATCGAGCGTCATCGACAGCCGCGCCTTCTCCTTACTCTCCAGCATGTCTTCATAGATCTGCCGGGTTACGTTGTAATCCCGGGTCAGCTCGGAAAACTCAGCCTGGTTGGCAGCCACCCGCTTGGCCCGTGCGTACTCTTCCTCGAGCAGGGTTTCATGCACCTGCAGGCGCCGGTGCAGCGAGCGGATTTCCGTTTCGGTGTTGGCCAGCTGGCGTCGCAAGTCTTCATACAACGGGTTTTCGGTAGCGCGGCCGACGACGGCAATGCCGCCTTCCGTTTCGAGCCGGCCAATCAGGCCGCGCAGCTCTTCGATCTGCTGCGTCAGCGACACAACGTCCGGGTAAGTGTCCTGGTAGCTGAGTCGCAGTGTGTCGAGCTGGGTCTGAAGCGCATGCAGACGCTCGCGATAGGCATCGATCTGACTGCGGGCAGCGAGATATTCCGATTCGCTGGCCAGCTGCTCCTGGATGGAACGCTCGCGCGAATGCGCCTCGTCGATAGCGATCTTGATCTCCTCGATCTTCATCGTAAGCGAGGCGATGCGGGACGCCGACTGAGCTTCGGTACCATCCAGATTGCCCATGCGGAAGTTCTTGAGGCGATCTTCCGCCGCCTGCAGCTGCCGCTTGTAGGCTTCAACCTGTTCGTTGATGAATTCGTAGGCGCTGCGGCTCTCCGCGCGCTTGCGCTGAGCCGCATCATCGATAAAGGTGTCCACCACCGCGTTAAGGACGTTGAAGGAGCGGTCGGGGTCGGGGCTCGAATAGAGGATGCGGAAGTAATTCTGGCCTTCGCTCTTGACCTGCACGCCGGCGCGCAGGCCGGCAATAATCGCCTCCTGGCGTTCAACCGGCTCATTGCCCGTCAGTAACCCGGCCTTGCGGGCAGCAGCTTCCATGATACGGCGGGTATAGATCAGCTCCTGGGCCTGTCGGGAGCGGTCAATGGTGGTGATGGCGGCCTTGCCTTCCAGCAGCGGTCCGATGATGTTCGACACATCGGCGGAGAGCAGGACACTGGTCTGGTAGCTCTTGGGCCAGAAGAAGCCGACCAGCAGAATTGCAAAGACGGCGATCAGGAACAGTCCGACAACCCATTCCTTCAGGTTGACGACCTCGCGCAGAAACGCGCGCACCATGTCACTGTAGTAGGTAGTCTCCATGTTACCTCCGGACTATCAGAACGCGCGGTCTGGGACAGTGACAATATCGCCCGGGAGCAGCTGATAATTGCTCTCCAGATTACCTCGCTCCAGGATATCCCGCAGGTAAATCGGGTAGACCCTCACTTCGCCGGCGACCCGACGATAGAGCTTCGCCGCATTGGGCTGTGCAAACTCATTGGGGCCGCCGGCCATCAGCACCAGGTCGAGCACGGTCATGCCCTGACGATAGGGAATGGACTGCGGACCACGCACCGCACCGGTCACCCGTACACGGTGCTGGAAATCGGTGCTGCTGGGATTGGTGATGATGACCGTGACCTGCGGATTGCGGACGTATTTCTCGAGCTTCGTGGTGATCTCGTCGGCCAGGCCTTCAGCGGTCTTGTCGGCCGCCAGCACATCGCCAATCAGCGGCATCGAGATCTTGCCGTCGGGACGCACCGGCACCGTGACGGAGAGTGCCTGATCGCGCCAGACGTTGATGGCAAGGTTGTCGCCCACCCCGATGCGGTAATCCTCAGGGCTGAATGCCAGCGCCTCTTCAGGCTGCTCGATCGGTCCGTAATGGGACGATGTGCACCCAGCCAGCGCAAACAGCGCCATCGTCAGATAAATAAAAACACGCCACATCGTCACTACGCCTCCATTGATCGTATTCGCCGCGCCCTCCGGGACGTCAGCTCAATGCACGCCTTTGCCTAACAAAATGACCTCGACCGTCTGGACCAGAATGACGATATCGAGAAGCAGACTATGATTCTTTACGTAATAAAGATCGTACCGGAGCTTCTGCGCGGCATCGTCGACCGATGCCCCGTAGGGGTACTTGAGCTGGGCCCATCCCATCAATCCGGGCTTGACGCGATGACGCGTGTCATAGTACGGGATTTTCTCCACCAAGTCACACACGAACTCGGGCCGCTCCGGACGCGGACCGATGAAGCTCATATCGCCCTTGAGCACGTTGTACAGCTGAGGCAACTCATCTATGCGAGTGTTCCGCATGAAGTGGCCGAAACGCGTGATTCGATCGTCATTTTTCTTCGCCCAGACCGCCTTGCCATCTTTTTCGGCATCCTTGCGCATGCTGCGAAACTTGAGCACCTGGAAGGGCTTGCCATTCAGGCCGGTACGCGTCTGGCGATAGATAATGGGAAAGCCGCTCTCCAGCGCGATCATCACCGCAGCGATCAGCATCAGCGGCCACACCACCGCCAGCAGCGCCAGACTGACCACGATATCGAACGCACGTTTCGCGATATCGCGCCCCTGACTGTAACGGAAGCCCTCCGAGAACAGCATCCAGCCCGGTTGCACCAGCGACAGCTCTATCTTGCCGGTTTCGCGTTCGTAGAATCCGATAGCATCGCACACGCGCACGCCCGCCAGCTTGCAGTCGAGGAATTTCGCCAGCGGAAACACTGCGCCCTCGCCCCGCCGCCGCTCGTCCATGCTGATGACAATTTCCGAAATGCGCTGGGTGCGCACGAACTGCAGCCAGTCGTCGGGGGCCTGAAGGATCGGTGCGGCAGCAAGACAGGGATCATTGTCACCGGCCGGAATACAGCCAACGATCTCGACACTCATGCCGCGCTCCGCCCCCTGCAGCTGCTCGAGCAGCTCCGCAGTACGCCGGCCGGCGCCGTAGAACACGACGCGTCGCCGCAGTCGCTGCACGTCAACCAGTTTGAAAAACAGATAGCGAAGCAGCAGCACGCCCGCCAGCGACAGCACTACGGCCCAGAACAGCACGCCGCGCCCCATGCTGATCTGCGGAACGAGATAATAGAGGAGCGAGAGCGAGGCACTGCCCAGCAGACAGAAGCTCACCACCGAGCGCACCGCCATTCCGGCGAACCCTTCGCGCAGGCGCGAGCCATAAACCCCCATTGCCCAGGTCGTGAGCGACATTACCAGCGCAAACACGACCGCGCGGTAGACAGGATCCGAGCCCAGGTAGAGCTGCATGACGAACTCGTCACCGTACCGCAGGTACATGGCGCCATACGCAGCGCCAAAAAGCACCCCCAGTTCAAGCAGCGCAAGGAGCAGATAGGGGCCTTGAATATAGTGATTGAAGAGTCGAATGTGAGCCACTAACACTCCTTGAGGGCATCATCTCGAAAACACGACTGGCGGGGGGGCACCGTCGTGTAGCTCTGCTGTACTGCAAACTACAGACCTTGGCGGGGGTCAGCAATTCCGTATCGCTGACGCGCAGTATAGACTACCGCTCAGCGCGCCTCACTCGTGCGAACTCGCGCGCATCGCGGCACTCTCATCGCAATTCTCCATCACGATTCTGCCGCTCGCACAGGAAGCCAGCATGACGCCGTCGAATGGACATGACAGCCTCACCCGTTTATCGGCCTGGAAAAGGATTGGCGACGCCGTCATCAGCGCCCGGCAACAGTCGCTGCGCGAGCGCTTCGCCACTGAAACCGACCGGGTTGCCAGCTGGCGCCGTGAGGCGGCAGGACTTACCGTCGACCTGAGCCGTCACCATCTTGACGCCGCCATTCTGACAGCGCTCAGTGACCTCGCCGAAGCGCGCCGGCTGCCGGCCGCCATCGCAGCGTTGTTGCAGGGGGAGCTGGTCAATAACACCGAGCAGCGCGCTGCCCTGCATACGGACCTGCGGCGGCCCGATGCACCAGCCGCCGTCCAGCAGGCGCTGGCGTCGATGACAGCGCTGGCGACGCGGCTGCGCGAAGGTCAGTGGCCCGGCTTCAGCGACCAGCCGGTCACCGATGTGGTGAATATCGGTATTGGCGGCTCCGATCTCGGCCCGCGCATGGCCGTGGCCGCCCTGTCTGCCTCTCGCGCCACCGACCTGCGCGTCCACTTCGTCGCCAATATCGACCCCGCCGACATCGGCCGCTGCCTGCAGGCGCTCGATCCTGCACGCACCCTCTTTGTGGTGGCCAGCAAGTCGTTTCGCACGCAGGAGACGCAGGTCAACGCGGCCGCCGCACGGCGCTGGCTGCTGGCCGCAGGCTGTCCGGAGAACGTGCTGGGACGCCACTTCATCGCCATCACGGCGAGCCCGGAGCGCGCCGGGGCGCTGGGCATGCCGCCGGAACAGATCCTGACGATGTGGGACTGGGTGGGCGGCCGCTACTCGCTCTGGTCGACCATCGGCTTTCCGATCATGTGCGCCATCGGCGCCACCGCCTTCCGCGAACTGCTCGCCGGTGCGCACGCGCTGGATCGCCACTTTGCCGAGGCGCCGCTGGCGCAGAATGTGCCGGCCCTGCTCGGTCTGCTCGATGTCTGGTATGGCAACTTCTGGAACAGTCGCAGCGTGGCGGTCCTTCCCTACAGCCACGACCTGGCACTGCTGCCGGCGTATCTCCAGCAACTCACCATGGAGAGCAACGGCAAGCGGGTAACGCGCGACGGGGTGCCAGTCGACTATGCCACGGGCCCGGTGTTCTGGGGCGAAGCGGGCACACGCGGTCAGCATTCGTTTCATCAGCTGCTGCATCAGGGCACCGAGCTGATCCCCTGCGATTTCATCCTGCCGCTTACCAGCGACTTCGACGCCGAACAGCACCGTCTGCTGGTGGCCAACTGTCTCGCCCAGAGCGAAGCGCTTGCCAACGGTCGCACTGCATCAGAAGCGATCGCGGCGGCTCTGGACGAGGGCCTCGCACAGGCCGACGCTGAGCGCCTCGCGCCGCATCGCGTGATGCCGGGCAATCGCCCCAGTACGCTGATCACCTTCCCGAAACTGACTCCGGCCACGCTCGGTGCCCTGCTCGCCTGTTATGAGCATCGGGTGTATACCAGTGCAGTGATCTGGGGCATCAACCCCTTTGACCAGTGGGGTGTCGAGCTGGGCAAACAGATCAGCGAGCGGATCGCGCCGCAGCTCACCAGCGGGACTGCCGAGAATGGCGATCCGCTGACCGCCAGGTTGATCGCCGACTATGTACTTGGACACGCGGCCACCAGTGAACGCTAGCCGCTCACTGGTCTCGCTTACCGCCATCGACGCGGCCCTTCTACCCGAGGCCGCCGCGGCGGCCACAACCACTATCACGGAGTGATCATGAACTTTCCCGCCACCCCCAAAATTGCCGTCATCGGTCTCGGCTACGTCGGATTACCGCTGGCGGTCGAGTTCGGCAAGCAGATGCCCACGGTCGGGTTCGACATCAACCGGCAGCGCGTGGCCAGCCTGCGCCAGGGCGTGGACACCACGCTGGAATCGAGCCGCGAGGAGCTGGCCACGGCCACGTACCTCCATGTCACGGACAGTGAGTCCGACCTCACTGACTGCGACGTGTTTATCGTGACGGTGCCGACGCCCATCGATAACAGCAAGCAGCCGGATCTGAGCCCGTTGCGCAGCGCCAGTGCACTGGTCGGGAGCGTGCTGCGAGCGGGCAATGTCGTAGTTTATGAGTCGACCGTCTATCCCGGCGCAACCGAAGAGGTGTGCGTACCGATCCTGGAGCAGAGCTCGGGACTGCGTTTCAATCAGGACTTCTTTGTTGGCTACAGCCCCGAGCGTATCAACCCGGGCGACAAGCAGCGCCGCCTGACCAACATCCTCAAGATCACTTCCGGTTCAACACCGGCGACAGCGCAGTTCGTCGATCAGCTCTATCGTCGCATTGTAACGGCCGGTACACATCTGGCCTCGAGCATTCGTGTCGCCGAGGCTGCCAAGGTGATCGAAAACACCCAGCGCGACGTCAATATCGCACTGGTCAACGAACTGGCACAGATCTTCAAGCGTCTGGGCATCAACACCGAGGATGTGCTGGCAGCCGCCGGTACCAAGTGGAACTTTCTGCCTTTCCGCCCCGGCCTGGTCGGCGGCCACTGCATCGGAGTCGATCCGTACTATCTGGCGCACAAGGCCCAGCAGACTGGCTACTACCCCGAGATCATCACTGCCGCCCGCCGCATCAATGACAACATGGGTGTCTACGTGGCCACTGAGGTGATGCGGCTGATGACGCAGAAACGCATCCACATCGTGGACTCGCGCATCCTGATCATGGGACTGGCGTTCAAGGAAAACTGCCCGGATCTCCGCAATACCCGGGTGGTGGACATCGTGCGGGAGCTGCAGCACTCCAATGCCCAGGTCGACATCTACGACCCGTGGGTGGATGCCTCGGCAGCGCATGACGAGTTCGGCATCCGTCCGATCGAGGAACCGGCGACCGGGGCCTACGACGCCATCGTCATCGCCGTGGCGCACGACCTCTTCCGCGAACTTGGCGAGGACCGCATCCGTGCCTTTGCCAAGCCGGCCTCCGTGGTTTTTGATATCAAGTACCTGTTGCCAGCCGACCATGTAGACGGCCGGCTCTGATGCAGGTCGCGGTTTGGAATATGCCCGGGGCCCACAGCGTGGCGACCTCTGCAAGAACGAAGTAAAAACCGGCCGCAGGAAGCCGCCTGCAGGGACAAGCTGACGGCGTTGGCACTGGCGTCCGCTGCGAACGAACTTCTGCAAACGCAGCCTCTGCGAACGCAAAGAATCAGGCCAGCTTGTCGATCAGATGCAGCAGCTCGGCGGTCTTGTCCCGCATCAGTTCTACATCACCACGGCTCTCGACATTGAGTCGCAGGACCGGTTCGGTGTTGGAACCTCGCAGATTGAAGCGCCATTCGCCCATGATGATGCTGACGCCATCTGTGTGGTCGACTTCGTTCGCTACCGGTGCGTACTCTGCCTCGATGGCCGCGATCACAGCCGTCACGTCGGTCACGGTCCGGTTGATCTCGCCACTGCAGGGATAGGCGCGCATGCGCTCTTCCACCAGCGAAGAGAGCGGCTTGCCAGCAGCGGTGATCAGCTGGGTCACCAGCAGCCAGGGGATCATGCCGCTGTCGCAGTACGCGAAATCGCGGAAGTAGTGATGCGCGCTCATCTCACCACCGTAGATGGCGTTTTCCTTGCGCATCCGCTCTTTGATGAAGGCATGCCCGGTCTTGCTCTGCACCGGTTCGCCGCCGAGGCTCTGCACGACATCGATTGTATTCCAGGTAAGGCGCGGATCGTGGACGATCTTCTCGCCCGGTGATTGGCGCAGAAACGCCTCCGCCAGCAACCCAACGATGTAATAGCCTTCCAGAAAATTGCCTTTCTCGTCGAACAGGAAGCAGCGGTCGAAGTCGCCATCCCAGGCAACCGCGAGATCGGCGCCATGCTGAAGCACAGCATTGGAGGTAATTGCGCGGTTTTCTTCCAGCAGCGGATTTGGTACGCCGTTCGGAAAGTTGCCGTCGGGGTCGTGCTGGATTTTTACGAACTCAAAAGGCAGGTGCTGTTCGAGACGATCGATGACCTGACCTGCGCCCCCATTGCCAGCGTTTACCACAATTTTAAGTGGCTTCAGCGTCGTCATATCGACATAGCTGAGCAGATGTTCGATATAGGCAGCCGAGGTGTCGAGCGGCTGCAGGTCGCCACGTCGTGAGGCCGGTGCAAAGTTATTTTGCTCGGCCAGCCGCTGAATCTCTTTGAGGCCGCTGTCGCCACTGATCGGCCTGGACTCTTCACGCACAAACTTCATGCCGTTGTAGTCCTTGGGGTTGTGGCTGGCAGTCACAGCAATGCCGCCGCCCATGCCAGCATGTGCCGTGGCGAAATAGATCTCCTCGGTACCACACAACCCGATGTCGTAAACATCGACGCCGCTGTCCCGCAGGCCTTCACTGAGCGCCGCTTTAATCTGCTCGCTGGTGAGCCGGATATCGCGGCCGACGACGACATTAGCTGGCCGCACCACCTCGGCATAGGCTCGACCGATACGATAAGCAATCTCTTCGTTGAGCTGGTCGGGAACGCGACCACGCACGTCATAAGCCTTGAAGCATTCCAGTGTGCCTGCCATTAACCTCTTCTCCGCGGCGTGCACCCGAGCAATCACTCGGGCTGGTAGATATTCTCGTAAACGAAGTTGGTGGCCTCAACGAAACCATCGACCGATCCGCAGTCGAAGCGGCGACCCTGGAACTTGTAAGCCATGACGCAGCCTTCACGCGCCTGCGTCAGCAGCGCATCGGTGATCTGAATCTCGCCATTTTTTCCTGGCTGCGTATCACGCAGGATGTCGAAGATATCCGGGGTGAGGATGTAACGGCCGATAATGGCCAGGTTGGACGGCGCCTCGTCGGCCTTCGGCTTTTCAACCATATTGTCAACCCGGTAGAGCCCATCCTTCAGCGACTCGCCGGCGATCACCCCATATTTTTCAATCTGATCCGCCGGCACTTCCTGTACTGCCACGATGCTGCAGCGGAACTGCCGGAACAATCGCACCATCTGTGCCATGACGCCTTCGCCGCCGTCATTGATGCAGAGGTCGTCTGAGAGAATCACACCGAATGGCTCGTTGCCAATCAGCACTTCGCCCGTGAGGATGGCGTGCCCCAGCCCTTTCATCTCGCGCTGACGCGTCATCGCGAAAGTGCCTTTGTCGAGCACGTTGCGGATACTACTGAGGTACTTTTCCTTACTGGTACCCGCAATCTGATGTTCCAGCTCGTAAGCTGTGTCGAAGTGATCGGCAATGGCGCGCTTGCCGCGACCAGTCACCAGCGCGATTTCGCAGAGATTAGCCTCGATCGCCTCTTCCACGCCGTACTGCACCAGCGGCTTGTTAACGATCGGCAACATCTCCTTGGGCATCGATTTGGTCGCGGGCAAAAATCGCGTACCGTAGCCCGCTACCGGAAACAGACACTTCTTGATCATGGAACGCTTCCTGTGTGCTGATGTTTCAAGGTATCTGACCCGGCCAGCAACGAGCGCGGGCGCCCTTGCTTACTGATCGCGGCCGTACACATCCTGAAAACGGACGATATCGTCCTCACCCAGATAACTGCCGGTCTGCACCTCGATAATCTCCAGCGGGATGACGCCGGGATTGGTGAGGCGGTGCCGGTTGCCAAGCGGAATGTAGGTGGACTGATCCTCGCCCAGCAGAAATACCTTGTCTTCGCAGGTGACTTCCGCGGTGCCACTGACCACGATCCAGTGCTCGGCGCGGTGGTGGTGCATCTGCAGCGACAGCTGCTGACCCGGGTTGACGATAATACGCTTCACCTGGAAGCGGCCGGCGGAGACGAGTGACTCATAAGACCCCCACGGCCGGAATACCTGTTTGTGGACAGTCGCTTCGTCGCGCCTGGCCTCCTTGAGCGAATTAACGATGTGCCTCACATCCTGTACGCGGTCGCGTCTGGCCACCAGCACCGCGTCAGAGGTTTCGACCACCACCAGGTCGTCGACACCGACCGCTGCTACCAGGCGCGATTCGGCCCGGATATAGCTGTTATCGACATCGTGAAGCAGCACATCACCCGTGGTGGTGTTGCCAATATCATCCTTGGTGCCCACTTCCCACAGCGATGACCAGGAGCCGACATCGCTCCAGCCACAGGCCAGCGGTACGACCACAGCCTTATCGGTGTGTTCCATCACCGCATAGTCGATGGAGTCGCTCGGGCAGTCGGCGAAGGCGGCCGCATCAAGGCGCACAAAGTCCAGATCCTGCTGTCCGCCCTCCAGCGCCGCCCGGCTGGCGGCGAGGATGGCCGGCGCGAATCGCTCGAGTTCGTTCAGATAGCTGTCGGCCCGCAGCAGAAACATGCCGCTGTTCCAGAGATAGTTACCGCTGTCGAGGTAGCTCTGCGCGGTCTCGCGGTCAGGCTTCTCAACGAACTCAGCTACCTGCCGCAGACACTCATCCTGCGGCCTGCCACAGCGGATATAGCCATAACCGGTTTCTGGCCCTGACGGGACGATGCCGAAGGTCACCAGCTGTCCCGCTGCCGCCGCCGGCATGCCCTGCTCAACTGCGGTCCGGAACTGGTCGGGCTCCATGATCACGTGGTCCGCCGGCAGCACCAGCAGCGTCGCATCCGGCTCCTGTTTAAGTGCCTCGAGCGCAGCAATGGCAACGGCGGGTGCAGTATTGCGCCCCTCCGGCTCCAGAATAATGGCCTGGGGCTCCACCCCGGCGTGACGCAGTTGCTCCGCCACCAGGAAGCGGTGTTCCGCATTGCAGACCACCAGCGGCGCGGCAGCACCCTTTATTTCTTTTGCGCGCTGCAGCGTTTGCACCAGCAGGCTCTCCTCACCGGCCAGCGGCAGAAACTGCTTGGGATAGAGCTCGCGGGAGACCGGCCAGAGCCGGCTGCCGACACCTCCGGAAAGTAGAACGGGAACGAGCATGCGGCGATACCTCTCCTTGAATCAGTTCAATATTTGGTTTCAGGGAACCCACTCAGGACAGCACGGCGTTCCGACGACCGATGCCGAAGTAAGTGAAGCCGCGCTCCCGCAGCCGGTCGGGGTCGTACTGGTTACGCCCGTCGAAAATGAGCGGTTGTCGCAGCAGCTCTTTAACCGCACCGAAATCGGGCTGGCGAAAACGCTTCCATTCCGTCACCAGCACCAGCGCATCGGCATCCTTGAGCACGTCATACTGATACTTGTTGATGGTGAGCCGGCCATCCTCCAGCCATTCGGCCGGAAATTCACGGGCAGCAGTCTCCGTGGCGACCGGGTCGTAGGCGGCCACAATGGCACCCGCCGCAATCAGCGCATTGATCAGCACAATGGAGGGGGCTTCACGCATGTCGTCGGTTTCCGGCTTGAACGCCAGACCCCAGATGCCGAAACGCCGGCCACTCAGATCGCCGCCAAAATAACGGCTGATCTTTTCGAAGAGGACGTGTTTCTGTTTTTCGTTGCGCTCTTCAACCGCTTCCAGCAGCGCCGGCATAAACGACTGCTGCTTGCTCAGATGCACCAGTGCTTTCACGTCCTTCGGAAAGCAGGAACCACCATAGCCGCAGCCAGGATAGAGGAAGGCATAGCCAATGCGGCTGTCGGACCCGATCCCCTTGCGCACATTCTCGACATCCACCTCGAGCTGGTCACAGAGATTGGCGATTTCGTTCATGAAGGAGATTCGCGTTGCCAGCATGGCGTTGGCGGCGTATTTGGTCATTTCCGCGTCACGGGTGCCCATAAAGATGAGGCGGTCGCTGGCGCGCACATAGGGCGCATAGAGCGCTGCCATCCGTTCGCGCGCGCGCTCGCTCTCGGTGCCGATGACGACGCGGTCGGGGCGCATGAAGTCGTTGACAGCGGCCCCCTCCTTGAGAAATTCGGGGTTGCTCACCACATCGAACTCGATATCCGCACCCCGCGCGGCGAGCTCTTCAGCAATGGTCTGACGCACCAGCTCGGCAGTCCCTACCGGTACCGTCGATTTATCCACAATGACGGCATACTGCTGCAGATGCTGGCCGATGGAACGCGCAGCGGCGAGCACATATTGCAGATCGGCCGAACCATCTTCGCCCGGTGGCGTACCGACAGCGATAAACACATATTCAGCCCGCTGCAGGCCGTCCGCCAGGTCGGTGGTGAAACGCAGCAGGCCGTTGGCCATGGCGCTCTCGACCATCGGCTCAAGGCCGGGCTCATAGATGGGGATGATGCCGTTCTGCAAACGCGTGAGCTTGGCTTCGTCGGTATCCACGCAGGTGACGTGGTTGCCCATCTCGGTGAAACAGGTGCCCGTCACCAGCCCTACGTAGCCGGTGCCGATTACTGTAATGTGCACACTTTTCTCCTTCCTTAACTAGCGATTCGTTCAGCGCTCTGGTCCAGCCGCTGGGTCGCCGTGTGCGTTCCCTGAGCTGCTGCAGACAGCTCCCGGTCAAGCCGACGCAAAGGCGACTATGGTACGCCAAGCTCCAGGCGCGTCACAGAGGGCGGCCGCCCGGACTGGACAATCCACCAGTGCCTATTACAATTGCAATCCTTTTTGCTGGCGCGGGCACAATTTGTGATTCCGGCGCCCCAACCAAGCTGGTGACCGCCCGACATGCCTTTTCGCACGCAGCACTCCTTCACTAAAGACGAACTGATCGCCTGCGGCCACGGCCGCATGTTTGGCCCTGGCAATGCTCAGCTGCCGACCGATAACATGCTCATGCTCGACCGCATTACCCACATCTCGAATGAGGGTGGGCAGTTCGGCAAAGGTGAGCTGCGAGCGGAACTGGACATCCATCCGGACCTTTGGTTCTTCCAGTGCCACTTCCCCGGCGACCCGGTGATGCCCGGCTGTCTCGGTCTGGACGCGATGTGGCAGCTGGTCGGCTTCTATCTGGCATGGCGCGGGAACCCCGGACGCGGTCGTGCACTGGGTGCCGGCGAGATAAAATTTACCGGCCAGGTGTTGCCGACTGCGCACCGCGTTACGTATCAGCTTGACCTCAAGCGCGTCATCGAGCGCAAACTGGTCATGGGTATCGCCGACGGCACTGTCGCGGTCGATGGCAAGATCATTTATGAGGCAAAGGATCTGCGGGTCGGCCTGTTCCAGGCGGACAGTGAAGCGCTGGCCTGAACCGATTGCCACTATCCACGCTTAGTCAGGGGTATTCCATGAGACGAGTCGTCATCACCGGTCTGGGCATCGTGTCCTGCCTCGGCCAGAACAAGGAGCAGGTGCTGGACTCTCTGCGCGAAGGACGCTCAGGCATCCGTTTCCGCGAGGATTACCAGGCGCTCGGTTTTCGCAGCCAGGTTGCCGGCACCATCGACATCGATTTTTCCGAGCTGATCGACCGCAAGCAGCTGCGTTTCATGGGCGACGCTGCGGCCTACGCCTTCCTGGCAGCCCAGCAGGCCATCGCTGACGCTGGTCTGACCGAGGCTGAGGTCTCGAACGTCCGCACCGGTATCATCGCCGGCTCCGGTGGCGCTTCGTCGGCCAACCTCGTCGAAGCAGCAGACATCCTCCGCGAAAAAGGCGTCAAGCGGGTGGGGCCCTACCGCGTCACGCAAACCATGGGCAGCACCGTTTCTGCCTGTCTGGCGACCCCGCTCAAGATCAAGGGCGTCAACTATTCGATCTCTTCGGCCTGTGCCACCAGCGCCCACTGCATCGGCAACGGCGCAGAGCTGATTCAGCTCGGCAAGCAGGACATCGTGCTGGCGGGTGGCGGCGAGGAAGAGCACTGGACGCTGAGCTGCCTGTTCGACGCCATGGGCGCCCTCTCCAGCAAATACAACGACGCACCGACCAAAGCGTCGCGCACCTATGACGCCAACCGCGACGGCTTCGTCATTGCCGGTGGCGGTGGCATGGTGGTACTCGAGGAGCTGGAGCACGCTAAAGCACGCGGCGCCACCATCTACGCCGAAGTGGTGGGCTATGGCGCCACTTCCGATGGCGTCGACATGGTAGCCCCGAGCGGCGAAGGCGCGATCCGCTGCATGCATCAGGCGCTGGCGACCGTGGATGGCCCGATCGACTACATCAACAGCCACGGCACATCGACCCCGGCTGGCGACATCCAGGAGCTGGAGGCGATCCGCCAGGCATTTGAGTCCAGAGGCACCGAAGTTCCGCCGATCAGCTCGACCAAGTCTCTGTCAGGGCACTCGCTGGGCGCAGCCGGGGTGCATGAGGCGATCTACTGCCTGCTGATGATGCAGAACAACTTCATCGCTGCATCCGCCAACATCGAGACGCTCGACCCGAAAGCCGAAGGCATGCCGATCGTGCAGAGCCGTCGCGACAATGTCACGCTCAACCGCGTGCTCTCCAACAGCTTCGGATTTGGCGGCACCAATGCCAGCCTGGTACTGCAGCGCTACCAAGGCTGAACTACAAACGGGCCCCTCTGGGGCCCGTTTCGTTTATCGCCGTCAAAATTTAATGCCCCCCGTTCGCTTGCAACCACCGGTCGGCAGCTTTTGCAGCTGTGGTGCCAATCCATTCGCCTGTAAGGCAGGCTCCTACAATCAGCTACCGGGCGTTACAAGCGGGGCAGCGGCAGATAGTCGACATAATCGCCAGCGCTGACGGTGCTGCCTGCCGGCACCACGGCCAGGCCATCGGCCCACGCAACCGAAGTCAGCACGCCCGAGCTCTGATTCGGGAATAGTGTTGCTACCATTCCGTCGTCGCCGTCCTCAAGGCGCACACGCAGATACTCGGTGCGCCGGCCTGCCCGTGACATATCGAAACCCGCACGCACCCGCCAGCGCCGCTCAGGCAGATCGGCCCCGCTCTGCAGACGGTGCAGATAAGGCTTTACGAACAGATGGAAGGTCACGAACGCTGACACCGGATTGCCGGGCAGGCCGAACAGCGGCGTATCGGCCACACGGCCATAGGCCAGCGGCTTGCCCGGCTTGATGGCCAGCTTCCAGACTTGCAGCTCGCCCAGACGCTCAATCGCGACGCGCACATGATCTTCATCACCTGCCGATACGCCACCCGTGGTAAGCACGCAATCTGCCTGCGCTGCCGCACTCTGCAGCGCAGCAGCAGTGTCAACGGCGGTATCCGGCACGCGACCGAGATCCACCACCTGATAACCCAGCTGCGTGAGGATACCGGCGAGCAGCGGCCGGTTGGAGTTGTAAATCTCGCCCGGAGCCAGCGGCGTGCCGGGGTCTACCAGCTCATCACCGGTAGAAAGCAGCGCCACGCGAAGTGGCCTGAACACCGGCACCGTGGCGATGCCGACGGAGGCCAGCAGCGCCACGGCAGCCGGTGACAGCCGCTCTCCCGCCTGCACCAGTACCTGGCCGACACGAACATCCTGGCCGCGCTGGCGGATGTGGTCGCCCACCCGCACGGCGCCGCTGACACGGATGCCTTCATCGACGAGCTCGCACTCTTCCTGAATCACTACGGCATCGGCGCCGGGCGGCAATTCCGCGCCCGTGAAGATGCGCGCGGCGGTGCCCGGCTGCAGCTGCTGGCCGACCGTGCCGGCGGCGATGCGCTGCGAGACAGGCAGAACGCCCCCGGGCTGCACATCAGCCGCCCGCAGGGCATATCCGTCCATGGCACTGTTATCGGCCGGCGGGACGTCGATGGCGGCCTGCTGAGCCTCCGCAAGATACCGGCCGACAGCATGCTCCAGTGACACGCTCTCTGCTGCCGGCGGAGCACCTACGTCGGCGAGAATCCGCGCTTTTGCCTCTTCCCCACTGAGCAGCGCCATCTCACTGTCCACCCTGCAGCTGTTCGCGCACCTTGAGCACGCCGACAAAGTTACAGGGCCGATGAGTACTGGTGAGCTGCTCGCGGATGATGCCTTCCCAGCCGGTCCGGCAGGCACCCGTCGAACCCGGCAGACAGAAGATCACCGTGTTGTTGGCCAGCCCGCCCAACGCGCGTGACTGCACTGTTGAAGTGCCGATATCGGCATAGGAAAGATGCCTGAACAGCTCGCCGAACCCCTCAATCTGCTTGTCAAACAGGACCGAAACGGCTTCGGGCGTCGAGTCCCGGCCACTGAAGCCGGTGCCACCGGTGCTGATGATCACCTGAATCTGCGGATCGGCGATCCAGACCGAGACGAGAGCCCGGATGCGGTAGATATCGTCCTTCACAATCTGCCGGTCGATCACCCGATGCCCCTCTGCCGTCACGGCATCGACCAGATACTGACCCGAAGTATCTGTCGCGTCGGTGCGGGTGTCCGATACCGTCAGGATGGCAATGGAGAGTGGCTGCGCGTGGTCATCCGAGAGAGTACTCATGAACGGTTACCTCCAAGAAGATGGGCAGCAGCGAGAGCCTTACGGTAACGTCCCTGCTGCCTGCTTGCAGACCAGCTCGTGCGACGGCCCGGTACTTATTGTTCTCAGGCGGCGCCTTCGCTCGTCGCGCTCACCCCGCTGAGACTGGCATCGCTGAGGATGTGTGAGCCTGCATGAGCCGGCCTTGCCGGCGAACGTTTCAAGACGGGACCTCGCCGAGCGGCGCCCCTGCAGGGCTGGGCAGGCCCGCGGGACGTGCGCAGGTAAAACTCAGAACGGAATATCGTCGTCGAAGTCGTCGAAACCGGGCGGCGGTGCGGGCTGTGCAGCCGGCTGCTGCTGATTCCGTGCCGGCGCGGCAGGCCGTTGGGGGGGAGCGCTGCGCTGCGGGGCCTGATCGAATCCTTCACCGCCCCCGGCATAGCTACCGCCACCCTGTCCACGGCTGTCGAGCATCTGCATCTCGCTGGCCACGATCTCGGTAGTGTAGCGGTCCTGCCCGTCCTGGCCCTGCCACTTACGGGTCCGCAGGCTGCCCTCGACGTACACCTTGGAACCCTTGCGCAGGTATTCGCCGGCAATCTCGGCCAGACGGTTGAAGAACACGACCCGGTGCCACTCGGTGCGCTCCTGAGGCTGCCCTGTTGCCTTGTCTTTCCAGGACTCCGACGTGGCCAGCGTGATGTTGGTCACCGCACCGCCCGAGGGCATGTAACGAGTTTCCGGGTCCCCACCCAGATTGCCGATCAGAATGACCTTGTTCACGCCTCGACTCATGGTGCTCTCCGTCACGCCTCTGTCTGTGCGCCCGCTGACCGGACGCGCTGTTTCGTGTTCGCACTATACCGGAAATCGCTGTTCGCCTCACGGGAACGGGTGGCCCCCGTTTGTGATCGAATCCGGCACGCCTTTATACTCAGCCCTTTTCCCTGCCTGCCCCGTTCCACACCGAGATCTTATGGAAACCATTGCCGTTCGTGGCGCCCGCACCCACAACCTGAAGAACATCGACCTCACCATCCCCCGCGACAAGCTGGTGGTAATCACCGGGTTGTCGGGTTCGGGCAAGTCGTCGCTGGCCTTCGATACCCTCTACGCGGAAGGGCAGCGCCGTTACGTCGAGTCACTGTCGACCTACGCCCGGCAGTTTCTCTCGATGATGGAAAAGCCGGACGTCGACCATATCGAAGGCCTCTCCCCGGCCATCTCGATCGAGCAGAAGTCCACCTCTCACAACCCGCGCTCGACGGTCGGCACCATCACCGAGATCTACGACTATCTGCGCCTGCTGTTCGCCCGGGCCGGCGAGCCACGCTGCCCCGAACACGACACGCCGCTGGCCGCGCAGACCGTCAGCCAGATGGTGGACACCGTCCTGGCCCAGCCCGAGGGCAGTCGCCTGATGCTGCTGGCGCCGCTGGTGCGAGAGCGCAAGGGCGAGCATTTACATATCTTTGAACAGCTCCGCAGCCAGGGCTTCGTACGGGCTCGCATCAACGGCATCGTCACTGACCTGGACGATGTACCGGCACTCGACAAGAAAAAGAAACACACCATCGAAGCCGTCGTCGATCGCTTCCGGGTACGACCGGACCTGCAGCTGCGGCTGGCTGAATCGTTCGAAACTGCGCTCGAGCTCAGCGACGGGCTGGCGATCGTGGACAGCATGGACGAAAGCGGTCCGGAGCCGCTGATATTCTCGTCACGTTTTGCCTGTTCTGTCTGTGGTTACAGCATTACTGAGCTGGAGCCACGCCTCTTTTCATTCAACAACCCCGCCGGGGCCTGCCCCACCTGCGACGGCCTCGGTGTCCGGCAGTTCTTCGATGAGGCACGCATCGTCCAGCATCCCGAGACCAGCCTCGCCAACGGCGCCATCCGCGGCTGGGACCGGCGCAGTGTCTACTACTTCCACCTGCTGACTTCACTGGCGGAGCATTACGGCTTCGATATCGATACGCCGTTCAACAAACTGTCCCGTAAACACCAGAAAGCGATTCTTTACGGTAGTGGCAACGAAGAAATCCGCTTCAGCTACATCAATGATCGCGGCGATATCTACCGCCGCACCCATACCTTCGAAGGCGTGATCGCCAACTTCGAGCGCCGCTTTCGGGAAACCGAATCACAGGCAGTGCGCGAAGAGCTCAGCAAGTACCTGAGCCAGCAGCCCTGCCCCGATTGCAGTGGTACCCGGTTGCGCACCGAGGCGCGCCATGTCTTTATCAAGGATCGCAACCTGTCTGCCGTGACCGCGCAGCCCGTCGGCGAGGCGCTGGCGTACTTCAGCAAGCTCAGACTGAAAGGACGCCAGGGCCAGATTGCGGACAAGATTCTGAAGGAGATACGGGACCGGCTGCAGTTTCTGGTCGATGTCGGGCTCAACTACCTTACTCTCGACCGCTCCGCCGATACGCTGTCTGGCGGCGAGGCGCAGCGGATCCGGCTCGCCAGCCAGATCGGCGCCGGCCTGGTCGGCGTGATGTACATCCTGGATGAGCCATCAATCGGCCTGCATCAGCGCGACAATGAGCGGCTGCTTAACACCCTCACGCATCTCCGTGATCTTGGTAATACCGTGATCGTGGTCGAACACGACGAGGACGCCATTCGTGCCGCTGACTACATTGTCGACATCGGCCCGGGGGCAGGCATACACGGCGGTACCGTCGTGGCGTGCGGCGAGCTGAAGGATATTCTCGAGAGCCCGCGCTCGCTGACTGGCCAGTACCTGTCGGGGAAACGTCAGATTGCGGTACCCGAGCAGCGGGTGCCGGTTGATCCGGAGCGGATGCTGGTGCTGGAGGGCGCCACCGGCAACAACCTCAGGGACGTGACGCTGGAGCTGCCGCTTGGTCTGATGACCTGCATCACGGGCGTATCGGGCTCGGGCAAGTCAACCCTGATCAACGCGACGCTCTACCCGATCGCTGCCACCGAACTCAACGGCGCGGAGACACTGCAGCCCGCGCCTTATCGGGCGATTCACGGACTCGATCAGGTCGACAAATGCATCGACATCGATCAGAGCCCGATCGGCCGTACACCACGCTCCAACCCCGCCACTTATACCGGTATCTTCACGCCGGTCCGGGAGCTGTTTGCCGGCACCCAGGAGGCCCGTTCGCGCGGCTACAAGCCTGGGCGGTTCAGCTTCAACGTACGGGGCGGCCGCTGCGAGGCGTGCCAGGGCGATGGCGTAACCAAGGTGGAGATGCACTTCCTCCCCGATATCTATGTCCCCTGCGATATCTGCAAAGGAAAGCGTTACAACCGCGAGACGCTCGAAATCCGGTACAAGGGCAAGAACATCTACGAAGTGCTGGAAATGACAGTCGAAGAGGCGCTCAGCTTCTTCGAGAACGTTCCTGCCGTGGCCAGGAAGCTCCAGACCCTGATGGATGTGGGGCTCTCTTATATCAAGCTGGGCCAGGCGGCCACCACGTTGTCCGGCGGTGAAGCGCAGCGGGTCAAGCTCGCCAAGGAGCTCTCCAAGCGCGATACCGGCCAGACCCTCTACATTCTGGACGAGCCCACCACCGGCCTGCACTTTGCGGACATCCAGCAGTTGCTCGATGTGCTCCATCGCTTGCGCGACCATGGCAACACCATTGTCGTCATTGAGCACAATCTGGATGTGATCAAGACCGCTGACTGGATCGTTGATCTCGGCCCGGAAGGTGGCAGCGGTGGCGGCCAGATCATCGCCACCGGCACGCCGGAGCAGGTCGCCGCCAACAAGAACTCCCATACCGGCAGATTCCTGGGCCCAATCCTGACGACGCCCCCGCCGGCGACAGCGTCAGCAAAGAAAAGCGCGAAGCGGGCCAGGAAATAAGCCGGCAGCCGCACACTACAATCCGCTGCGTGCCGCTGCTGTTCGCCTGCAGGGTAGGTTCCTGCGGCAGGCCCGCAACTCTGGCGGCAAGAGTCGCCCATGCCAAACAACAGGTATAAAAAAACCCACCGTGCGGTGGGTTTCTTTACAGCAGCTTCTCACGAAGCTGGCTGCCTTACTCTGCAGCCTCTTCCTCTGCGGCGACGTCCTGAACCGGACGATCGACCAGCTCGACATACGCCATCGGCGCGTTGTCGCCAGCGCGAAGGCCGCATTTCAGGATGCGGATGTAGCCACCGGGACGGGCTTTGAAGCGCGGACCCAGCTCGCCGAACAGCTTGCCTACGGCTGCTTTGTTGTTCAGGCGCGAGAATGCCAGACGACGGTTGGCTACCGAATCTTCTTTAGCCAGCGTAATCAGCGGCTCCGCGAAGCGGCGCAGCTCTTTGGCTTTCGGCAGCGTGGTTTTGATGAGCTCGTGCTCAACCAGCGAAGCGGTCATGTTGCGGAACATGGCTTTCCGGTGCGAGCTGTCGCGATTGAAATAGCGACCACTGTGACGATGACGCATGTTGATTTCCTTCCTGCTATTGCTATCTCAGCAATGAATACGTTGCGGCGCCGACCTTATCGGCCGCACCAGGTAGCCGCTGGCGCTCAGGAGAGCGCCTTGTCTTCGTTCCGCAGACTGGCGGGTGGCCAGTTGTCCAGGCGCAGCCCGAGGGACAGCCCGCGCGAGGCCAGGACATCTTTGATCTCGGTCAGCGACTTCTTGCCCAGGTTCGGCGTCTTGAGCAGCTCGACCTCGGTGCGCTGCACCAGATCGCCGATGTAGTAGATGTTTTCAGCTTTCAGGCAGTTGGCCGAGCGAACGGTCAGCTCGAGGTCATCCACCGGACGCAGCAGAATCGGATCGATCTCTTCCTCTTCCTCTTCCGGCTCCGCCTGCTTCTCACCTTCCAGATCGACGAACACTGCCAACTGCTGCTGCAGAATGGTCGCGGCGCGACGGATGGCCTCTTCCGGATCCAGCGTGCCATTGGTCTCGAGATCGAGCACCAGTTTATCGAGGTCGGTGCGCTGCTCAACGCGCGCGTTCTCGACCACGTAGCTGACCCGCACTACGGGGCTGAAGGTGGCGTCCAGCTGGAGACGTCCGATTGCGCGAGTCTCGTCTTCAGCACTCTCACGCGCGTCAGCCGGCACGTAGCCACGACCACGCCCAACGGTGAGCTTCATGTTCAGGGCGCCGCGATCGTTGAGATGCGCGATGACGTGTTCCGGATTGCGAATTTCAACACCGTGGTCGACGGCGATGTCACCTGCGGTGACCACACCGGGGCCCTTCTTGCTCAGCGTGAGCGTCGTTTCGTCCTTGCCATGCATGACGATAGCAACGCCTTTCAGGTTCAGAAGGATCTCGATGACATCCTCCTGCACCCCCTCCACCGCGCTGTACTCATGCAAAACTCCGTCGATCTCGACGCCGGTGATGGCGCAACCCGGCATCGACGACAGCAGAATACGGCGCAGCGCATTGCCCAGCGTATGACCGAACCCACGCTCCAATGGCTCGAGCGTGACTTTGGCATGCGTAGGGCCGAGCTCCTCAACAGCTATGTGACGAGGTGTCAGGAATTCGTTCACTGCACTTTGCATAAAAACACCTGTGGTAGCGAGTGGTGCGGAAGAGAGCGCTTACTTCGAGTAAAGCTCGACGATCAGATTCTCGTTGATGTCCGAAGACAGCTCACTACGCTCGGGATAATGCTTGAAGACGCCTTCCATTTTACTGGCATTGACGTCGATCCACTCTACGTCACCGCGTTGCGCTGCGAGACCGAGGGATTGCTGAATGCGAAGCTGATTTCTCGACTTCTCACGCACCGACACCACGTCGCCCGGCTTGACATTGTACGACGGGATGTTGACCGTCTTACCGTTCACCTGAATGGCTTTGTGCGACACCAGCTGACGCGCCTCGGCGCGGGTGGAGCCGAAGCCCATGCGATAGACGACGTTATCGAGACGCGATTCGAGCAACCGGAGCAGGTTCTCACCGGTTGAGCCTTTGATGCGGGCAGCTTCTTTGTAGTAGTTGGCGAACTGCTTCTCGAGCACGCCATAGATGCGACGAACCTTTTGCTTTTCGCGCATCTGTACGCCGTAATCCGACAGGCGGCCGCGACGCGCGCCGTGCTGACCGGGGGCGGTCTCAGCCTTACACTTCGAATCAAGCGGGCGCACGCCACTCTTGAGGAACAGATCCGTCCCTTCGCGGCGCGCCAGCTTGCAAGTCGGGCCCAGATATCTAGCCATTTGATAATTTCCTGTTGTGCAACCTTTAGAGTTCGAGATCCACGCCGGCGGTGTTCACCGGAGCGCCGGCGTCAGACGCGGCGCTTCTTCGGCGGACGGCAGCCGTTGTGGGGAATGGGCGTCACGTCGGTGATATTGGTCACCTTGAAGCCGCAGTTATGCAGCGCGCGAACCGCCGACTCCCGGCCCGGGCCGGGACCCTTGACTTCGACGTCGAGATTCTTGAGCCCGTACTCTTTGGCGACGTTGCCGGCGCGCTCTGCTGCAACCTGCGCAGCGAACGGGGTGCTCTTACGCGAGCCGCGGAAGCCCGAACCGCCCGAGGTGGCCCAGGAAAGAGTGTTGCCCTGACGGTCTGTGATCGTCACGATCGTGTTGTTGAACGATGCGTGGATGTGTGCAATGCCGTCGACAACGGTCTTTTTGACCTTTTTGCGCGGGGCCTGCTTGCTGGAAGCCTTGCTCATTGATACCTACTCTAATATCAGCACTACACGAAGGTGTAGCTACACTAAAGCGAATGAGACCCGCGATTACTTGCGGATCGGTTTGCGCGGGCCCTTGCGAGTGCGCGCGTTGGTCTTGGTGCGCTGTCCACGCGTCGGCAGCCCCTTGCGATGACGTAGGCCACGGTAGCAGCCCAGGTCAAGCAGACGCTTGATGTTCATGTTCACTTCACGGCGCAGATCACCCTCAACCGTGAGTTTGCCGATTGCGTTCCGCAGCTGGTCGAGCTGCTCTTCGGAAAGCGAGCCGATCTTCGCGGTTTCCTGGATCCCGGTGCTGGCACACAGTTCTTTGGCAGTAGTGCGGCCAATGCCGTAGATATAGGTCAGCGAGATCACGGCGTGTTTGTTATCTGGTATGTTGACACCAGCAATACGAGCCATTCACTTTACTCCGTACTTAAACTGTCTGCCGCCGAAAGGGGACTACCAGGCGCGAAAGGCGCAAGAGTCTACCGTTCCGGGGCTGAAAAATCAATAACCGACCAGTATCAACCCTGGCGCTGTTTATGGCGCGGCTCAGCCGTGCAGATAACCCGCACCGAACCACGGCGACGGATGACCTTGCAGTTCCGGCATACCTTTTTCACTGATGCACGTACTTTCATTTCCCCTGACTCCTCGGACCTGACCGCTCAGCGGGTGATGCCGGTGCGGCCGTAGTTCTTCAAATTCGCCTTCTTCATCAGCGATTCGTACTGATGAGACATCAAGTGCGACTGCACCTGAGCCATAAAGTCCATCACGACCACTACCACGATCAGCAGCGAGGTACCGCCCAGATAGAACGGGACGTTCCACATGACCACCAGGAACTGCGGCAGCAGACAGACCAGTGTGATGTAGAGCGCGCCAAACATGGTCAGACGCGTCAGCACCCCGTCGATATAGTTCGCGGTCTGCTGACCGGGCCGGATGCCGGGCAGAAAAGCACCCGATTTCTTCAGGTTCTCAGCCACTTCCTGCGGGTTAAACATCAACGCCGTATAGAAGAAGCAGAAGAACACGATCAACGCCGAGAACAGCAGAATATTCAGCGGCTGGCCCGGTCCGATGGCGAGCGCCAGTTCCTGCAGCCATTCGCCACCGGTACCCGTCGTACCCTGCCCGAACCACTGCGCGATCGACGCCGGGAACAGCAGAATCGAACTGGCGAAGATGGCCGGAATAACGCCGGACATATTCACCTTGAGCGGCAGATGACTCGACTGCGCCTGATACATCCGGTTGCCGCGCTGCTGCTTGGCATAGTTGACGGTGATCCGACGCTGGCCGCGCTCGATAAACACCACCAGGAACACCACGGCAATGGCAAGCAGAAGAATGAACAGCAGCACCAGAATGTTCATCTCACCCTGACGCGCCTGCTCAAGCGACTGGCCAATTGCTGCCGGCAGCCCAGCCACGATACCAGCGAAGATCAGCAGCGAAATACCGTTGCCGATGCCGCGCTCGGTAATCTGCTCACCGAGCCACATCAGAAACACTGCACCTGTCACCAGCGACACTACGGCGATGAAGTAAAAGCTGAACCCAGTGGCATAAGCGAGCCCCTGATTGGCCAGCCCTACCGTCATCCCGGCGCCCTGAATCAGCGCCAGACCGACCGTCAGATAGCGTGTGTACTGGGTGATCTTGCGCCGCCCGGCTTCACCTTCTTTTTTCAGCGCTTCGAGCTGCGGACTCACGGCCGACAGCAGCTGCATGATGATCGATGCCGAAATATACGGCATGATCCCCAGCGCAAGGATACTCATCCGCTCCAGTGCACCACCGGAGAACATGTTGAACAGCCCCAAGATGGTGCCCTGGTTCTGACTGAACATGGCGGCGAGCCGCACCGGATCGATACCCGGTACCGGGATGTGCGTGCCGATCCGGTAGACGATTATCGCCAGCAACAGAAAGCGAAGGCGAGCCAGAAGCTCGCCCATGCCTGCTTGCGCCCCCGAAGAAGGGAGGGACCGCGCCTTCGCCATTATTCTTCGACCTTTCCGCCGGCCTTCTCGATGGCTTCGCGTGCACCTTTGGTAACAAGCAGACCCTTGACCGTTACTGCACGGTTCAGTTCACCTGCCAGGAATACCTTGGCGCGCAACATGTTACGGCTGATCAGTCCAGCCCGCTTCAGCGCATCTAGATCGATGACGTCGTCCGTCACCAGGTTAAGCTCAGCCAGGCGAATCTCGGCGGTGACACGGCCGATCCGCGAGCTGAAGCCATACTTCGGCAGGCGGATCTGCAGCGGCATTTGACCGCCTTCGAAGCTCGCCGGAACGCGACCGCCGGAGCGGGACTTCAGACCCTTGTGACCGCGGCCACAGGTCTTGCCAAGCCCGCTACCGATACCACGACCAACGCGCTTGCCTTTCTGCTTGCGGCCGGGCGCAGGGCTCAGGCCATTGAGACGCATAACAGCGGTCATCGTTTATTCCTCTACTCGTACGAGATAGCTCACTTTATTGATCATTCCGCGTACCGAGGGAGTGTCCTCAAGCTCAACGGTATGACCAATCCGACGCAGGCCCAGCCCTCTGATAGTGGCTTTGTGCGCCTCAAGGCGCCCAAACGCGCTGCGCACCTGCGTAACTTTTACTTTCTTGGTCATGGCTATCTTCCAGCTCTAGATTACCCAGTGATCTCTTCAACCGACTTGCCGCGTTTGGCAGCGATCGCGTCGGGCGAGGAGATCTCTTTCAGTGCATTGAAGGTCGCGCGTACGACGTTGACCGGATTGGTCGAGCCGTAGCACTTGGCCAGCACGTTGTGTACACCGGCGAGCTCCAGTACCGCCCGCATGGCGCCGCCCGCGATGATACCAGTACCCGGCAGCGCCGGCTGCATGTAAACCTTCGATGCGCCGTGACCGGATTTGATGGCGTAGTGGATGGTGTCGCCGTTCAGATCGACTTCGATCATGTTGCGGCGGGCAGCTTCCATAGCCTTTTGAATCGCAGCCGGCACTTCGCGGGCCTTACCGCGACCGAAGCCGACCTTGCCCTTGCCGTCGCCGACCACAGTCAGCGCGGTGAAGGCGAAGATACGGCCACCCTTAACAACTTTGGCCACACGGTTGACCTGTACCAGTTTCTCCTGGAGGCCTTCGTTGCTGCCCTTGTCTTTCTGATCGTTAAACGCCATCGCTCAAACCTTTAGAATTCCAGTCCACCCTCGCGGGCTGCGTCAGCCAGTGCTTTCACCCGGCCATGAAATTTGAAACCGCTGCGGTCGAAAGCGACGCGGCTGACGCCAGCGGCTTTGGCACGCTCCGCAATCAGTGCACCGACTTTCGCGGCCGCCTCGACATTGCCCGTGTTGCCCGAGCGCAGGGTGCCGTCGAGCGTCGAAGCGCTGGCCAGAACCTGAGCGCCATCGGCGGCGATGATCTGCGCATAGATGTGCCGCGGAGTGCGGTATACGCACAGCCGGGTGGCCCCAAGCTCCCGCATCTTCGAGCGTGAGCGGCGCGAACGGCGAATTCTCGACTCTTTCTTTGCGTTCATAACCTTGCCTTACTTCTTCTTGGCTTCTTTCCGAAGCACCTGCTCATCGGAGTAGCGGATACCTTTGCCCTTGTAAGGCTCCGGCGGCCGGAACGAACGGATTTCAGCTGCAACCTGACCAAGCACCTGCTTGGAAATACCCCGCAGGACGATTTCGGTCTGGCTGGGGGTTTCTACGCTGACGCCTTCCGGCATCTCGTAGTCGACCGGGTGAGAAAAACCCAGCGACAGGTTCAGCGTCTTGCCCGCAGCTTTGGCACGATAACCAACACCAACCAGCTCAAGCTTCCGCTCAAAGCCATTGGTTACGCCGATTACCATGTTGTTCACCAGCGACCGCGCGGTGCCAGCCTGGGCCCATGCGATCGCGTCGCCGTGGCGGGGCGCGAACGTTACCTGACCGTCCTCGACCTTGATCTCAACTTTGTCGTTGATCGCGGTCTCAAGCGTGCCCTTGCCACCCTTGACGGTAACCTTATTCCCGTCGAGCTTCACCTCGACGCCGGCCGGTAAAACCACCGGGCTTTTTGCAATTCTGGACATAGCGTTAACTCGTCAAATCTGAGTGATTAGAACACGGTGCACAGAACTTCGCCGCCGACACCGGCCTGGCGCGCTGCGCGATCGGTCATGACACCCCGGCTGGTCGAGATGATCGCCACACCCAGGCCATTCCGTACTTTCGGCAGCTCGCTGGTGCCTTTGTAGGAACGCAGCCCCGGGCTGCTGATCCGGGTGATTTCCTCGATAACCGGCTTGCCCTGGAAATACTTGAGATCCAGCACCAGCGAAGGCTTGCCTTCGTTAGCGTCGACGCGATGACCGCCGATGTAGCCCTCTTCTTCGAGGACCTTGGCAACAGCGACCTTGAGCTTGGACGACGGCATGGCCACCGTCGGCTTGCCGGCCTGTTGCGCATTGCGGATACGGGTCAGCATATCCGCCAGTGGGTCTTGCATGCTCATGTTTGGCTCCGAAACTCTCTAACCGTAAGGCGCTGCGCGTGGCAGCGGCTTGCTGAATCGCTTACCAGCTGGATTTGACCAGGCCGGGCACATCGCCGCGCATTGCAGCTTCGCGCAGCATGTTGCGACCCAGGCCAAACTTGCGATAGACGCCGCGCGGCCGGCCGGTCAGCTGGCAACGATTCTGCTTGCGAACCGGGCTTGCATCACGCGGCAGCTTTTGCAGCTTGAGCTGTGCTTCCCACTTAGCATCGTCATCCGCCTTCGGATCGGCGATGATCGCCTTCAGCGCTGCGCGCTTTGCTGCAAATTTTTCAACGAGACGAGCGCGCTTTTTCTCGCGGGCAATCATCGATAATTTGGCCATGTACGCTACCTTTTACGTTTTCTGAACGTTAGCTCTTGAACGGGAAATTGAAGGCGCCCAGCAGTGCACGCCCTTCCTTGTCATTCCGCGCCGACGTAGTGATCGTGATATCCAGACCACGCAGAGTATCGACCTTGTCGTAATCGATCTCCGGGAAAATGATCTGCTCCGATACGCCCATTGCGAAGTTACCGCGGCCGTCGAACGACTTCGGGCTGATGCCGCGGAAGTCGCGAATACGAGGGATCGCAATATTGATCAGGCGATCGAGGAATTCATACATGCGGTCCTGCCGCAGGGTGACCTTGCAGCCAATGGGCCAGCCGTCACGGATCTTGAAGCCGGCAACCGACTTGCGTGCAACGGTAACCACGGGCTTCTGACCCGCGATCGCCTGCAGGTCGCGCAGTGCCGCTTCCATGACTTTCTTGTCGCCGACAGCTTCACCCACACCCATGTTCAGAGTGATCTTGGTGATACGCGGGACCGCCATGATGTTCTCGATACCGAGCTCGTCTTTCAGCTTCTGACGCAGCTCGCTGTCATACAACTTTTTCAATCGTGCCATTTTCCGATTCCCGCTCGCCTTCAGGCGTCGATCTCTTCGCCGGTGGATTTGTAAACGCGCACCTTGCGGCCGTCTTCCAGAATCTTGAAGCCCACCCGGTCTGCCTTGTTGCTGGTCGGGTTGAAGATCGCTACGTTAGAGATGTGCAGCGGAGCTTCGCGCTCGACAATACCGCCAGCGATGCCCGCCTGCGGATTGGGGCGCTGGTGTTTCTTGATGATGTTCACGCCAGCGACCAGCACCTTGTCATCGGCCAGCACCCTGGTGACCTTGCCGCGCTTGCCTTTGTCTTTGCCAGTGAGGACGATTACCTCGTCCTCCCGCTTGATCTTACGCATAACGACCCCTCAACTCCCGATTCGGTTACAGTACTTCCGGCGCGAGAGAAATAATCTTCATAAAACGTTCACTACGCAGCTCGCGCGTGACCGGTCCAAAAATACGGGTGCCAATCGGCGCCAACTGGTTGTTCAACAACACCGCGGCGTTGTCGTCGAACCGAATCACTGAGCCATCCTGACGACGCACGCCCTTACGAGTGCGTACAACCACCGCATTCATGACCTGGCCTTTTTTGACCTTGCCGCGCGGGATCGCTTCTTTAACGGTCACCTTGATGACGTCGCCGATGCGAGCGTAACGGCGGTGCGAGCCACCGAGCACCTTGATGCACATAACTTGGCGGGCGCCGCTGTTATCTGCGACTTCCAAATAGGATTCTGTCTGGATCATGTTCTACTCCAAAACCTGCTTACTGTGCATCACTCGATGACATCAGCACTTCAGCCGTTCAAACGGCCGCAGCCCGCTCTTCAATCTTCAACAGTGCCCAGGTCTTGGTTTTCGAAACGGGGCGCGTTTCGTAAACCGTAACCAGGTCACCCACCTTGCACTCGTTGTTCTCGTCGTGAACGTGGATCTTGGACGAGCGGGTGAGATACTTGCCGTAGACCGGGTGCTTGACGCGACGCTCGATCAGCACGGTGACTGTCTTGTCTGCTTTGTCGCTGACGACGCGGCCGGTCACGGTGCGCGCGCGGTTTTCTGCTGCTTCGCTCATAGTCACTTACCTGCCTTCTCTGCCAGCACCGTCTTGACGCGCGCGATTTCGCGACGCGTGCTCTTCAGAAGATGAGTCTGAGCCAACTGGCCGGTTGCTTTCTGAACACGCAGCTTGAATTGCTCGGACAGCGCCTTCTGAAGTTCGGCATTCAGTTCTTCTACGGACTTGTTCCGTAATTCTTGCGCTTTCATCACATCACCGACCGTTTAACAAAAGTGGTTTCCAGCGGAATTTTGGCAGCAGCCAGGGCAAAGGCCTCACGCGCCAGCTCTTCGGAAACACCCTCAACTTCGTACAGCATCTTGCCCGGCTGAATCTGTGCTACCCAGTATTCCACCGCGCCTTTACCTTTACCCATCCGCACTTCCAGCGGCTTCTGGGTAATGGGCTTGTCCGGGAACACACGGATCCAGATCTTGCCGCCCCGCTTGATGTGGCGCGTCATGGCCCGCCGCGCAGCTTCAATCTGCCGCGCTGTCAGCCGACCGCGCTCGGTGGCTTTCAGGCCAAACTCGCCAAAGCTCACCTTGCTGCCGCGCTGGGCCAGCCCACGGTTGCGACCTTTGTGCTGCTTGCGAAACTTGGTACGCTTAGGTTGAAGCATTGCGATAACCCTTAATTAGCTGGCGCTTTGGCGGCTTTCGTTTCTACCGCTTCGCGGGTGCCAAGGATCTCGCCTTTGAAGATCCACACCTTGACGCCGATTACACCGTAAGTCGTGTGGGCTTCGTGCGTTGCGTAATCGATATCGGCACGCAGCGTATGAAGCGGAACACGACCTTCGCGGTACCATTCAGTGCGCGCAATTTCAGCGCCACCCAGACGTCCGCTTACTTGTACCTTGATACCACCCGCGCCCTGGCGAAGCGCGTTCTGAACCACGCGCTTCATGGCGCGGCGGAACATTACGCGACGTTCCAGCTGCTGGGCAACGTTCATCGCCGTGAGCTTGGCGTCGAGGTCGGGCTTCCGGATCTCTTCGATATTGATCTGAACGGGTACACCCATGCGCGCAGCAAGATCTTTGCGCAGACGATCAACATCCTCGCCCTTCTTACCGATAACGATACCGGGGCGTGCTGTGTGGATCGTAATCCGTGCAGTTTGCGCGGGGCGCTCGATTACGATGCGGCTGACCGACGCATTGCCAAGCCTCTCCTCGAGGTACTTCCGCACTTCGAGATCGCTGATCAGGCGCTGGGCATAGTTTTTGCGACCGGCATACCAAATGGAGTTGTGGTCGCGGACAATGCCGAGGCGAATGCCTGTCGGGTGTACTTTCTGACCCATCTAGTGGACTCCTACTTACCTTCGCCGTCGGCAACTTTCACCGTGATATGGCAGGTTCTTTTCGAAATACGGTCGGCACGACCTTTCGCGCGCGGCATGATGCGTTTCAGCGTCACACCCTCGTCAACGAAAATCGTTGCCACCCTGAGTTCATCAACGTCAGCACCTTCGTTGTTTTCAGCATTTGCGATTGCTGAATTCAACACCTTTTTGATCAGGTGAGCTGCCTTCTTCGGGCTGAACGTCAGAATGTTCAGCGCCTCTTCGATCTTCTTGCCACGAATCTGGTCTGCCACCAGACGGGCCTTCTGAGCGGAAATACGTGCGCCTGTCAGTCGTGCCGCAGCTTCCATTGTCTCAACCTCGTCTCAGCAAACTGTTACCGCCGGGCTTTCTTGTCTGCGACGTGGCCCTTGAAGGTCCGCGTAACAGCAAATTCGCCCAGCTTGTGACCGACCATATCCTCGGAGATCAGCACGGGAACGTGCTGGCGACCGTTGTGGACGGCAATCGTCAGACCCACCATATCGGGAGAGATCATCGAGCGACGCGACCAGGTCTTGATCGGGCGACGATCGTTCTTTTCGATGGCGGCCTCTACCTTCTTCATCAGGTGAAGGTCGATAAAAGGACCTTTCTTCAGTGAACGTGGCACAAACCTATCCTCTTTCAGAAACCGTTAGCGCTGCGCGCATTACTTGGTGCGACGGCGAACGATGAAATCGTTCGTACGCTTGTTCTTGCGAGTCTTGTAACCCTTGGTCGGCACACCCCAGGGCGTAACCGGATGACGGCCGCCAGAGGTACGCCCTTCACCACCACCGTGCGGGTGATCAACCGGGTTCATCGCAACACCGCGCACCGTCGGACGGACGCCACGCCAACGCTGAGCGCCAGCTTTGCCGAGTTTCCGCAGGCTGTGTTCGCTGTTCGACACTTCACCCAGAGTCGCGCGGCACTCAGCGAGCACCTTGCGCATTTCGCCGGAACGCAGACGCAGCGTTGCATACTGCCCTTCGCGCGCCACCAGCTGGACAGAGGCACCAGCGCTGCGAGCGAGCTGAGCGCCCTTACCAGGCTTCATCTCGATGCAGTGAATGGTGCTACCGACCGGAATATTACGCAGCGGCAGCGTGTTACCGCTTTTGATCGCTGCTGCATCGCCGGACTCGATCTTGTCGCCCACTTTCAGGCCTTTCGGCGCGATGATGTAGCGACGCTCGCCGTCTGCATACAGCACCAGTGCGATGAAGGCCGTGCGGTTCGGATCATACTCAATACGCTCGACCGTAGCCGGTACGCCGTCTTTGTTACGACGGAAGTCGATGACGCGGTAGTGCTGACGATGACCGCCACCAACGTGCCGCGTCGTGATCCGGCCGTTATTGTTACGACCGCCGGTCCGGCTCTGCTTTTCAAGCAGCGGACGGTACGGCTTGCCCTTGTGGAGATCCGGGTTTACAACACGTACGGCGAAGCGGCGCCCCGGAGAAGTCGGTTTACTTTTTACAATTGCCATCTGACCTGACCCCCGGTTATTCCGCTACGGCAAAGTCAATATCCTGACCTTGCTCCAGACGAACGTAAGCCTTTTTCCAGCTCGGCTTTTTGACTTGCCCAAACCGGTTGAACTTGACCTTGCCTTTCACGTTCAGGGTCTGCACACCTTGCACCTTGACCTTGAACAGCGTCTCGACCGCCTTGCGGATTTCGAGCTTGCTGGCATCACGCGCAACCTTGAACACCACCTGGTTGCCACGCTCGGCGCTGATCGCAGCCTTTTCCGAAATGTGCGGGCCCAGCAGTACTTTGTAAATGCGCTCCGGGTTCATCCCAACATCTCCTCGAATTTCTTGAGGGCCGGCACAGTAACCATGACCTTGTCGTAGGCGATCAGGCTCACAGGGTCGACGCCTGCCACATCACGCACATCAACCTTGTGAAGGTTGCGCGCTGCAAGGTACAGATTCTCAGTCACTTCTTCGCCAACGATCAGCACGTTGTCGAGGCCGTACTGACCCAGCGCCTGAACCAGCAGCTTGGTTTTCGGCTGCTCGACCGTGAAGTCCTCGACCACCACCAGACGATCCTGACGCGCGAGCTCAGACAGGATGACCTGCAGCGCGGCGCGGTACATCTTCCGGTTTACTTTCTGACTGTGGTCCTGGGGACGCGCGGCGAAAGTGGTACCACCAGTACGCCACAGCGGCGAACGGATGGTTCCGGCGCGAGCGCGACCAGTACCTTTCTGACGGAACGGCTTCTTGCCGCCACCGCTCACTTCCGAGCGGGTCTTCTGGGCACGAGTACCCTGACGCGCGCCCGCCAGGTAAGCCGTAACGACCTGATGCACCAGATCTTCGTTGTAATCACGCGCAAACGTGACATCAGATACCTTTACAGTACCCGCCGCCCCGTCGTTGCCGGGCTTGGCAATATTCAATTCCATTGCTCGTCCCCTCAGGAATTCTTCAGCTTGACCGCAGGACGAACCAGCACATCGCCACCTGGCGCGCCTGGAACTGCTCCCTTGACCAACAGCAGATTGCGTTCGGTGTCTACGCGCACAATTTCGAGCGACTGCACGGTGACACGCTCGGCGCCCATGTGCCCCGACATCTTCTTGCCCTTGAAGACCTTACCGGGAGACTGGTTCTGACCGATCGAACCGGGAACGCGGTGAGAGATAGAGTTACCGTGACTGGCATCCTGGGTGCGGAAGTTCCAGCGTTTTACGGTACCCTGGAAGCCTTTACCCTTCGAGGTACCGGTAACATCAACTTTTTGTCCGGCACTGAACAGCGACACTGTCAGCTCTGAGCCAACCTCAGGTGCCTCTTCACCCTCGAGACGGAACTCCCAGAGACCGCGACCAGCAGCGACACTCGCCTTGGCGAAGTGACCCGCTTCGGGCTTGGTGACCCGCGACGCCTTGCGCGTACCGGTGGTGACCTGAACGGCGTCGTAGCCTTCGCCTTCCGTGGTGCGGATAGCGGTGACACGATTGGGATCAACTTCGATCACCGTCACCGGGATTGAGACGCCGTCGTCATTGAAAACGCGGGTCATGCCGGCCTTACGACCGACCAAACCAATAGCCATGCTAGAACCTCACAGTGTACGGGGCTTTCACCCTCTATGGCCACGCTCTGCCGCGTGTTACACAACCCAGGGGGAAAGCCCTGAGCGGGTCTTTCTGTATTCCGGAACTGCTTAGTCTTTCCTGATCAGCCCAGACTGATCTGAACTTCAACACCAGCCGCCAGATCGAGCTTCATCAGCGCATCTACGGTCTTTTCCGTAGGCTCGACAATATCGAGCAGACGCTTGTGAGTACGAATTTCGTACTGATCACGCGCATCTTTATTCACATGCGGAGAAATGAGTACGGTGTAGCGCTCAGTGCGGGTGGGCAGCGGGATGGGTCCGCAAACCTGGGCACCGGTACGCTTGGCCGTATCGACAATCTCTTGCGCCGACGCGTCGATGAGGCGGTGGTCGAAGGCCTTTAGACGAATACGAATTCGCTGGTTTTGCACTTGACCAACACTCCAATACCGATTTTAAATTGAGCAGCCCGGCTATTCCGGCCGGACCCACCCTGAAAAATGGAAGCGGCATTTTAGTGGCCGACTCTCACCCTGTCAACAACATTCGGGGAGGCCGTCTCACTACCTTCCAACCTGGCTACAGCCGCTTCTACTCTCTCTAACTTACTGTCACCGCGACAAAAAAAGGCGCCGCGGACGGCGCCTTTCGGTTGGCCCGCCACCTGGGCAGGCACCTATCGCTTACTCGATGATCTTGGCTACGACGCCAGCACCGACGGTGCGACCGCCTTCACGGATGGCGAAGCGCAGACCTTCTTCCATCGCGATCGGAGCGATCAGCGTCACTTCCAGCTGCACGTTGTCACCCGGCATTACCATTTC
>JAJUJZ010000073.1 GCA_029265075.1 Gammaproteobacteria bacterium | reverse complement strand
TCAGTGCACTGCCGGAGCGTCTGCCTGCTCGCCCGCGGGCGGTGCTGATGATTTCCGGACACTGGGAGGAGCCGGCGTTCACGGTGACCACCAGTGCCGAGCCGCCGATGGAATACGATTATTACAACTTCCCTGAACACACCTATCGGATCCGCTATGCCGCGCCAGGCTCGCCCGCGCTGGCGGCTCGCGTCCAGTCGCTGCTGGCGGGGGCTGGCATCGCGTGCGACAGCGATCCTGAGCGCGGGTTCGACCATGGCGCATTTGTGCCGATGAGCCTGATGTATCCCGCCGCCGATGTGCCGTTGGTGCAACTGGCGCTCAAGAGCGGCTACGATCCCGCCGAACACATTCGCGTCGGCGCGGCGCTGGCGCCGTTGCGCGATGAGGGGGTGCTGATCATTGGCAGCGGGCTGACTTACCACAATATGCCCGGCTTCCGCAGCAGCGCTTCGCTTCCGGTGTCGCAACTGTTTGAGGCGTATCTGAACGAGGCTGTGACCCAGCCGGACCCTGCCTTGCGGAATCAGATGCTGACCGAGTGGAGCCAGGCACCCGCTGCGCGCGATGCCCATCCGCGTGAGGATCACCTGTTGCCATTGATGGTCGCAGCAGGTGCGGCCGGCACCGACCGCGGCAGTCGCCTGCTGGTCGAATACGCCATGAATGTCATCATGGTGTCCTACCAGTTCCCGGCGGCACCGCTGGCGGCCGCATCGCTGTCCGACCCGAACACCGTGAACCATGAACCTGCAGGAGCCTGAGAGTGAGTCAAACGACTGCTAACGGTGATAGCGAGCTCGATGCGCTGGCGGAGCTCTGCCGGCTGATCCGGCTGGAATCGCTGGACGACAACCTCTTTCGGGGCACCAGTCCGGCGGCGGGCCGACGCATCTATGGCGGGCTGGTGCTGGCCCAGGCGCTGGCGGCAGCGGATGCGACGGTGGCCGACGAGCTCTCCCTGCACAGCATGCATGCCTATTTCATGCGTCCCGGTGATCCCTACCGGCCGGTCATTTACGACGTGGACAAGCTGCGCGATGGTAAGAGTTTTTCGACCCGGGCTGTGGTGGCGCGGCAGCACGGTGGCGCCATTTTCAGCTGTCAGATGTCGTTTCAGCGACCCGAGCAGGGTTTCGAGCATCAGCTGCCGATGCCAGCGGTGCCGCAGCCAGATGAGTTGCTGACCGATGAGGCGCGCTTTGGCCAGTTGCCGGGCGGTTTTCTCACCTCGCGGCGCTGGCCGATCGAATATCGCCAGGTCGATCCTGTCGATCTGCTTGCTCCCCAGCCCGCGGAGCCGCAGACGGCGGTCTGGCTGCGCGCCAAAGGTGTCGTTGACGGTGGGCCGGCGCTGCATCGGCAGCTGTTTGCCTACGCCTCCGACATGCACATTCTCGCCACCGCCATGCGTCCGCATGGCGTGTCGCTGCGTACGCCGGAGCTGCAGGCAGCCAGCCTCGATCACGCCATCTGGTTTCACCGCCCCTTCCGTATCGACGAGTGGCTGCTCTATGTCATCCACTCGCCCTCGGCCAGCGGCGCCCGCGGGCTCGGTCAGGGCCATGTCTATACCCAGGACGGTGAGCTGGTAGCGTCGGTCTGTCAGGAAGGCCTGATGCGTCTGTGGAGCTGAGCAAAAGCGGCGCGCCGGCGCGGCGGACGCTGCGCGGTTCCTGTGCGCCTGCAGCAGTTGGCCTCGCCGGCGGCCAGATCAGAAAATGATGCGCAGACCCACCCAGGCCCCGCGCGGTGCGCCGACGCCGACAAAGATCGGCCGTTCGTCATTGAGGTCATCGATTACCTCGTCCGGATCTTCACCCAGCAGGCCGAAGTTCTCGAACTCTTTGTCAAACAGGTTGGTCACGCGCGCGGTCAGCTCCATGTTCTTGTGAAAGCGCCACGCCGCGTGCAGGTTCACCACCGTGTAACCACCGAGTTGCGAGAGTTCGTTTGATTCGTCGCCGCGCAGATACTGGCCGCTGTTATAGATCATCTCCGCACCGATAATCAGCTGATCGGTCACCGACCAGTCGCCGCCCAGTTTGAACTGATGTTCTGGCAGACCGGGAATGCGGTCTCCGGAGCGCACCTGAATCTCGCCATCGCTGTTGGCAGAGGGGTGATTTGGACTGAGCGCCATGAATGGTGCTTCGAACGTCGCTTCCAGGTAGCTGTAGGACGCGAACCAGTCGAGCGCCTGCCACTGGCCGCTGACAGCGAGCTCCGCGCCCTGGCGCCGGGTTTTGTCGACGTTGCCGAACAGCCCGGTGGCGCGGCCGGTGGTCTGGAAGATGATGTCATCGCGGTTTTCACTGCGGAACAGGCCAGCGCGATACTGGATGTCATTCCAGCTGCCGCGGACACCCGCCTCAAGTGAGCGCACAACGACCTGATCGAGGGGCGGGTCAGCGAGGAAGGCGTTGGGCAGACGGCACTCGAAGTCGATGTCTTCCGGATCGTCGCCACGCGCTTCCGCAAACCGACGTGCCACCTCGAATACGCCCTGGTTACAGGCCAGCTCGATCGGCGTGGGGGCGCGTGATGATTCGGCGTAGGAAGCATAGAGCGTGGCATTGTCGGTCAGCGCATAGGTGAGGCCGGTCGCCGGATTGAAGCGCTGGAAGGTATGGTCGCCATTGAGTTCCGGCCGTTCCCCAGAGCGGTCGCGCAGCTCGATCTCCGTACGGTTGTAACGTCCTGCCAGCGTCCACGACAACCGCGGCGTCAGCTGGTGGGTATTGGTGAGATAGAGACTCCAGCTATCGGTGCGCGTTTTGACGTGGGTGGCCTGGTCATCAATAAAGGTGCCAGTGCCGAGTCCTGCCGTACTGCGCGTTACCGGATTCAGTCCGGCCAGTTCGGTGATCGAATCGAAATCCGACTTCCCAAAATAATACGAAATGCCGACTACCAGGTGATTGTCACGGTCGAACAGGTCGCCTAGCCCGATCGCTTGCAGATCGAAGCCGCCGCTGCGCTGCTCACGCTTGCTGATATTGTTGATCGCCTCGTCACTGAGGATGCCGGTGCCGGAGAGCTCGTCACTGATATCTTCCAGCTCGAAATCTTCCGGGTCGAGGCCGCGCGCCAGCGCCTGGCGCTCTACCAGTGCTTCCAGATCGGCGAAACTGGTGATGGCAGGATCGCCGCCTTCGCAGATGTCGTCGATCTCGATACCGAGCACATCTTCCAGCGCGTCTTCCACGTCTTCCAGATCATCGAGCAGCGCGCGACCACCACCAGCAAATTCGCACAGCGCCAGCTCGGTGGCGTCGCCATTGAAGGAGCGTGTCTTGTTGCGCCGGTAGAATGCAGAGCCAGCCAGCTGCAGGTTTTCATTGATGAAATGACTGGCGTCGAAGGTCACCATGCTCATGCGGTTGGCGGTAATGTCGGGTGCAGTGAAAATCGCTTCGCGATCGCGCACCACAAGTCCGACCGGCAGGGCACCGTTGCCGATCAGGTCGCTGTCGCCATACTGGAAGCCCAGATTGGCACTGGAGCGATCCTCATCGCGCCAGCTGAGCGCGGCGTAGACATTGGTAGCGTCGGACGGGGACTCGTCACGCCAGCCGTCCTCATCAAACCATTCGGCCGCACCGTAGAAACCCCAGCGGCCGTTGTTGGCGCCGATCTGCAGGGACGCGTGCTGACGATCCCAGGAGCCGGTCGAGTAGCTCAGCTCACCTCCTTCGTAACTGAATCCATCCTTCATTTCGATGGCCAGTGCGCCGCCCAGCGTATTGAGACCGTAGATGGGGTTGGCGCCGCTGATAACTGTCATCTGCGAGATCGCCACCTGAGGCAGCAGATCCCAGTTGACAGAATCCCCCAGAGGTTCGTTGATGCGCGCGCCGTTCTGATAAACCGACAGCCCCTGCGCGAGCCCCAGCAGTGGCGACGCAGTGAAACCGCGCAGCTGAATATCCGGCTGCAGCGGATTGTTCTGCGCTGAGTTGAATGAAACGCTGCTTATACGCCGCTGAAGATATTCGGTGATATCCAGGGCCTGCGCGCGCCGCAGCGCTTCAGCATCGGCACGTTGCACCACAAACGGCAAACGCCCCATGGCGAGACCGGCGGCGCCCGGCATCGGCGAGACATCCACGACCACGATTTCCGGAATCTGGCGATGCTCCGCCGGTGCCAGCTGCATCTGCTCGGTGGCGGCCTGATCAAGTTCCGCCCAGACGAACGGGACAGCCAGTGGTGCGGTGAGTGCAGCGAAGGCCATGCGAAGGTGTCGGGCTGCCATGATTATCTTCCCTGTTTTTGTTTTATCGTTTGCAAAAAATCTGCGGCTGCCAGCTGTCAGTGACTGCGGACAATGCCCCACGGCGAGTTGCCGACGGGAATCCGGTCCTCTACAGCAAAACTTTCCACATCGATGACACTGACATCATTGGAGGGACCGTTGGCCGTATAGAGAGTGCGTTCGTCTTTTGACAGCGCTATGCCCCACGGGCGCTGGCCCACCTCGGTGGTCCGCACGACCTCGCCGGTGGCGACGTCAATTTCGGATATGGTCTTGCCTCGGCCGTTAGCGACAAACAGGCGCTGATCATCACGGGTGATGACCAGCCCCACCGGCAGACTGCCTTTCGGCAATGCAATGGAGCGGGTCTTTTCGAGGCTGGTCATATCGACCACATCGACAGTGCCGCCAATTTCGGCCGAGACAAACGCCCACTTGCTGTCGCTGCTGAAAACCAGATCACGCGGCCGCTTACCGACGTCGACCTCGCCTGCTATCTGATTGGTGGCAGTATCGATCAGGGTGAGCCTGTGGTCAGTTTCCGACGCCACTACCGCCAGTTTGCCGTCAGGCGTGACCCGCACGCCCTCGGGTTCGCCACCGGTAGGTACCTCCGCTACGATCTTGCCGCTCTCTACTTCCACCACGGAAAGCAGATTGGCGTCCTCGTTAGCGATATAGAGATGCTTGCCATCGAGACTGACATCGAACTGCTCGGGATCGGAGCCGCCCGGCAGCACCCTGGTGAGCTTCAGTGCTTTCAGATCAACCTGAGCAATGCCATCCTCACTCTTGTCGACACCCTGGCTGGCACACTCTGCCTCGTCGACCCACGGCGGACATTTTGGAGAGCCGCTGAGCGCGACGTAGAGCCAGGCATTGTCCGGGCTCACCTTCAGACCGCGCGGCCGGCGCCCGACATCAATAGTGGCGACCACCGACTGCGTGGCGGCATCAATGACCGAGACGCTGCCGCTGTCCTCGTTACTGACATAGAGTTGTTCCGCTGCGGCCGCTTGCAGCTCCGGTACCGGCAGAACCAGTGCAAGGAGCAGTGCGGCCATGCCCAGGTGAGGCAGTGTGCGTTCCATCATCGTGCTTTCCCTGTACGTTATTGGGCGTTACATCTCCCAGGTAATTCCCGCGAACAGTGCCCGTTCCATCCCTGGGAAGTAGCGGGGGCCGCTGAAAGTGGTGAAGTCGGCCCGCTCGGCATAGCCGGTATCGGTCAGGTTGTGGATGCGGGCAAACAGCGTCCAGTGCCGGGCAGGCGACCAGGTCAGCCGCAAATTGAACAGATCGTGGCCGCCGTACTCGACCGTGTTTTCCGGGTCGAGGTAATAGTCATCCATGTGAATCCACTCCAGCTCGACGCGCGCCTTATCTGTTGGCGACCAGCCGAGCCGGGTGCTGGCGAAGAATCGCGGCGCACCGTCGAGGTCATTGCCGTCGATCAGCAGCGTTGGCTCCGGGTCATTGGCGTAACGATGGCGCGCGTAGCTGCCGCTGAACTCGATACCCCACGCCGGGGCGAACTGCAGACGCAGGCTGGCCTCCAGCCCGAAGTGGTCGGTCTCACCGTTGTCGACATTGGCCCGTGCGCTGTCCTGGAATATGACGTTGTCCTTCTGCATCGCGAACAGCGCCAGGGTGTAGCCGTACTGGCTGGTGCCGCCTTTGGCGCCCAGCTCGATGCTTTTCAGGACCTCGGAGTCGAGATCGGCCACCGTCTGTTGCTCCTGGAGCCGGTACAGCTCAGTGGCCTGAGGGGCGCGGAAGCCGTGCGCGAGGTTCAGATATAGCAGATGGTGCTCGGCCAGCTGATAGCCGATGGCAAGCTTGGGCGACCAGTTGTTAAAGCTGTCTTCGCGATCAGCCGGCCGGTTGTAGCGGCAGCCGCCCATGGCGCATGGGGTACCATCGTCGCGGCTGCGGCCAGCAATCATCTGATTGTCGTAGTCGTAACGCATGTGCTCGTAGCGCAGGCCGGCGGTGATACGCCAGCGGTCGGTGACTGTCCAGTCGAGCTGCGCGAAAGGCGCCACCATGAGGGCGTCAACTTCATAGTCATAGTGTTTGCCCTGCGGAATGGTGGCTTGCAGAAAGGCTGAGCCGACAGTGGGGCTTTCCTGGCTCTGCTTGAGATAGCCCTGGCTGAACTCGCCGTCGAGACCGGCAATTAGTTCCAGCTGGTCATTCAGGCCGACATGGTAGGAGGAAAGTACCCCGATGCTTTTCTGGCCATTCTCCTCCAGCGGCTTGCCTGGCAGGAAGTGCTGACGAAAGGTCATGCGGGTATCGCGCAGATAGGGCGTGACCTTCAGCTCGCGCCGCGCATCGAAGCTGTACCGCCACTGGCTCCACAACCGCGCCGCGCGCGCATCGCGATACGCCTCCGGGTTGAGGTTCTGTTCCCGCAGCCGTTCGTGCTTGTAAGCGCCTTCGCCTTCAATGTAGCCGGCGGTCCCCTGGTTGAGATTGGTGGCAGTGAGGCCCGAATCGATCACCACATTATCGCCGGTGAAACGGTGGCGCAGCGTCAGCTTCTGCTGGTCCACTCCGGCATCATCGCGAAAACTGCCATCATGGGCGCCGGTGAAGGCGATCGCACCGCCATGGGCGCCCCATACCTCACTGGCAAACAGTTCGATGCGCGCGGTATCCCATGGGCCGAATTCGACACCAATGCGCCGGCGCCGCTCTGCCGGTGCCGGCGTGATGACGTTGATGATGCCGTGCATGGCGTTGGAACCGTGCAGGGCGGTGCCGGGGCCGCGCAGTACTTCGATGCGGCTCGCCTGTTCGCTGTGAGTCTCGAACAGTTCGTTGATGTTGCAAAAACCGGCGGCGCGGACCGGGATGCTGTCTTCGGCAATCAGGAAGCCGCCGCAGGCGCCGGCACCGGTCAGCACCGGCGAACGTACCGCCGGCAGATATTCCTGCCCATCACCCCGCTGCAGGTTAACGCCCGGTACCCGCGCCAATGCCTGCTGGATGTGCTGGTGACTGATGAGATCGAGTTCGGCGCTGCCGACCACGTCGACCGAGCCCAGAAAGTCTGCCCGGGGCTGCTCGTCGCGGCTGGCGGTCACCACCAGGATCTCCAGCGGGTTGGCGCTGCTGACGCCACGCTGCGCCGACTGTGCCGCTACGGGCGCCGCCAGCAGGCTGGTTACGGTCGCGACGGTCAGCAGGGCAGCGGTCAGCCGGGGCTGTTCAGTCATTGTCATCTTCATCAGCGGGCGCCGCCGTCAGCGGCAGTTGCGGGATGTGGTAGTCATCGAGAATGCGGCGGATCGCTGCCCGCTGGGTGGCGAGTGTCTGCTCGATTTGCTGCTTCCAGGCCTTCTCGCCATAACGGATACCCATGGCGACCGAAAACTCGAAACGATGCCCGGCGCCATCGCGCAGTGGCAGCAGTGTCAGATCGAGTTCGGGGTGACGCCGGACAAAGTCGCCGGCGATCGGACCCCAGATCAGCACCGCGTCGAGCTGATCGTTGCGCAGTTGCCCTTCCAGCAACCGGCCGGGAAAGAATTCGGCGTCGCCGCTGAGCGTCGGCATCACCGTGGCGTTGTCGAGCAGATCCCGCTCGCGCAGCCAGCCAATGGAGGGGGATGGGTTGAAGGCGCCGATGCGCAGCTGATCTTTTTTTGCTGCCGGCAACTCATCAAAAGCGGCGACGGAGTCGACACCCTGCAGAACGCCGTAGCTCTTGAAAACCAGCGCGTAGGTCGAGCGGTAATAGGCGCGGGTGGTGTCCGACTGATCGAAACCGACCGGCACGCCGATAATCAGATCGCAGCGAAAATAGCCCGTCTCGTCCGACCAGGACTTGAGCGTGTTGGGCACGAACCCCATTCGCTGAGGAAACCAGAAATACTCCAGCTTGCGATCGAGTCTGGCAGCCAGCAGCTCGGCAATGCGGTTTTCAAAACCATTCCCATCGCGGTGAGAAAACGGCGGGTTGTTGGGGTCGGCGCAGACGCGGAGCACATCCGGCGGCACCTCGGCGCGCAGTCCGGCAGTCGTCAGCGCCGCGGTAAAAACGAGCGCCAGTCTCATCCCTGGTGAAGCCAGCAGTTTCCGTCTGATGCGTGCCATGACAGGTCGCCTACCGTTCTTACTCTTTCATTTTGGTCGGACGCCCCGGTTTCAGGGCACCGTCGGAGCGGGCATTGAGATAGGCCCACAGATCATCGATACGGGGAATCACGTTGGGGTTGCCCTTCCAGCCCGGCATCACACCCACCTGGCCGCTGAAGCCGTTGGTGACCACGTCGACGAAATGCTCCTTGGTCATCGAGTCCTGCTGGAAGCGCGTCAGCAGGCTGGGCGCGAAGGTGCTGCCGACGGCATCCTGCGAATGGCAGGTGTGACAGAACGCATGATAGGTACGCCAGCCGCGATAGGTGGATCCGTCGACCGAGCACTTACTGCCTTCACACTGCACGGTGTAGGGCTTCTCCTCGTCGGCCAGAGCCGGTCCCGCCATTGACAACAACAGACCAGCGCCATATAGCAGCGGTAGCACGTGACGTACGACAGAACGGCAGGAATTCACGTTGTGCTCTCCATCATGAGGTTGGCGACACATGATCAGCCCTGCCGACCCTGGGCCGGGCTGGCGTCAGCGGGTGGCCGTTTGACGAAGCATTGCTTTTCGGCATCGCTGCGCATTTCCTTGAACCTGTTGCGGATACGGCGCGCATCATCGCTGCTGCGAAACAGGCCGCCGCGTTCGCCGCGCATGTTTTCCATGCGCACATAACTGTCAGCCACTACGTACTCGTTATAACTGAGCCGTTCCGCAATCCGGTCCAGCGTGCAGGCACAGCTGTAGAGGTTGGCGTAGTTTTCCCCGCCATGTAGCGCCATGCATTCGTAGACAAACTGCACGCGATCGATTGTCGGGAAGTCATTGGCTATGGCCGCCGGAGTAGCAGCAAAACTCAGCATTAAGACGGACAGGAACGATCGATGGTTTCGAAACATTGTTATCCCATCAAATAAATGTGCGAAGCCGGATGAGGCGTGTACCGCCGCGAACAGAGCCACGGCGGTACACGGCGCGCCCTTAATCGGGCAGCGCAAACACGGTCAAGGTTCCGCCCAGCTGTGTGTAAGAACTCAGCTTCTTGTAGGCGCCCACCGCACCCAGACCTTCGGTGTCGCCTTCGAGACCGGCCGCCATGCCGATACCGGCCCAACCGCCGATTCCCGAATAAACGGCGAGATACTGTTTGCCGTTATAGGTATAGGTGTTGATATTGCCGATGATTCCCGACGGTGTCTTGAAGCGGTACAGCTCCTTGCCCGTCTTGGCGTCGACCGCTTTGAGGAAGCCTTCAAGCGTACCGTAGAACACCACGTCACCCGCCGTGGCCAGCGCACCGCTCCAGACCGAGAACGGTTCTGGCAGTGACCAGACGATTTTCGCCTTGTCGGCATCCCAGGCGATGAAGTTGCCCAGACCGCCGTGGCTGTCGGGCGCCGGGAACATGGTCAGCGTCGCACCGACATACGGCTGGCCTGCCACGTATTCCACTTCAAACGGCTCGTAGTTCATGCAGACGTGGTTGGTCGGCACATAGAACAGCCTGGTGCGCGGAGAGTAGGCTGCCGGCTGCTGGTCCTTGGTTCCGAGTGCGGCCGGACATATGCCCTCGGTGTTGACGTCCTCGCCGTTGGCGTCGGTACTGTACTGCTCAACCACCTGGGGACGGCCAGTCTCCATGTCGATATGAGAGGCCCAGTTGACGGCGGGGTCGAACTTCTCTGCGCTCAGCAGTTCGCCGGTCACGCGGTCGAGCACATAGGCGAAGCCGTTGCGATCGAAATGGACCAGCGTCTTACGCTGTTTGCCCTTAATGGTCTGGTCGACCAGAATCATCTCATTGACGCCGTCGTAATCCCACTCGTCATGCGGCGTCATCTGATAAACCCATTTGGCCATCCCGGTGTCGACATCGCGCGCAAAGATGGTCATCGACCAGCGGTTGTCGCCCGGACGCTGTTTCGGGTTCCAGACGCCGGGGTTTCCGGTGCCGTAATAGAGGAGATTGGTCTCCGGGTCGTAAGTAAACCAGCCCCAGGTGGTACCGCCGCCCAGCTTCCACTGGTCGCCGTCCCAGCTGTCGAGGCTGGAGTTCTTGCCGATTGGTTTGCCGAGGTGGGTGGTTTTCTGCGGATCCACCAGCATCTCTTCATCCGGCCCGACGCTGTAGCCGCGCCACGCCAGCTTGCCGGTCTTGATGTCGTAGGCGGTGATGTGACCGCGCACGCCGTACTCGCCGCCGCTGATGCCGGTGATTACTTTGTCTTTGACGACGAGCGGTGCGTTGGTCGCGCTCTCACCCTTGGTGTGATCGCCATTTTTGACGGACCAGACTTTCTCGCCGGTTTTGGCATCGAGTGCCACGAGCGTGGTATCGGCCTGCTGAATGAAAATTTTGCCATCGCCATACGCGAGACCGCGGTTGACGGTGTCGCAGCACATCACCGGAATAACTGCCGGATCCTGTGTGGGCTCATAGGTCCAGATGGTGCCCTGGTCCTTCAGGTCGATCGCCATCACCTTGTTGGGGAAGGGCGTCTGGATATACATGATGTTGCCCAGCACCAGCGGACCGCCCTCGTGGCCACGCAGTACGCCGGTAGAGTAAGTCCACGCTACCTGCAATTTGCCGACATTTCGGGCGTTGATCTGATCGAGCGTACTGTAGCGGGTGCCGGCGTAGTTGCCGCCCCACATCACCCACTGATTCGGATCCTGCTGAAGCTTCAAGAGCTCGTTGTTGGCGTAGCCGGGGCTGACGGCGAGGCCGCCAAACGTCAGCAGTGCCGCGGCGGCGCCCGCCAATGCTTTTCCTTTCATTTGCCCTTCTCCCGTTTTCTTCGATTTATCTGAACGGGAGCCAATGACAACGAGCCGTCTGTCGGCGATGTTTCCGGCGACGCACGGTGCTCGACTTCAGCCGACTTGCTCCCGCTACGAAAAACGGCAGCTGCTTGTTACCGCACAGAGATGGCAGTTGCTGGCACCCGCCGTCGGCGGAAGGACGCACGGGTGCGACTTTCGGACAGTGAACGTTGCGGTAAGTTGCCGCCGGCGGTCAGAAGTAATAGCCGATGTTGACATTGAATCGTGAGCGCCACCGGTCATCACTGAGGCCTATGCCGGGTCCGCCGATGAACCACATGTTCTTGCCGGTGATCCAGTCGAGATAGGCATAAATTTTGCCGGCGGTCAGCAAGCAGCCGGTGACATTCTGAATCGAATCACGCGCACGTTCGCCGCGGGGCATGACGTGGCTGTAATCGTTGTAGCAGGTGATCTTGTCGAGCGGCGCAGGCACGGTGGAGAAGCTGCGCGCAAGGTTGAAGGTTACGACCTCGCCCGCTGCAGCAATCAGAAACGGTGCACCGAAGGCGCCGAGCTGAATCTGGCGATCACTCACGCCGACGGGATTGGCTGGCCGGAACTGGTAGTCGAGCCATTGCAGCTGCAGATGCCAGGGATCCAGATTGCCATCCCAGTGCACGGCGATGGCGTGGCGCTCGCCGTGATCGCGGGTAGCTTTGTTGTGGAGCTCACCCCACATCAGGGAGAGGCCGAATTCGCTGTTGCGCGTGTCGGCATGCTGCCAGCGATAGGCGAGCCGGCCATTGAACTGGTTGAGCTCCTCGTTTTGCTGGTCGCCGCCAGTTACCACATCGAAGCTGTAGCGTTCCGAGCGCCCGCTGCCGTATTCGGCATTCTTGAAGAAGGCGAGGTGCACGCTCCAGGGGTCGGCAGCGTGGTGCAGCTCGAGACCGCTGTCGTAGTCATCCTCGAACCCGAGGTAGTAGGTCGCGCCGAACCAGAAGCTGTGGGAGGCGACTGGCAGCAGGCCGAATGGCACCTTGACCACGCCGAGGCGCACCCTGGTGGCATCGCTGAGCTGATAGCCCAGCCAGGCGTGATGCACGGTGTCGAAATCGTTATACCAGCGGTATTGCACCGAAAAGTCGAACGGGCCGCTGCCGCCAGTGAGATCGAGCCGGAACAGTTCAACATCGAAGTCGCCGCGTCGCTCCTTGCTGCCGCGATCGTAGTCGAGCCAGCTGTAGCTGATACGGAGCGCCCCGCCCAGATCGAGCCACGGCTCCGGTACGCTCTCAACCGGACGCGCCTCTCCCGCATCACCTTCCACCACCGCAGGAGTCTGCCTTGCAGGCGAATCGCGGCCTCCCGCCGCTGGCAGGACCGGCTCTGCTGCCGACGACGCGGCATCCGGAGCGGACGCGCTCAGCAGTCGTTCCAGCGCTTCAATACGCTCACGCAGCTGACTCAGCTCGGCCTGAATCGCCGTCCGGTCCGGAAGTGGGCGTTCCGGAGGCAGGCGCTCCTGCGGCTCGGCCGCGACATTGATTGCCATACCCAGCAGCACCACTGCCTGCAACGAGCAGGTAGCCCGGTTCGCCAGACGCGCCCCCATCGTTCACTCCGTCGAGCTGATGTGCAGGAAGTGCATGTGTTTTTCGTACTGATTGAGGATGTCACTGATGAGCTGGTCGCGGCTCCATCCCACCACGTCATACTGCTGACCACCTTCTGCCAGATGCACCTCTGCCCGGTAAAATTCCCGCCCCTGCGCCAGATCCAGATCGGAGGGCTGCGTCAGGGCGAAGCGCGGTGCGGCATAACCGGTCATCTCTACGGCATAGATGAAATCGGG
>JAJUJZ010000070.1 GCA_029265075.1 Gammaproteobacteria bacterium | reverse complement strand
TGCGGGTGATCGGCGACTGGATCCAGTTCTACAACCACCGGCACCCACATCAAGCGCTGGGAATGAAGACACCCGCTGAAGCCTATGTGACCGCATGTGCATTAGCGGCCTGACCTGAGCAGAAAGTGCTGGGTCATTACATCTGTTCGACGTGACCAGTCTTCAGCATCCCGTTTGGTACGGAAGGTTTTGGTTGCTGTTGGAAAGCCGACTTTGCGGATGACGGCTTTCCAGGTGCCGGAGGGTGTTTTTACCAGTGTCGCCATAGGAGCCTCGGTACAGTTCCAGTGTTTCTGACTGTACCGAAATTGTACCTTTGGGACAATTTGGCGGTAGATGGTGGGCCCAGCAGGACTTGAACCTGCGACCTACCGATTATGAGTCGGCTGCTCTAACCAACTGAGCTATAGGCCCTTTTTCTGATTTTATCTTCGCAAGCCAAGGCTTAGAAGGTGGTAATTCTAACGCTTCCTTCAGGCCTCGACTAATCGATTATGAGTCGCCTGCTCTGACCAACTGAGCTAAAGGCCCCGGAAGGGAATGGCGCCGCATGTGCGGCGCCAATATTACATTACTCTTCGAGGAAACTGCGAAGGTGGTCAGAGCGCGTCGGGTGACGCAGTTTACGCAGTGCCTTGGCTTCGATCTGCCGGATCCGTTCGCGGGTGACGTCGAACTGCTTGCCGACCTCTTCCAGCGTGTGATCGGTGGCCATATCGATGCCGAAGCGCATCCGCAATACCTTCGCTTCGCGTGCCGTCAGGCCGGACAGCACCTGGCGGGTGGCTTCGCGCAGGCCTTCGCCGGTGGCCGCATCGACCGGTGAAGCGATGGTGGTGTCCTCGATGAAGTCGCCCAGATGGGAGTCTTCGTCGTCGCCGATGGGTGTCTCCATCGAGATCGGTTCCTTGGCGATCTTCAGCACCTTGCGAACCTTGTCCTCGGGCATGTCCATGCGCTCGCCGAGCTCTTCCGGGGTCGGTTCGCGGCCCATCTCCTGCAGCATCTGCCGGGATACCCGGTTCAGCTTGTTAATGGTCTCGATCATGTGCACCGGAATACGGATGGTGCGTGCCTGGTCGGCAATGGAGCGCGTGATCGCCTGCCGGATCCACCAGGTGGCGTAGGTCGAGAATTTGTAACCGCGGCGGTATTCGAACTTGTCGACCGCTTTCATCAGGCCGATGTTGCCTTCCTGAATGAGGTCGAGGAACTGCAGGCCGCGGTTGGTGTATTTCTTCGCGATCGAGATAACCAGCCGCAGGTTGGCCTCGACCATCTCTTTCTTGGCCCGCCGGGCACGGGCCTCGCCCACCGACATGCGACGGTTGATTTCCTTGATGTCCTGCAGCGTCAGGTCGGTGCGCGCTTCGATATCCTTGATGCGCTGCTGGATGGCCGTGATCTCATCGCGGGCCTGTGCCAGCTTGCTGCTGTAGGCCTTCTTGGCATTGATGTGCTTGTCGAGCCACTCGGTGCTGGTTTCGTTGCCCGGGAAGTCGCGAATGAACTGTTTGCGGTCGAGGCCACAGCGCCGGACGCAGATAGTCATGATCTCGCGCTCGGCGGCGCGCAGCTCGGTCAGGGCGCCACGAGCCATCTCCACCAGCGGATCGAATACCCGCGGTGTGAGTTTGAAATACTTGAAGATTTCGCCCAGCTGGTGCAGTTCCTTGGCGGTCTGCTTGCTGTAGCGGCCGTGCTTCTTGATCGACTGCTCGACCTTTTCGTACTGCTCGCGCAGCTCGTTGAAGCGAACGCGGGCCACCTCGGGGTCGGGTCCGGTGACCTCCTCTTCGGTGGTCTCGGTGTCAGCGGACTCTTCTTCCTCTTCCTCGTCGTCCTGCTCGGCTGCCTTGGCGGCTTTACCCTTGGCGGGACTCTTCGGCTTGGTCTCGGGTTTCGGCTCCGGTTCTTTCGGTGCTTCAGCAGCCGCCGGCGTGACCGCCGTTGCCGGGGTCACATCATCGGTCGGGTCGAGATAGCCGGTCATTACTTCCGTCAGCCGGCGCCCTTCGGCAACGACGCTGTCGTATTCATCAAGCACGGTCTTGACCGTGCCGGGGAAATAGGCGAGCGCGGCCATCAGCTCCCGCACGCCATCTTCAATGCGCTTGGCGATGACGATTTCGCCTTCGCGGGTCAGCAGCTCGACGGTACCCATCTCGCGCATGTACATGCGGACCGGGTCGGTGGTGCGGCCGGCCTCGGTCTCGACGGCAGCCAGCGCCGCGGCCGCTTCGGCAGCAGCGATATCGTCGGGGGATTCGTTTTCTGCGAGCAGCAGCGTGTCGGCGTCGGGCGCTTCTTCGAACACCTGAATGCCCAGGTCGTTGATCATCTGGATGATGTCTTCAACCTGTTCGGGGTCGGAAATATCTTCCGGCAGGTGGTCGTTTACGTCCGAGTAAGTCAGATATCCCTGTTCCTTGCCCTTGGCAATAAGCTCTTTCAAACGGGACTGCTGTTGTTCCGTATCACTCATACTGGCGTGGTCTCACAGGGGGTGTATCGTCGGCAATTAGCCGGCCATTATAGCTGAAATCGCCTATACCCGACCAGTCTGGTCGGAGTTGATTCCAGCCCGTGTGCAGGAAATGGGGGCGAGTTGGCGCTTAATCAAGGTGCTGCTGCCGCAGCAGCTGCCAGATCTCCTGCTTTTCCTCCTGCGACAGCTCGGCATAGGGCCGGTTGCGCAGCTGCTCCACCCGCTCCGCCACCTGCTGCTGCAGGCGCCCGCGCTGCAGGTGCCGGAGGGTGTCGCTGAGCTCCTGCTCCGCCCCTTCGTCGGGTACGAACACGGTCTGACGCAGCGCTCTGGAAATATAGTCGCTCCACGGCTGACCGTGGAAACTGCCGAGCAGCATGCTGGTGCTCGACTCCGGGCGCCGGTGCAGCTGCTGCAGCAGTTCGCACAGCAGCTGTGCCGCCTCGCCCTGCAGGTGCTGGAACTGTTCGGGCCGGCCTCTGCTGCCCAGACGTGGATGCAGCAGCAGCAGGCCGATGGCGTAGAGCAGCGGATCGCGCTGCACAGCGGCTCGTACTGGCAGGGGGGTACGCTGCACTGGCCGGTTACGCGGCCCGCGTACCGGCGGCGCATCGATCGCTGGCTCCGGGCCCGCTTCGCGCGGCTGCAGCAGTGCTTCCAGCGCACTGCGGCTGATGCCGGTGCGCTCGGCCAGCGCGTCCAGCATCAGCTGTTTGAAAACGCCTTCGGGCAGGCGGGCGATCAGCGGCGCCGCCTGCCGGCTGAAACGCGCCCGGCCTTCAAGGCTCTGCAGGTCCAGTCCTTCGGCGGCGCTGTCGAACAGATATGTTTCCAGCGGCTGAGCGAGGTCGAGCAGCCGTTCGAATTCGGTCTGCCCCACCTTGCGCACGAGCGAATCCGGGTCATCCCCCTCCGGCAGAAAGAGGAAGTGAGCGGCCCGGCCATCCTCCAGCACCGGCAGCGCCGCATCGAGCGCACGCTGCGCCGCCTGACGGCCGGCGCGGTCGCCGTCGAAACAGAAGACGACATCACTGCAGTGGCGGAAGATCTTCTGCAGATGTTCGCTGCTGGTCGCCGTGCCGAGCGTCGCTACGGCGTATGGGATGCCCTGCTGCGCCAGGGCAACCACATCCATGTAGCCTTCGACCACGACCAGCCGCCGGGGCTGCCGCTGCGCGCGCCGGGCCTGGTAGAGCCCGTAGAGTTCGCGTCCCTTGTGGAATACTGGCGTCTCGGGCGAGTTGAGGTACTTGGGCTTGTCCTGATCGCTCAGTACCCGTCCGCCGAAGGCAATGACGCGCCCCCGGTTGTCGAGGATCGGAAACATGAGCCGGTCGCGGAAGCGGTCATAAAGCCGCTCGCTGCCGCCGCCGTCGCCGGTCTCACGCTGTACCAGCATGCCGCCTTCGAGCAGCAGCTGGCGGCTCTTCTCATCCTGGCCGAGCGCTCGCAGCAGGTTATCCCAGCCGGGCGGCGCGAAGCCAATGCCGAAGTCGCGGACGATTTCGCCGCTCACCCCGCGCTGCTTCAGATAGTCGATGGCGCGCTGCCGCTGGGGGTGGCTGCGCAGTTGCTCCCGATAAAAGTCGGCGGCTGCCTGCAGCAGCTCATAGATGTCGCGTTGCCGCTGGCGGGCCGGTGCTTCGTGGGCGCGCTCCTCGCGTGGTACTTCCAGCCCGGCAAGGTGGGCGAGGGTCTCGACCGCCTGCGGGAAGTCCACCCGGTCGAAGTCCATGACGAAGCTGATGGCGTTGCCACCCGCACCGCAGCCGAAGCAGTAGAAGAACTGCTTGTCGGGGTTGACGCTGAATGACGGGGTCTTTTCGTCGTGGAACGGGCAGCGGGCCGTGTAATTGCGGCCCGCCTTGCGCAACGGTACGCGGCGATCGACTACCTCGACCAGATCGGTCCGTTCGAGGAGGTCATCAATGAACGCTTGCGGAATGCGGCCAGCCATTGGCGCTGCCTGCAGCTAAAGGTGGGGCTCGGACACTGAAGGCAAGCGTAGCAGAGTCGGCGCCACGCCGGCCTGTGTCACGCGGTTCAGCTCAGCTGTTGCTTGACGCGCTGGCTCACTTTCGCCATGTCGGCGCGGCCCTGAACGGCTGGTTTGACCACTGCCATAACGCGGCCCATATCGGCCGGACCGCTGGCGCCACAGGTGGCGATCGCGTTGGCAATGGCGGCATCGATCTCTGCCTCTGTCAGTGGCTGCGGCAGAAACTCGGCGATGACGTCCAGCTCCAGCTGCTCCTGAGCAACCAGGTCGTCGCGGCCGGCGGCAGCGAACTGAGCAGCGGAATCGCGCCGCTGCTTGGCCATCTTGTCGAGAATGGCCAGGACGCGGGTGTCGTCGACCTCGGCGCGCTCATCCACTTCGACGCGCTTGATCTCGGCGAGCATCATGCGGATAGCACCGAGGCGCGGCTTGTCCTGCGCACGCAGGGCATCCTTCATGGCCTGGGTGAGGCGATTTTTCAGTTCCGGAGACATGGTCACCTCTCCATGGCTGTCTGGCTGGTCAGCTGGCCAGAACACGAAAAGCGCACCGCGAGGGGTGCGCTTCGGCACTTCTGTCTGTGACTGAGACTGCCTGCGGGCGGTGGCCTCAGTAAGGACGCTGGAGTTTTTTCGCTTCGCGCTGGAGCTTCTTGGCGTGGCGCTTGACCGCAGCGGCCGCCTGGCGCTTGCGCACAGCGGTCGGCTTCTCGTAGTACTCGCGGCTGCGAACTTCAGCCAGTACACCCGCTTTTTCGCAGGCGCGCTTGAAACGGCGGAGGGCAACGTCAAACGGCTCGTTGTCTTTCAGTTTTACAGAAGGCATTAAACCTACCTTTACCAGGGTGTGAATTCCTGCGCCCTGAGGAAAATGCCCCAGAGGCGGCTCGAAAGGGCCCGCATTGTAAACGGATGCGGCGCAAATGCAAAGCCCAGCTGAGTGTCGCGGCTGGTCTTGGCGGGTACGAACCTTTATGATTTCGGCCCTTCACTTCCCACATTCATTTTTCACGGGACCGGCGCGACAGTTGATCGCGAATTCCTGTAGCCAGGCGGGTCATGCGAGTCCTCGGCATCGAAACTTCTTGCGACGAAACCGGCATTGCGCTCTATGACAGCGAGCGCGGGCTGCTCGCCGACACCCTTTATAGCCAGATTGGCCTGCACCAGCCGTATGGTGGCGTGGTCCCCGAGCTGGCTTCCCGCGATCACATTCGAAAAACATTGCCGCTGGTACGCGAGGTGCTGACACAGGCCGGCGTGGAGCGGGTGGACGGGGTGGCCTATACCGCGGGACCGGGGCTCATCGGTGCCCTGATGGTAGGTGCCTGTCTCGGCCGCAGTCTGGCCTATGCCTGGAATGTACCGGCGGTAGCGGTCCATCACATGGAAGCGCACCTGCTGGCGCCGATGCTTGAAGAGAACCCGCCAGCCGTCCCGTTCGTGGCACTGCTGGTGTCGGGGGGGCATACCCAGCTGGTGCGCGTCGATGGCATCGGGTGTTATACATTGCTCGGCGAGTCGATCGATGATGCGGCGGGGGAGGCGTTCGACAAGTGCGCGAAGATGCTGGGGCTGCCTTATCCCGGCGGGCCAGAGGTGGCGCGGCTGGCTGAAGCGGGCCGCGAGACCATTGCCTTTCCGCGCCCGATGCTCAACCGGGCTGGTCTCGATTTCAGCTTCTCCGGGCTCAAGACGGCGGTGCTGACTGCCATCCGCGAGCGCAGTCAGCAGGCGCCGCTGAGCGATCAGGATGCAGCTGATGTCGCCGCTTCGTTCCAGGCTGCCGTAGTCGAGACCCTGGTGACCAAATGTCGTCGGGCGCTGGCGCAGACCGGGCTGAAGCGGCTGGTGATGGCAGGCGGCGTCAGCGCCAACCGGCGCCTGCGGGCTGAGCTGGAAGCGACGCTCGCTGCTGACGGCGCCACGGTTTACTATGCCCGGCCTGCACTCTGTACCGACAACGGCGCCATGATTGCCTATGCCGGTTGTCAGCGGCTGCTGGCCGGCGAGCAGGAACCCTTGCCCATTACCGTCCGTGCCCGCTGGCCTCTCGAATCACTTCCCGCGGCTGAGCCGCTCACCTCGGTGACCCTCCATGGATAGTGTCTTTATCAACGGCCTTGCGCTGGAGGCTGTCATCGGCATCCACGACTGGGAGCGTACCCAGCGCCAGCCGGTGGTGCTCGATCTGGAGATGGCAGCCGATTGCGCCACGGCTGCCTGCAGCGACGACATTGCCGATGCGCTCGATTATTTTGCCGTCAGCGAAGCCCTGACCGAACTGGTGGAGCAGAGCAGCTACCAGCTGATCGAATCACTTGCCGAAGCGTGTGCACAGCAGGTGATGACCCGGTTCGGGGTGCGCTGGCTGCGGCTGCGGCTCACCAAGCCGGCCGCGGTGCCGGCTGCGCGTGGTGGCGTCGGCGTCATCATCGAGCGCGGAGTACGGCCGTGACCCGGGTATATATCGGCGCTGGCTCCAATATCGAACCTCGGCGCCATCTGGCTTCGGCACTGGGACATCTCAGTGAGGCCTTTGGGTCGCTGGTGATATCGCCGGTGTACCGCAGCGCAGCGGCCGGATTTATCGGCGATCCCTTCCTCAACCTGGTGATCGGTATCGACAGTGAGCTCAGCATTACGGAGCTCAAGGACGTGTTGCGGAGCATTGAGCGCGCCAACGGCTATGACGGTCTGGGCCCGAAGTTCAGCTCGCGCACGCTCGATCTCGACCTGTTGCTCTATGGCGATTTTCAGGGCAGCGTGGCTGGCATCCGGGTGCCGCGCAATGATGTGCTGAACTGTTCCTATGTGCTGTGGCCGCTGGCTGATATCGCACCCGCCGAGCGCCATCCGGTTACGGGCGAAAGCTACGAAACGCTGCGCGAGGCGTTTACCGGCAATCGCGAGCTGGAGCGCATTCCCTTTATCTGGCGGGGCCGCGACCTGTCAGCCTGAGTACGCCTTGTGACAGAGATGATTCGCCCGCCGGCGAACGTCTTTCTCCTCACGCTTTCCGCAGACTTTCCGCCACCGCGTCAATGCGCGCGATCTGCAGCGCCGCGCCCAGCGCCGGTCCTTTCAGGGTCTGGTCTTCAAGGTCGCGGGCATTGACCGCTGCCGCCGCGCTACGTGCCGTACTGAGTCGCGCGCGGGTGGCGGGCGATATCTCCCCGAGCAGCTGACACACACCGAGGAACAGCTCGAACCGTTCCGGCCGACGCAGGGCGTCACTGCGCTTTAGCAGTTCAAAGATGACGTCGGCATGCCGGGCCTGGCCGGCGGCATGACGCTCGTTGATTACCAGCACTGCCAGCTCCCGATAATCATTGGGACAGCGCCAGCGGGTGGAGAGCGTGGTCAGCGCACTCGCCGCCAGCGGAGCGGTCAGCACTGCGAAGCGTTGCTGCGTGACGAAGTCAGGCGTGACTGCCGCATCCAGGCGCGACCAGTCGGCGGCATCCAGCACCAGCAGTTCCGGCGCGATGGCAGCCAGTGCGCCGCAGTCATTGAGCACGGCGAAGAAGCGGCTCGGGTGTCGTTCGTCCAGCGCCCGGACCACTTCCTTCCAGGTGCGCTCAGGCACCAGAAAGTCGACCTCGCCATTGTCCACCATGGTGCGCATCAGCGCGTGGGTTTCGGGCGCGACAGTGAAGCCGAGATGGTGATAACGAGCGGCGAAGCGTGCCACCCGCAGCAGTCGCAACGGGTCTTCGGCGAAAGCCGGTGAGACATGCCGCAGCAGCCGTGCTTCGAGATCACGCTGACCACCGTAAGGGTCGATCAGGTTGCCGGCCTCATCCATGGCCATTGCATTGATGGTGAGATCGCGCCGGCTCAGGTCTTGCTCCAGCGTGACGTCGGGGCTGCTGTAACAGGTGAAGCCGCGATAGCCGCGCCCCACCTTGCGCTCGGTACGGGCCAGCGCATATTCCTCGTGCGTTTCGGGATGCAGGAACACTGGAAAATCGCGCCCGACCGGGGTGAACCCGGCCGCCGTCATCTCTTCCGGCGTGCTGCCGACGACCACCCAGTCCCGCTCAGCGACGGGATAGCCAAGCAGGGTGTCACGCACCGCGCCGCCCACCAGAAAACACTGCATCGTCTTTTCGCCCAGAATCCGAGCACCCGATTATAGCGGGTGTCACTGGTCGGGCTCGGGTGGACAGTGCCAGGACTGGGTCACTTTGCCGTCCTGTACGGATTCGAGGTGAACATCGAACCCCCACAGCGAATGCACGTGGCGCAGCACTTCGTCGGTATCCGGGCCCAGCGGACGCCGGTTATGCTGCATATGCTGGAGATAGAGCGCCCGATCGCCCCGCATGTCGACATCGATCACCTGGATATTGGGTTCACGATCACCGAGGTTGTACTGACGGGACAACTGCTCGCGAATGACGCGATAGCCTTCGTCGTCATGGATTGCAGCGATTTCGATTTCCGCGCGCAGATCGTCGTCGACCACATAGAAAAGCTTCAGGTCGCGCATCACCTGTGGTGACAGGAACTGCTGGATGAAACTTTCATCCTTGAAGCTTTTCATCGCGAATTGCAGCGTCTCCTTCCAGTCGCTGCCGGCGATATCGGGGAACCAGCGCCGGTCTTCCTCGGTGGGCTGTTCGCAGATGCGGCGAATGTCGCGCATCATGGCAAAGCCGAGCGTATAGGGATTGATGCCGCTGTAGAAAGGACTGTCGAATGGTGGCTGATAGATCACGCTGGTGTGTGACTGCAGGAATTCCATCATAAAGCCGTCGGTGACCAGCCCCCGGTCATACATCTCATTCAGAATCGTGTAGTGCCAGAACGTCGCCCAGCCTTCGTTCATCACCTGCGTCTGGCGCTGCGGATAGAAATACTGTGCGATCTTGCGAACGATGCGGATCAGCTCCCGCTGCCACGGCTCCAGCAGTGGCGCGCGCTTCTCCAGAAAATAAAGCAGGTTTTCCTGTGGTTCCTTGAGGAAGGGTATTCGCTGCTCGGTTTCCTTCTCGGCGCGCGCGCTGGGGATGGTGCGCCACAGATCGTTGACCTGTTTTTGCAGATACTCTTCCCGCTCTGCCTGCCGGCGCTGCTCTTCTTCGGCTGAGATCGGGTAGGGGCGTTTATAACGGTCGACGCCGTAGTTCATCAGGGCGTGACAGGCATCGAGTACTCGCTCAACCGCATCGACTCCATGTTTCGCCTCGCAGCTGGCGACATAGTTTCGGGCGAACAGCAGATAGTCGATGATGGAGTCGGCATCGGTCCACGTACGAAACAGATAGTTGCCCTTGAAGAACGAGTTATGGCCGTAACAGGCGTGGGCAATGACCAGCGCCTGCATGGTGATGGTGTTCTCCTCCATCAGATAGGCAATACATGGGTTGGAGTTGATGACGATTTCGTACGCCAGCCCCATCTGGCCGCGGCTGTACTGATTTTCGATGCTGAGGAAATGCTTGCCGAACGACCAGTGGCTGTAATACACCGGCATGCCCGAAGCGGCATAAGCATCCATCATCTGTTCTGAGCTGATCACTTCGATCTGGTTCGGATAGGTGTCCAGGCCGAACTCCGCGGCAATGCCGCCGATCACATCGTGATAGCGCTCGATCAGCTCAAAGGTCCACTCGGAACCGGTTGAAATAGGTTGCGTCACGCGGTTCTCCTCCGGAACAGCTCCCGGAACACCGGGTAAATATCGCGTACTTCGACAATCTGCTGCATGGCAAAGCTGTCAGGAAAGAGCTGCTGCACCTGCTCGTACTCCTCCCAGAGCGCCTGGTGGTCGCGGGGCGTAATCTCCACGTACGAGTAATGCTGGAGGTGAGGCATGATGTCCTTGATCAGCAGCTCGTAGCAGACGGACGAGTCATCGTTCCAGTTGTCGCCGTCAGAAGCCTGCGCGCCGTAGATGTTCCATTCGCTCTCGGGATAACGGTCGCGCATGATCTGCTGCATCAGTCGCAGTGCGCTGGAAACAATGGTGCCGCCGGTTTCCCGCGAGTAGAAGAATTCTTCCTCGTCGACCTCTTTGGCGCTGGTGTGGTGGCGGATGAAAACCACGTCGATATGGTCGTAATTGCGCTTGAGAAACAGGTACAGCAGGATGAAGAAGCGCTTGGCCATATCCTTGGTGGCCTGGTTCATGGAGCCGGACACGTCCATCAGGCAGAACATCACCGCCTTGCTGCTGGGCTGAGGCTCCTTGATGTTGAGGTTGTAGCGAATATCGAACTGATCGATAAAGGGGAGTGCATCCAGCTTGCGCTGGATAACGATCATTTCCTCTTCGATCTCGGCGAGACGTCGCGTATCCCGTACCAGCGGATCGGCCTGCAGCAGTTGCTGCCGCTCCGCCTCCAGCTCGCGCAGTCGCCGGCGCTTGGGTGCGCCCATGGCAATGCGTCGCGCATGGGCCGCGCGCAGACTGCGGACAATATTGATCTGGTTGGGCGTGCCGACGCTGCTGAAGCCGCCGCGACGATATTTGAACGTCTCGGTGCCCGCCAGCTGCCGCTTGACCAGATTGGGCAGCTCGAGATCCTCGAACATAAATTCGAGGAACTCTTCCTGGGTAATCTGAAAAACGAAGTCGTCTACACCTTCACCGGAGTTGCTGGCGCGTCCTTCGCCGCTGCCACCGCCGCCGCTGCCTCCGCGACGTGCGATGCGATCCCCGGCGACGAATTCTTTGTTGCCGGGGTGAATGATGCCGCGATTGCCGCCAGCACCGTGCCCAAGGGTGGGCTCGCTGACATCGCGGCTGGGGATGGTGATCTTTTCCCCCTGCTCGATATCGGTGATCGAGCGCTTGCCAACGGCGTCCTGCACTGCACGCTGAATATGCTGGCGATAGCGGCGCAGAAATCGCTGTCGGTTTACCGCACTCTTGTTCTTGCCGTTCAGACGTCGGTCGATCAGGTAACTCACTCGCTGCTCCTCCGCCGCCAGCGGCGGCCTGCTACTGCGATTTGCGCACGCGCAGATACCACTCCGACAGCAACCGAACCTGTTTCTCCGTATAACCGCGCTCGGTCATGCGTTTGACGAAGTCGTTGTGCTTGCGCTGATCCTCCGCTGACGCTTTGGCGTTGAACGAGATGACAGGCAACAGATCCTCGGTGTTGGCGAACATTTTCTTCTCGATGACCGAACGCAGTTTTTCGTAGCTGCGCCAGTCGGGGTTCTTACCGTGGTTGTTGGCGCGCGCTCGCAACACGAAGTTGACAATCTCGTGGCGGAAATCCTTCGGGTTGCTGATGCCGGCTGGCTTCTCGATTTTCTCCAGGTCCTCGTTGAGCGAGGATCGGTCGAGAATCTCCCCAGTCTCAGGATCGCGATACTCCTGATCCTGAATCCAGAAGTCGGCATAGGTAACGTAACGGTCGAAGATGTTCTGTCCGTACTCCGAATAGGACTCGAGATAGGCTGTCTGGATCTCCTTGCCGATGAACTCGATGTAGTGTGGCGCGAGATACTCTTTCAGGAAGCCCAGGTAGCGTTCCGCGGTATCGGGCGGGAACTGTTCCTGTTCAATCTGTTGCTCCAGCACATAGAGCAGGTGCACCGGGTTGGCGGCTATTTCCTGCGAATCAAAATTGAACACCTTGGAAAGAATCTTGAACGCGAACCGCGTGGACAGTCCTTCCATGCCTTCGTTGACCCCGGCGGCATCGCGATATTCCTGGATGCTCTTCGCCTTCGGGTCAGTGTCCTTCAGATTTTCGCCGTCATAGACCCGCATCTTCGAGTAGATGTTGGAGTTTTCGGGTTCTTTCAGGCGAGACAGTACCGTGAACTGAGCCAGCATCTTGAGCGTGTCAGGAGCGCACGGCGCCTCTGCCAGCGAGCTGTTGTGAAGCAGCTTCTCATAAATCTTGATCTCTTCGGTGACGCGCAGGCAGTAGGGCACCTTGACGATGTACACGCGGTCGATGAAGGCTTCGTTGTTCTTGTTGGTCTTGAACGCCTGCCACTCGGATTCGTTGGAGTGGGCAAGTACGACCCCATCAAAAGGAATGGCGCCCATGCCTTCGGTGCCGTTGTAATTTCCTTCCTGGGTGGCAGTAAGTAATGGATGCAGCACCTTGATAGGCGCCTTGAACATCTCGACGAACTCCATGATGCCCTGGTTCGCGCGGCAGAGTCCGCCCGAGAAGGCATACGCGTCGGGGTCGCTTTGCGGAAACTCTTCGAGCTTGCGAATATCGACCTTGCCGACCAGTGACGAGATATCCTGGTTGTTCTCGTCGCCGGGTTCGGTCTTGCTGACGGCAATCTGATCGAGCCGCGAAGGCCACACTTTGACTACGCGGAACTGGCTGATGTCCCCTTTGTATTCGTGCAGCCGTTTTACGGCCCAGGGGGACATGATGGTTTTTACGTAGCGGCGCGGGATGCCGTAATCCTCTTCCAGAATGTGGCCGTCCTCGTCGGGATCGAAAAGGCCAAGCGGCGATTCGAAGACTGGCGAACCCTTGATGCAGTAAATCGGCTGACGCTCAATGAGCAGCTTCAGGCGTTCAGCCAGGGACGATTTGCCGCCGCCAACGGGGCCGAGCAGATAGAGGATCTGTTTTTTTTCCTCAAGGCCCTGTGCGGCGTGACGGAAGTAAGAGACGATCTGCTCGATTGCCTCTTCCATCCCATAGAACTCACTGAAAGCCTTGTAGCGCCGGATGACTTTGTTCTGGAAGATACGGCTGAGGCGCGGGTCGCGCGAAGTGTCGACCATTTCTGGCTCGCCGATCGCCGTCAGCAACCGCTCAGCGGCAGTCGCGTACACCGATGGATCGGACTTGCACAGCTCGAGATACTCCTGCAGCGAAAACTCTTCCTGCTGCGTCGTCTCGTAGCGATTCTGGAAGTGGCTGAATAGGCTCATGAGTTACCTCTTGTACAAGCGGCTGTTCCGTACGCGCGAGCATGCGGCTGCTAATGTGAGGCGGTGTAACGTGGAGCGCTTTCATGAACATGCATAGTCGCATTGCTATAGACAGCCACACTCGGTAATCGTTTAGCAAGCAAAAATGCGGGCTTTCGAAAATTCTGTCGATTTGAATGCAAGCTAACTGCAGAGCTGTGGGTGAATCGTAACGTCCGAGGCCAAGTGCTACGGCCGAGCATGCCGGCAGATGAGGCCGGTGAGTAAGAGTGACAGGAAAGTGGGAGCGCAACTAAGTGGTTTTGCGGGGGAATGAAATAACTGAGATGTAATCTCGGAACAAAAAGTACTAAGCGCAGGCGCACGACTCAGTCAGTCGCTCGCCTGTTTCCAGGTTGAAAAGCGTCAGCTGGTTACCCCAGACACAGCCGGTATCGAGGCCGATGCAGCGCGGGTTGGTGGAGCGACCCTGCAGGGCCGCCCAGTGACCGAACAGCAAGCGGGGAGCATGGACACTGGATGGGAGGAGTTCGAACCAGGGCCGG
>JAJUJZ010000072.1 GCA_029265075.1 Gammaproteobacteria bacterium | reverse complement strand
GGGTCGTCCAGCATCGCCTTGAGATAGTTCACGATGCGCCCCCCGGTGCACATGCCGGCGCCGGCAATCACCACCGCCGGTCGCCCGCTGGCGGCGAGGTGCTGCACCATCGCCTGATGCTGATCGTGGGTATCGACCCGCAGCAGCTGTTCGAAGGCCAGCGGGTGCCGGCCTGAGCGGAGCCGCTTGTGCGCCTCCTCGTTCCAGAACGGCTGCAGGGCCTTGTAGGCTTCCGTGAAACGGCTCGCCAGCGGCGAGTCGAGGATCACTGGCAGCTCGTCCCAGTCGAGATGCGGCGCCGCGCGGCGCCCGCGACCGTGCCAGATGATCTCCTCCAGCTCGTAGAGCAGCTCCTGGGTGCGGCCGATGCTGAACGCAGGCACCAGCACCGTGCCCTGATCAGCCAGTGCCTGCTCCAGCACCTGCTGCAGGCGCTCGCGGCGGTGTTTCCGCTCCTCGTGACGACGGTCGCCGTAGGTGCTCTCCAGCACCACGGTATCGGCATACCAGGGAGAGGCGGGCGGCGACAGCAGCGGTGCGTGCGGGGCACCGAGATCGCCCGAAAAGACGATGCGGCGGCGCTCGCCGGTCCGATAGCGCAGATCGAATTCGACAAAGGCCGAGCCGAGGATATGACCGGCACGCTGCAGGCGAACGCGCGCCACGACGGCGTCGTTTTCGATGACGGTATGCCAGCGTTTGTAAGGGAGCGGCACCAGCCGCGATTCGATCAGCCGGATCAGCCGCTCGCGCAGTTCGCGCTCCATATGAACGCTGAACTGCAGCGCGTCTTCGAGCACGATCGGCAGCAGCCGGGCGGTGGGCTCGCTGCAGATGATTGGCCCCGCAAACCCGGCAGCCAGCAGCCACGGAACCCGGCCAACGTGATCGACATGCACATGGGTAGCGACCAGCGCCTGCACGCCACTGATGTCGAAATCGATCTGCGGCGAGGCGGCGTTACCGCCGCGACCCTGTTCCGCTCCCTGGAACAGACCGCAGTCGACCAGCACACTGACATCGGGCTGGATCAGCAGCTCATGGCAGGAGCCGGTAACGCCGTCGATGGCGCCGTGGTGGATGATGTCTGGAAAATGCATGGTTATCGTTCCCTGAAACCATTGTGAATCCCTAGCTCAGGCCACTGGCGTGGAGACCGGCGTAGACCTGACCGCGGGCCAGCAGCTCCTCGTGGGTGCCCTGTTCTACGATGCGGCCGCGGTCCATCACCAGGATGGTGTCAGCCGCCTCGATGGTGGAGAGCCGGTGCGCGATGATGAGCGTAGTGCGGCCGACCATGGCCTTTTCCAGCGCCATCTGGATGGCTTTCTCCGATTCATTGTCGAGGGCCGACGTGGCCTCATCGAGAATCAGGATCGGCGCATTCTTGAGCAGCGCACGGGCAATGGCGATGCGCTGCTTCTGACCGCCCGACAGCTTGACGCCGTTCTCGCCGACGATGGTGTCGAATCCTTCCGGCAGCGCCTCGATGAATTCGAGCGCATAGGCGTCGCGCGCGGCGGCGCGGATGCGCTCCATGTCGCCAACGGCATCCGAGCCATAGGCGATGTTGTTGGCCACCGTATCGTTGAACAGCGTCACGGTCTGCGTCACCACGGCGATGTTACGACGCAGCGAGGCCAGGGTGTAATCGCCGATCGGAATGCCGTCGATCAGGATCTCCCCGTCCGAGTGGTGATAGAAGCGCGAAATGAGGTTGGCCAGGGTCGATTTGCCGCTGCCGGAGCGGCCCACCAGGGCGACGGTTGTGCCGCCGGCGATCGCTACCGAAACGTCATCCAGCGCCAGCTGATCGCTGCCGGGGTATCGGTAGCTCAGGTGCCGCAGCTCGATGTCGCCGTGCAGACGGCCCGCCTCCACGGTGCCGGTATCGGTCTCCGGCGGCATGTCGAGAATCTCGAACACGCTCTCGGCCGCCGCCAGCCCGCGCTGGATGGCGCCATTCACATCACTGAGCTGGCGAATCGGCTTCGGCAGCAGCGCTACCGCGGTGAGATAGGCGACGTAGTCCCCGGTGCTCATCTCCGCCAGAAAATGCGGCTGCAGAATCAGGAACACGATCAGGCCCATCGCCATGATGACGATGAGCTGCAGCAGCGGCGTGTTGAGCGAGGTGATCTTCACCATGCGCAGCGCGCGCCGCATATTGTTGGCGCTGGCGTCATGGAAGCGGTCGATTTCATACGCCTCACCGCCGAAGCTGCGCACCACCCGATGACCGGTCACCGCCTCGTTGCAGACCTGCGTCACCTCGCCCACCGAATGCTGCACCTTGGTGCTCAGTTTGCGCAGCTTGCGGCCGACGCTGCGCACGATCAGCGCAATGACCGGTGCGATCAGCAGGAATACCAGCGACATCTTCCAGTTCAGGTAGAAGACGTAGGCCAGCAGCCAGATGACCGTGGCGCCTTCGCGCACAATCACTTTCAGCGCATCGGTGGCAGCCGCGGTCACCTGTGTCGTGTTGAAGACAATCTTGGCGATGATGTGGCCGGAGTTGTTGTCATCGTAATAGCGGGTGGGCAGGCGCACCAGGTGATTGAAGGTTTCGCGGCGCAGGTCGTGCACCAGCCGGTTGGAGACGACGGACAGAAAATAGGTACCGACGAAGGAGCCGACGCCGCGCACCACGTAGATGCCGATCAGCAGTGCCGGAATGTAGTAGCGTCCATCGGGATCCTTCTGCTCCAGCGCTTCCACCAGCACTTTCATCAGCATGGCCTGAGCAGGCTCGGAAGCGGCAAACACCACGAACCCGACGATGCTCAGCACGAACCAGCCGGAATAGGGGCGCACATAGGAGAGCAGACGCAGGTAGACAGCCAGGTTGCTGGCAGCGGGTTTGGATTCGGAAGTCATGCAAAGCCTGTCGGCAGCGAGCCGTTTCAACGTGCCGGGAGTATACCGGCTGGCCCGGAAAGCGACATAGCGGATACCTGCAACCGAGCACGGCTGCACGGCGCAGGGCCCCACAGCCCCTGTGCTATCATGCGCCGCTTCCAGCCGCCTCGTTTTTCTCTCCAAAGGCTAACCGACAATGACACTCGCGCTTCCGCGCTTCGACAGCGCCCAGGTTCTCGTGATCGGCGACATCATGCTCGACCGCTACTGGCACGGGCCGACTTCCCGTATTTCGCCGGAAGCGCCGGTACCGGTGGTAAAGGTCGAACAGATCGAGGACCGGCCCGGCGGAGCGGGCAACGTGGCGCTCAATATCGCAGCGCTGGGTGGCGGCGTGTCGCTGATCGGCCTGACCGGCCGTGACGAGGCCGCTGCCGCCCTGGCCGATCGCCTGCAGGCGGCCAAGGTCCACTGCCGGTTCGTAGAGGTGGAGGGGCGCCCCACCATTACCAAGCTGCGGGTCATCAGCCGTCATCAGCAGTTGCTGCGGCTCGATTTCGAAGAGCCGTTTGCGCCGCGCCATGCCGACGACATTACCGCAGCCGCGACGCCGGTGCTGCCGCATGTCGGCGCGGTCATTCTTTCCGACTATGCAAAAGGTGCGCTGGCCGACCCGCGCGCGCTGATCAGTGCCGCGCGTGCTGCCGGAATTCCGGTGCTGGTTGATCCGAAGGGCGACGACTTCCGCCGCTATCGTGGCGCGACACTGCTCACCCCCAATCTGGCGGAATTCGAGGCCGTGGTTGGCCGCTGTGCCAGCGAGAGTGATCTGGTCACGCGCGGCCAGCGACTCATCCTCGAGCTGGAGCTGGATGCATTGCTGATTACCCGCGGTGAGCACGGTATGACCCTGCTGCGACCGGGCGAGTCCGAGCTGCACTTGCCCGCCCGGGCGCGCGAGGTGTATGACGTCACCGGTGCCGGCGACACCGTCATTTCAGTGCTGGCAGCCGCGCTGGCGGCCGGAACCTCGCTGCCGGATGCGGTCGCGCTGGCGAATATCGCCGCCGGCATCGTGGTGGGCAAGCTCGGCACCGCCGTGGTCACGCCGCCGGAGCTGCGGCGGGTGCTGCAGCACGATCTGGGTGTGGGGCAGGGGGTGCTGACCATCGAGCAGCTGGAGAGCGCCATTGCCGATGCGCGCGCTCATGGCGAACGGGTGGTCTTCACCAACGGCTGCTTCGACATCATCCATGCGGGTCATGTCGGCTACCTGGAGCAGGCCCGCAAGCTGGGCGACCGGCTGATCGTAGCCATCAACAGCGACGCCTCGGTCACCCGCCTTAAAGGCCCGGGCCGTCCCATCAACTCGGTGGACCGCCGTATGGCGGTGCTGGCGGGACTAGGCTCCGTCGACTGGGTGACCAGTTTCGAAGACGATACCCCGGAAGCACTGCTGGAACGGCTGCGCCCCGACGTGCTGGTCAAGGGCGGCGATTACAGCAAGGAAGAAGTCGTCGGCTGGGAGATCGTCGAAGGCTATGGCGGCGAGGTGAAAGTACTGTCTTTTTTTGACGACTGCTCCACCACCGCCATCGTGGAGAAGGTGCTGCGCAACCACACCGCGAAGCCGGACGTGGCGGGTAATCCCGACCACTGACTTTCCCAGGCAGCCGCCGGGGCGCTCAGCGCTCAGGCATCGTCGAACTGCCGCACCAGCGAGCGCAGGTGGGTTACCAGTTCGCGCAGATGGTCATTGGCTGCGGCCAGCTGATCAGCGCTGGCAGTGGTCGTTGCCGCCGTGTCGCGGATGGCGATGACGTTGCCATCGATTTCGCTGACCACGGTGGTCTGCTCCTCGGCTGCGGTGGCCACCTGCGTGTTCATGGTGGTGATGCGGCTGATTGCGGCCTCGATGCCGGCAAATGCTTCACTGACCTGACGCGTCATGTCGACGCTGGCCGCGCCGCTTCGATGGCCGCGTTTAGCGCCAGCAGGTTGGTTTCGCTGGCGATGCCACCTCCCAGCCTCCGCCGACTGCGCGACAAAGCGTCACCAGTGCCTGCAGATGAGCGAGTCGCACCTGCTGGTTCTGGTCCGGGGGCGCTGAGCCGCATCCGAACGCGCCCGCTTCAGCCGGCAGCCGCCTCGTACTCTTCCTGCAACCCCAGCCACTGCTCTTCCAGCTGATCGCGTTCGCTTCGCAGCGCGCCCTGTTCGACCAGCAGCTGCTGGAGCGCATCCTTGCTGCCGGCGTCATAAAGGGTCGGATCCGCCAGTGTCTGCTCGATCTCGGCCAGCCGGGCATTGAGCTTCTCAAGCGCGCGTTCGGTCTTGTCGATCTGCTTCTTCAGCGGCGCCAGCCGCTGGCGCTGTTCTGCGGCCTGCTGCCGCTGCGCCTTGCGGTCCACCGGCTGGACGGGTGCTGCCGCGGCGGCGGCTTTCCCGTTCTTCTCCTCGTTGCGTGTTTCGCGGGCCTGCGCCAGCAGCCAGCGGCTGTAGTCGTTCAGGTCACCGTCAAAGGGTTGCACGCGGCCATTGGCGACCAGCAGCAGGTCGTCGACGGTGTTGCGCAGCAGATGGCGGTCGTGGGAGATGATGACCACTGCGCCCTCGAACGCCTGCAGCGCGACGGTGAGTGCGTGGCACATCTCCAGATCGAGGTGGTTGGTCGGTTCGTCCAGTAGCAGCAGGTTGGGACGCTGCCAGACGATCAGCGCCAGTGCGAGCCGCGCCTTCTCGCCGCCCGAGCTGTGACGGATCGGGTTGGTGGCGCGGTCGCCGCGGAAGTTGAAGCCGCCGAGAAAGTCGCGAATCTCCTGCTCGCGCGCGGTGGGCGAGAGGCGCTGCACATGCAGCAGCGGGCTGGCGTCGAGGTCGAGCGCCTCCAGCTGGTGCTGGGTGAAATAGCCGATGCGGGTGTGCTCGCCGGTCACCCGCTCGCCCTGCAGCAGGGGCAGGGCGCCGGCCAGCGTTTTCAGGAGGGTCGATTTGCCGGCGCCGTTGGCGCCCAGCAGCCCCAACCGGGTACCCGGGTGAATGCTGAGGTTGAGTCCGCTCAGCAGCTGGTGTTCACCATAGCCCGCGGCACCCTGGCTGATGCTCAGCAGCGGATCTGAGAAGCGCTCGGGTTCGCGGAAGCTGAAGTCGAACGGCGAATCGACATGGGCCGGCGCCAGACGCTCCATCCGCTCCAGCTCCTTGATCCGGCTCTGTGCCTGCTTCGCCTTGGTGGCCTTGGCGCGAAAGCGGTCGATGAAGCTCTGGATATGGGCGCGCCGCGCCTGCTGCTTCTCGAAGGCGATCTGCTGCTGTGCCAGCCGTTCGGCGCGCTGGCGTTCAAAGGCTGAGTAGTTGCCGCGGTAACTGAACAGCTGCTGCTGTTCGATATGAACGATCTGTTCGCACACGTCGTCGATGAAGTCGCGGTCGTGCGAGATCAGCAGCAGCGTGCCCTGAAAGCGCTTCAGCCACTGTGCCAGCCAGAGGCTGGCATCGAGGTCGAGGTGGTTGGTGGGCTCGTCGAGCAGCAGCAGATCGGCCGGGCACATCAGCGCCTGTGCCAGATTGAGACGGATTCGCCAGCCGCCTGAGAAATCACTCACCGGGCGACGCAGCTGGTCGCCGGGGAAACCGAGCCCGCGCAGCAGCTGCTCGGCCCGTCGCTCTGCGTTGTAGCCGTCGATGGCGTCGAGCTCGGCGTGCAGCTGCGCCAGCCGTTCGCCCGCTGGCTCCTGTGCCAGTTCGGCCTGAATCCGGCGCAGTTCGCTGTCGCCGTCCAGCACATAGTCGAGCGCCAGCCGCTCCCCGGCAGGCACTTCCTGTTTCATGTGCGCGATCCGCCACTGCTGGGGAATTGAGACCGTGCCGGCGTCGATCTGGATGCGGCCCTCAAGCAGCATGAACAGCGTGGTTTTGCCAGCGCCGTTGGCGCCCACCAGTGCACTTTTCTCGCCGGGGTGGATGCGCAGAGAGGCGCCTTCCAGCAGCGTTTTATCGCCGCGATGGAGCGTGACGGATTGCAGTTCGATCATGAGGGACGCGGCCGGTGTGTCAGGGATGGAAAGTCAGGCCGCGCATTGTACCGGGTGGGCGCTCCGGTGGAGGAGCCTGTCTGCAGGCGAACGGAACTGGCGGGAGGATCATTCTCCGGCGAGAACGGCTCCTGCGGGGGCGCTTTCCGCAGGAGCTGGCCTGGATGAGCAGTGATTCAGTCTTCGAGCGGATCGAACAGGCTGCGCATCGGTTTCTGGTCGGCCTGCCCGTCGTCGCGGCGGGCGGCGGGCTCGACCTGGCTGTCGCTGGTGTCCGGTTCGCTGTCCTCACGGCTGGCGGACTCAGCGGCCGGCTCGGCCGCCGGGACTTCCAGATTGAACGCGCTCTGCTCGGTCAGGTCGACATCGACGCCCATCACCCGGGTGGTCTCCGGCTGTGCTTCAGGCACCGGCGTGCTGCTCGCATTGTCTGCGGGCGTGGTTTCCTGCTCAGGCCTGGCCGGCGCTACAGGCGCTGCCTGTGCAGCCTGTTCGGTCGCGGCCGGAACTGTGTTCTCTGCCTCGGACGCAGCCGCGTCATCCCGGACCGGCGCCACGGCGGCCTTTGTTGTGGCAGGGCGCTGGCCGCGCTTTGCCTTCGGTGCTGCTTTTTCAGCGGAGGTAGCAGCGCTCTTGCTGGGCGTTGCCTTCGCGCCGGCGGTCGACCCGGTGGCCTCGGTGGCGGCAGCGCGGCTGGCGCGCTTCGCTGCGGCTGCTCCTTTCTCGGCAGCGGTGCCGGTTGCCGCCTTCTTACGGGTGGCCGTCTTCGTGGCCGCAGCGGTGCTGGCTTTCTTCGTGGGCGCAGCCTTCGCTGAAGCGGCGGACTTCACGGTCGCTTTGGCCGATGCTTTGCGCGTGGTTGCCGACCTGCTTTGCGCGGTGCTGGCGGATTTCTTGCCGGCAGCCGAGGCGCTCTTTTTTGCCGCAGTACCTGCACTCTTTTTGGCAGGCGTTGCCTTTTTCGCAGGCGTAGCGCTGGTGGCTTTGCCCCTGGTGCTGGCAGTCGCCTTTTTCACCGCTGGCTTTGCTGCGGCTTTGGTGGTGGCTCTGGCCGGTGCCTTGCTTTTGGCGGCCGCCTTTTCCATGGCAGCGATGCGTTTGTCGTAGTCCTTTTCCCGGCGCGCCAGCTCCCGCAGGGCAGCCCGCTCTTCGCGGCGGGCTTCGGTCAGCTCGCGGCGCGCGGCGGTCGCCGCCTGACGCGCTTCCGTCACTTTCAGCCGCTGGGCCGGCGTGCGCCGCTGTTCCAGTCGGGCACGCTGGGTCTCATGTCGCTGCACGGCGCGATCGAGCGCTTTTTCTGCTCGCACCACCGCCCTGCTGGCGGCATTGGCTGCTTTCTGGGCGGCGGCAAGTTCACGGGCCAGAGCCTGTGTCAGGCGCTTGTGCAGATCGGCCAGCTGCTTCTCGAGAACAGTGACAGGATCAACGCGCTTCTTGGTGGAAGTTTTCGCCTTGCTCGCCATGATGTCAGCCCTGAATCCGGAGTGAGTAAAAGACGGTCCGCATTATACAAACTTGCTTTTGTTTAGCTATGAGTCAGCCGTGAGCGACTGCCGGTGCCAGTCTGCCGACAAGTTCCTGTTGTCGGGAGCGACCGGGGTAGTACACTGACCACCACTTTGCTGGGGCCCCACCGGTTCGCGGGTGCTCAGCGGCTTTGTCGAACCCTGAGGATTAAGGAACCTTCATGTTCAGAAGAGTGCTTTTGGTTGCGGCCGTGGCTGCGGTAGTCGCGGGTTGTAACGAGCAGCAGCAAGAGGTCGAGCTGCAGACCGAGGAACAAAAGGTCAGCTATGGCATGGGCCTCAATCTCGGCGCCCGGATTCAGGAAGAGTTCGCACTCGACGTGGATGCGTTTGCCCTCGGGATGCGGCATGCCGTTGAGGGTGGCGAGCGGCGCATGAGCGACGAAGAGATTGCCGCTGCCGTGCAGTCGTTCCAGGAGAAGCAGATGGCGAAGCTGGAAGCCGAGTTCCAGCAGCAGAGCGATGCCAACAAGGCGCAGTCGGAAGAGTATCTGGCAGCCAACGCCGCCAAAGAAGGCGTCGTCACGACCGATAGCGGGCTGCAGTACCGGGTGATCGAGCAGGGCGAGGGCGCCGTGCCCACCATCGATGACATGGTTCAGGTCCACTATCGCGGCACGCTGGTCGATGGCACCGAGTTTGACAGCTCCTATCAGCGCGGCGAGCCGGTGAGCTTCCCGGTCGCAGGTGTGATTCCGGGCTGGACCGAGGCGCTGCAGATCATGCCGGTCGGCTCGAAATGGGAATTGGTGATCCCCTCCGACCTGGCCTATGGCCCGGGCGGTACTGGCGGTGTAATCGGCCCGAACGCAGCGCTGGTGTTCGAGGTGGAGCTGCTCGACATCATCAGGGCGGATGGCGACAACGTCGACTGAGGCAGAGGCGCTGGTGCAGCGCCATTTGCATCAGCAAAAAGGGGCTGCGGCCCCTTTCTTGTTTCTTGCTTGCTTGTTTTCGCCCGGCGCTGCCATGTGGCGGCGGCGCGGATTACGCCACCAGCTGGCGGTGCGCGGCGTGCAGGAAGGTGATCAGCCGGTCCTCGTATTCGAACCGCTCTGCCAGAATTTCGCCCAGCTCGGACAGGTCCCGGGCCAGCTCGCCGGCGTCGTGGTCGCCGGCCGTCTCGGCATAGCGGTCGTTGAACTGCACGCCGATTTCGGTGGTGTGTGCGATCAGTGGCAGCAGTTCGCGAGCCAGCGCTGCACTGCCGTCGTCGAAGGACTCTGCTTCACGCAACAGCTCGTAATAGATCTCAAAATGACCGGCGGAGAGGTAATCCAGCAGTTGCTGGCAGAGAAGCTGCAGGCGGGCGCGGCTGCTGCCGCTGGTACCCGGCTTGCCCAGCAGCTGTAAGCCGCTGGTGGCACAGTAGTTGACGATAAGCTGCTGGCGTGCGGACAGCCAGCGCTCGATCAGGGATTCAACCGCGCTCCATCGCGCCTTCTGGTATTCGTTCTGGTCCGGCATCGCTTGCTCCCTGCTCATGACCGAAGGTAAGGCTCAATATATGCATGAGCTGCTTTAAGAGCAAGCTGTAAGCTGATGCTGTGTCTGAATAATTTGTAATAGCGGGGGTGCTCAGAGGAACAGGCCGGCCAGGCTGGGCAACAGCACGGCGGTAACGATGCCAGTCAGACAGAGCCCCAGACTGGCAAAGGCGCCCGCCACCGGTCCCGCTTCAAAGGCGCGTGCGGTACCCATGGCATGCGCCGCTACGCCGAGCGCAAAACCCTGCACCCGCGGGTCACGAATGCCGCACCAGCGGTAGAGCAGCGGGGCTGTGCTGATGCCGACGACTGCGGTCAGCATCACTGTGCCGGTGGTGAGCTCCACCAGGCCGCCAAGCTCCTGACTGACGCCGATGGCAATGGGCGTCGAGATGGATTTGGGCAGCAGCGACAGCAGCGTCTGCTCGCTGGCACCGAACAGACAGGCGAGACCGGCGGCGGTGAGCACGGCAAAGGTCGCACCACCCAGAGTGGCGATCAGCACCGGCAGCGCCACCTGGCGGATCAGTGCCAGCTGGCGATAGAGCGGAACGGCGAGCGCCACGGTGACGGTGCCGAGCAGCAGTGACAGGATCTCCACGCCGGCGTTGTAGTCGTGATAGTCGATATCGAGCAGCCAGAGCACCGCTGCGACGGCGCCGGCTCCGCAAAAAGTGGGATGGAGCCAGGGGCGGTGACCGCTGCGCCGATAGATGATGGCGCCGAACTCGAAGCAGGCAACGGTGATGGTCAGCGCCACCAGCGGTCCGTCCAGCAGCTGCTGCCAGGCGCTCACTGGTCGTGCTCCGGCTGGCGTCTGGCAGCCAGCAGCCGCTGCATCAGCACAGCGGTGAACAGCAGTGTCAGCAGGGTGCCAGGCACGGCGACAGCGAGGACGGCGCCCCACTCGCCGCCGAGCGAAGGTACCAGAAAGATCAGGCCCACTGAGGGCGGCGTGAACAGCAGCGGCATGCGCCCCAGCAGCCACTCGGTGCTGGTGTCCAGTGACTCGGGCACGCCCCCGCGCACCATCAGCAGTGCCAGCATCAGCAGCATGCCGATTACCGGCCCCGGAATGACCACGCCGGTCAGTACCTTGATGGCCTCACCGAGGCACTGCAGGCTCAGCAATAACAGCAGGCCGCGGAACATGCTTCAGCGCCGGCGCACCAGCAGCCAGCAGGCCAGCGCCGCAATGGCGATGAACCACGCCAGCGACCACTCGGCCATGCTCAGCCCCAGAAAACTCCAGTCGACCAGTGCGCAGTTGCCGTCACCCTGCACCACACGCGTGAGGACGTCGGTGAAGGGCAGGGTTTCCAGCATGTACTCAAGACTGGGACCGCAGGCCGGTACCAGCTCCGGCGGCAGATGTTGCAGCCAGACCTGACGGCCGGCGACAGCGGCTCCGCCGCTGGCACTGAGTGCTACCAGCGCCGCATAGATGCGCCGGCCCGTCTGACCCGGATGGTGGATGGCGGCGAGCAGCGCCGCGACTCCGGCCAGCGCATAGAACAGCCGCTGAGTCATGCAGAGCGGGCACGGCTCCAGGCCATTGACGTGCTGCTCATAGAGGGCGTAGCCATAGAGCCCGGCGATGATGATGGCAATGAGCGCAAAGAGCTGACGGGAGGAAAGAGAAGCGGGCAGGGCCACGGTCGACGATCTCCGGAGAATGCTGCGCTACAGTAGGTGAAAGCAGTCAGCGGCTCAAGTCGCAGCTGTACTAGACTGGCAGCTGAACCGGTTCAGGAATTCCTTCATGAAATCAGCTTTTACCCGCTGCGGGCATGCCGCCGCGCTGACTCTGCTGGCTACGGTTTCCGGTCTGGCGACTGCCGCCAGTCAGTCGCAGGAAGGCACTCAGTATGTCGAGCTGCAGCCTGCCTTTGTGACCAACTATGGTGGCCCCGGGCCCATTCATTTTCTCAAGGCCGATCTCGCCGTGCGCGTCGCCGGTGCCGCTGCGGCGGGTCTGGTGGAACACCATATGCCCCAGCTCCGGCACGAGCTGGTGATGCTGCTGAGCAATCAGACCGAGGCTTCACTCAGCAGTGTCGATGACCGTGAGCGGTTGCGGCAGCAGGCACTGACGGCGGTGCAGGCGGTGCTGGAACGGGAAACCGGTGCGCCTGTGGCAGAGGATCTGCTGTTCAACAGCTTCGTGCTGCAGCGCTGAGCGGCTGCGTGGTCCGGAACTCGGCTACGGCGGCCAGCAGATCGCGGTAGTGCGCTTCGCAACACTGATCGAGCGCAGACCGCAGCCGCCACAGCTGCGGCGCTGCGTCGGCCAGCGGGTTGGGGTGGCGCAGCCGCTGACTGATGCGCTTCAGCGTGCCCTCCACGGCAGACCACTCCCCGTAGATGCCGAGCAGGTCGTACCTGATCAGCCGCTGGCAGAACTGCTGGGCCGGACCTGGCAGCTGAGGCGATTCCTGCCGCAGCAGCGCGTACACGTCTGCAGCGAATGCCGCCAGTGGCTCGCTGCTGAACTCAGACCAGTGGCAGGTCAGCCAGTAGTCGCCATAGACATCCAGCAGGATGGCGGCGTAACGCTGCAGGGAGGGATCGAGTGCGCGCGCCAGCGAGCGCCGTTGCGGATGGGTATCACTCAGGGCATCGATGCGGCGGTGGAGCCGGATACCCTGCTCCCAGCCGGCCGGCCAATCGCCGCGCAGCGGGCCTTTGACGAAATCGCCGAGGAGGGCGCCCACCATCCACTCCGGCTCGGGTGCCGCGAGATGGAAGTGGGCGAGATGGTTCACAGCGTCCGGTACTGCTCGAAGTACTGGCGCAGATATTCCTCGAAGGGCAGCTGATCCTGCGCCTCCAGCTGGCGCTGCTCTTCCAGCGAGCGGGCGCCGGCTTCTTCCATCATTGCCAGCCAGGCAGGATCGATGGCACGTTGCCGGCGCGCAGCGGTGTGCTCCTCCGACTGGCGCAGTGTCATCGTCAGGAAGGTCTCGCCCCGTTCCCGCAACAGCCGCAGCAGCTGGGCCGACGGCGTCTCCTCCGGATCGGCCACGCGTTGCCGCTGGCGCTGCAGGCTGCGTGAATAATCATCGCTGCCGCTCGCCTGATCGAGCAGCCCGGCAATCGGCTGGATACCATCGAGCAGCTCGCTGGCCCAGTCGGCCAGT
>JAJUJZ010000172.1 GCA_029265075.1 Gammaproteobacteria bacterium | reverse complement strand
TTGATCCAGAAGATCCAGCGCCAGCTCAGGTAAGAGGTGAAAAAACCGCCCAGCGGCGGACCGATGACGCTGCTCACCAGAAACATGCCGCTGATATAGCCCTGATAACGGCCCCGCTCGCGTACCGAGACCAGATCGCTGATGACGGCCTGCGATACGATCATCAGGCCGGCGCCGCCGACGCCTTGCAGCAACCGCGCGGCAATCAGCTGGGGCATGGTCTGGGCAATGGCGCAGAGCAGCGATGCCACAGCAAAAATAGCGATCGCTGCAGTCATCATCAGCTGGCGGCCGAACATATCGGCGAACCGTCCGTACAGCGGCGAGCTGATTGCCATCGACACCATGTAACCCGCGGCAATCCAGCCCAGCAGCCATGGCGATCCCAGGTCCTGAGACATGCGCGGCAGCGCAACGGCCACGATGGTCTGATCCAGCGCCGCCAGGAAAATAGCGACCATCAGTCCGGAAAAAGTGACGCGTAGCGAGGGGTTGGCGGGGGTGCTCATTAAACTCCAGCAGCTCGGAAGAGGACACAGCGGGGAAAGCCGCGCATGGTAGCGGCTCACCCCGCCGTTTCACAAACGAGGCCGGCGGCGCTGGCTGCCGCAAGCAGGCGGTGCGGGCGTCTGCTAGCGCCGGCTCTGTCGGCGGATGGGTGTGGCAGGCTGCGGCATTTCGCCTGCAGGACAGGCTCCTACGATAGCCGGGCGGACTGTTCTTGTAGGAGCCGGCCATGCCGGCGAAGGAGTCTGGCACGTTGCTCCGGTTCGCCTGCAGGGCAGGCTCCTACGATAGCCGGGCGGACTGTTCTTGTAGGAGCCGGCCATGCCGGCGAAGGAGTCTGGCACGTTGCCTCGGTTCGCCTGCAGGGCAGGCTCCTGCGGTAGTCGTGAGAACTGTTTTGTAGGAGCCGGCCGTGCCGGCGAATGTGCGGGCTTCAGGAGACGGTCTGCATCTGCACTGCCGGCTCAGCTGCGCGCTGCTCTTCATCCATCAGCTGTTGCAACACACTGCGCATCAGGTTGGGGCCCGTGTCGTGCGGCGAGGGGTGCATGCGGACCTCGGGTGTGGCATTGAGAATTACCTGCTGCGCTTCGATCATCTCGCGATCTTCGGTGAATGCCTTGATCGCCAGCTGCGCCATGATATCGCGCATCGATTCGGCGCTCTCTTCCCTGGCGCGCGGGCCCCAGGCGAAGTAATAGCGGGTGGTATCGCGGGTCATCGGAGTGACGCATTGTGAGGTGAAGTTCTCGTGCAGCGGCTCGATGTCTGCCGGCGGCGTCATATCGGCATCGCCGCAGTGATCGGCGGTGCCGACCGGGTACTCGGCTGAACGCATCAGCAGCACACCCGGCGCCAGATAGTCGTAGGTCATCCAGGCGTCGCAATGCGCTTCACGGCTGCGCATGCCGCCCTGCCGGTTCTTGACCCAGCGCTGAACGCGCACGCCGCGCGGCAGCCGTGTTGTCTTAGAGCGGGTCTGGGCGAACATCGCCAGGCGCTGCTCTTCGCCGCCGCCAAATGAATCGATGTGGACATACGCGAGATGAGAGAAGTCGGTGAGGTTGTCGTTGATCAGCAAGTAGTTGGCCTGGTAGTCCATGCTGTCGCCCGCCATGCACCAGGCGGGATCGTCCAGACCGATAGCCGGTGGAATCAGGTCAGGGTCGGCCTGATCAGCGACGCCCATCCAGACCCAGATCCAGCCATGGCGTTCGGCTACCGGGTAGCTGCGCACGCGCAGCGTGCCGGGGATGCGGGCGAAGCCGGGCGCGTCGACGCAGCTGCCGGCACTGTCGAATTTCAGCCCGTGGTACATGCAGCGCAGGTCGCTGCCCTCGATGCGCCCGCGCGAGAGCGGGGCAGCGCGGTGACAGCAGCGGTCTTCCAGCGCTACTGGAGCGCCCTGCGCGTCACGATAGAGCACGACGGGCTCACCGATGATCCAGCGTTGCAGCGGTTGCTCGGCGCTCAGCTCGCTGCTCCAGCTGGCTACGTACCAGCAGTTTCTGACGAACATGATGACAGCTCCTCTCTGTCGTTAATCGATCGGTTAAAGGCTGCGCCTTTCCCGGCGAACTGTCAACCGCCGGCGGCGCCAGCGCCCGCCTGTGCGATACTGCCGCTTCTGCCACGCCGGTACGGATGACCATGACAGCCTCCTCAACATCCAGCCATTCCGAACAGGAAGCCACTTCTCGTCAGCGGCTGCTGGTAGCCACCGAGCGCCTGCTGCTCAACGAGGGCGCCCACAGCCTGTCACTGCGGCGCATCGCGGCCGAGGCAAAGCTCAATACCGCGCTCGTCTCCTACTATTTCGGCAATCTCGAGGGCCTGCTGCGGGAGATCTCTGCGCTCAATCTCGGCGCCATGGTGGAGACGCGGCGGCAGTGGCTGGCACGGGCGGCGGCAGAGGCGGACCCGGAGCAGCGTCTTACCCTGGTGCTGGAGGCATACGCACTGCCGCTGTGGCAAACGACAACGTTGTGTGCGCTGCCGTCCGCCTCCGTTATCGTCGAAGAGTTGCTGGGCTGGGCGGGCTCGGAGCTGCGGGCCGAGATGATCAGTACCATCAATGCCAGCGTCGAAGAGACGGTCAAGGCAATGCGTCCGCTGGTTCCGCACCTGAGTGATGTCACGCTGATCCAGCGGCTGCGGATGCTGGCCGGAGCTGTGGTGTTCGCGCGCCCTCGCGCCTATGCTGAGGCGTTATTTGCTATCCGCGGTGCCGGGCGCGAGACAACGCTGGATGAGATTCTGCAGCTCATGCGTGGCGCCCTGCTTATTGCCGAGGCGTAGTGAGACCACAGAAGTGCAACGCCTGCGCTACTGATCGGGCAGCGCATCAATGGCGGCAATCTCGTCCGCGCTCAAGGTGATGCCGGTCGCACTCGCGCTGGCGCGGATGCTGGCTGGACGGCTGGCGCCGGGAATGGGCAGCACGGCCGGGCTCTTGGCCAGCAGCCACGCCAGTGCCACGCAAAAGACGCTGGTGTCGTGCCGGTTAGCGATAGTTTTCAGTACTTCATCATCCCGCAGCCGCACATGGCCGTTGTGGCCGCCCACCGCTGAGTAAGCGAGATAGGTGATGCGCTGCTGCTCGCACCACTTCACCAGGCCGTTGCGAAGATCCTGCTTGGCATAGACATTACAGCGGTTCTGAAGCGTGGTGACCGGCACGATGCGCTGCGCCAGCTCAGCCTGTTCGCGCGAGACATTGGACAGCCCCACAGCCGCGATCTTGCCTTCCTCGCGCAGCCGCGCCAGCTCC
>JAJUJZ010000157.1 GCA_029265075.1 Gammaproteobacteria bacterium | reverse complement strand
CTCATATGGAGCACACGCTGCTGGCCTGGGACGGTGCGCCGCGACCCAGACATCTGTCGTTACTGGCGCCCACGGCGGCCGAACACTAAGAGCAGGCAGCGGCTGTCAGAGCTCCGCGGCGTTGCGCTCCAGGGCGTCCAGCAGCCGTTGCACCTCGCGTTTATCGAGGCCTTTGAGCAGCTTGGCCTGACGCTCCATCGATACCGGCTGCATCCGGTCGATCAGTTCCAGTGCTTTGTCAGTCAGCGAGTACATGGTGTAGCGGTTGTCGCGGGGGTGACTGTTGCGTTCGACAAGACCCCGCTCCAGCAGCTGGCGGAGCGAGCGGCTGATCCAGGCTTTGTCGATATTGGCGCGCCGGCTGATATCGGAGACGGTTGCCTGATCCAGCTCGGCAAGAATGCCGAAGATGTGGTGTTCGGTGTTGCGGATGCCGAACTGCGGCTCATAGGTGCGGTTGCCCGAGATGTTGATCAGATCGGCGATACGCGCCAGTCGCACCATGATCAGCTCGTCGTAGGCAGGCCGCCGCTTGGATTTGCTGCCTGTCCCAGGCTTCTGGGGGGGTGTTTCACTCATCGCTATTATCCTGATTGGCCAAAAGCCCCTGGTTCCGTCAGATCGGCGCACGCGTTCCGGTCGGTGCGCCGTCTCCATCGCAGGTTGGCAGTTTAGATAAGTGGCATGAGAACTGTCGAGCTGCTGAGCCAGCTGCCAGACGCTGACTCAGCCTGTGCGCCGTCGCTGGCGGAATCAGCCGTGCGAGAAACTCTTATGCCGGCTGCCAGGGCGTGCCCGTCACCGGGTGCGGATAGTGGAATGGAACGACGTCCATGTCAGGCCACAGAACCGGGTCGGGATCAATGGCGTCGGGGCCGAGTGGCGAATGGGGGTAGAGATCGGCTTCGGTAAAGAAAGGCACGTAGTTAGGCTGAGTGTAAGCCCAGCCGTCTTCAAAGGTGGCATGCCATACCGGCCGGTAGTTCAGCACCTTGATCTTCCAGACGCCGTCTTCTTTGACGTAGGTGTTTTCGTACTGTCCACCCTCCCACCATTGTTTTTTCTCACCAGCCGAGATGTGGCGACCGGCCTGCATCATGCAGCGAAAGCGGCCGTAGCCGATGGTGCCGCTGTCATCGATCGTTACGATGTCCTGCATCTGCGGATGATCCAGCAGGAAGCCGAAGACCGGGCCGTTGTTGCCATTGGTGAAGTTCTGCTGGAAGCGATCGATATAGAGACGTCGTGCTCCGGCCTTGCCCTTGAATATGCCGCGCATGAAGCGAACTTCGCTCTCCTCGGCAAACAGCTCCACGACTTCGTTGTAGAGACATTTGTCGATGTAATAGCCGTAGGCGTGGTGAAGCTTGCGGATCGCCTGCTCATCTTCCAGGCGCTGCACACGCTGTTCGAGCGCGCTGAGGCGGGTGTCGGTTGTCGACATGGGTACTTCCTTTGTTGGGTAGCGTTCAGAAAAAGGAGGGGAGATTTCCTCCCCTCAAAGCGCGGAGAGTGCGCTGTCCACTTTGCTCAGTTGAAATTCTTCCGCAGCGTGATGGCCCATTCGCGTGGACGCGCCGGGTATCCCTGGACACTGCCAAAGCCTGCGGAGAGGATTTCGAAGCGGTTCTGGTAGTAGAACTCGTCGGTCAGGTTGGTCACCGACAGGGCTACCGACCAGGCGTCGTCAGGTGCTGCATAGGTCAGCCGGGCGTTGAACGTCTCTCGGCCGGGTTCGCAGTTGAGGCTGTTCTGCGTGGAGTAGTAGCCACCTGACGGTGAGTTCACCCGATAGCAGATCTTCGACTGGTGGAAACCATCGATGCGCGGGGTCAGCGTGCCGCCATTGGCGAACTGGAAGACATACTGCACACCGAGGCTGCCAGTCCACTCCGGGACGTAGGGCGAGAGGCCGCCGTTCAGGGTGTCGGCATCGGTTTCGGCATAGCCGACGGCGCCGGTGATTGACAGCCCCGCAATCGGTTCTGCTGCAACTTCCAGCTCGAAGCCCTGAATCTCCGCGGGGTCGTTGCTGTAGTTGATGCGCGGCATGAAGATCGGCAGGAAATCGGGGTCCGGACCGATGTTGCTTACCGTCCGGGTTTCATAGTCACTGAAGAAAATGGCTGAGTTGATACGAAGCCGGTTATCGAACCAGTCGGTCTTGAGACCCAGTTCGTAGGCAGTGACCTCCTCCGGCGGGATGCTGTTGACCTGACTCGCAATAAACGGCCGCGGGTTAAAGCTGGCAGAGCGATATCCGGTAGCGGCAGAGGCGTAGACCATTGCCGAGTAGCTGATCTGATAGTCCAGGCCGACGCGCCAGTCGACCCGCTTCTCATCGGCTGACACCTGAGCGGCGTTGCCGGGGCCATGATCGAGCGAGTAATCCTTGGTCTCATCGGTGTAACGCAGACCGATAGTGCCGCGCAGTGAGTCGGTGAACTCCCAGACGGCATGACCGAACAGTGAAAGGTTCTCGACCTCGTTGGTGTCGTTGTTGAAGAAGTCGCTGCCCACCGGATAGATCACGACGTGCCCGCCCAGCTCATCTTCGGATTCGTAGTAATAGATACCGGTAGTCCAGTCGAGCCGCTCATTGAAGTGCGAGCCGCTCAGCTGCAGCTCGATCGACAGCTGCTCCTGCTCCACGGTGTTGTAGACGTTCTGGATGACCAGCGGCGAACCGTCCGAATCAGCAGTGAAATCGCCCTCATAGGTCTTGTAGGCGATGATGCCCTTCAGCCCCATGTTGTCGGCCAGTTCATAGTTGACGACCGCACTGACGCTCCAGGCGTCGAGCGTTGAATGGGGATCGAACTGCTCCCCGGTGAAGGGGTTGGTGAAATTGGAATAGGTGGCAAACTTGTCACGCGGGATGAAGCGGTCATCCCACGGCAGGCCGAAATTGTCGATGAAACTCTGCTGGATCGCCGGATCCAGGAGCGATCCGTCGGCATAGATCAGCGTGTCGGCCGCAGTTTCCGAGTTGTCCTTGGTCCAGTCCGCTGCCAGATCGATCTCCAGTTTGTCGCTGGCGATCCAGCGCAGTGCGACGCGGCCGGCTTTTACATCCTCACCACCCAGCGTACCCAGCTTGCAGTCGCCGCCCGCTACTTTCTGACTGGGGAACTGACTCGGCTGACCGGGGTTTGCACAGGCGTAATCGATGCGGTCGACATAGCCATCGCGGCTTTTTGAGAGCGCGGAGACGCGCGCGTACAGCACATCGTCGATCAGCGAAGCATCAAACGATCCGCGGAAATCCATGCGGCCCGATTCGCCAAAGGTCGCTTCGATATAACCGGTATTGGTGCCGGCAGGCTTCTGGGTGATCAGCCGCACCGCGCCCCCGATCGAGTTCTTGCCGAACAGTGTGCCCTGCGGGCCGCGCAGGATCTCGACCCGTTCCAGGTCCAGCAGATCGAACGACGAACCGTACAGCGTGCCGTGGTAGACATCGTCGATATACATGCCGACGCCCGGCTCAAAAGCGGTCTGGAAGTCATACTGCCCGATACCGCGAATATAGGCCGAGACCGCATTGCCGTAACCGCTGGCGGATTTCTCAAAAGCGACGTTGGGCGCGATCTTGGCGACATCCGCAATGTTGGTGAAGCTGCGCGCATCCAGCTCATTGGCTGTCAGCGCGGTGATCGCGATTGGCGTGCTCTGCAGATTGGTCTCAGTGAACTGGGCAGTAACGATGATCTCTTCCAGTGCCTGCCCAGTGGCATTGGTTGAGCTGAATGCGGTCGCAGCAACGGCGATCGCCAGGGCGTGACGAACAAACGGGGTACGCTTCATCTCCATGCTCCCGATAATAATTTTTCTTAGGGAGCGCTGTGCCATCCTCGGGACACCTGCGATAACGGGGGTCCCGTTACAGCGCCAGGAGCATCGTGCTATCGGGCAGCAGTGTTGTCAAGACGTTGTGCTGACAACAGTGTGCGGACGGGAAGGGCGGCGTTGCCCTTCGTTGGCGACGAGTCAGTGAAGCTTGCCTTCGAGGTGTTCCGCCAGCTCATTACAAGTGAGCTGAGTGTAGTCCTTGACGACTGTCTGGCTGACCAGTTTCTGGACCTGCGGATCGCAGGTGGCACGCAGCT
>JAJUJZ010000075.1 GCA_029265075.1 Gammaproteobacteria bacterium | reverse complement strand
GGCGACGGGCGGCCGCGTCCTGCACCATCTGCGGCGGCTGATCGGTGACGACCGCAATACGGTGATATTTGCGGGTTATCAGAGTGGCGGTACACGTGGTGCCCGCCTGGTCAACGGCGAGAAGCGCATCAAGATTTTCGGGCAATATCTGAACGTCCACGCCCAGATTGCCAGTCTCGACAGCCTCTCTGCCCATGCCGACCGCGACGAATTGCTGGGCTGGCTGGGTAAGCTGCCAGTAGCGCCGAAGCAGCTGTTTGTCACCCATGGCGAACCAGATGCGGCCGATGCGCTGCGGCTCCACATCCAGGAGCGCTTCGGCTGGCGGGCGTGTGCACCGGAGCTTGGGGAGGAAGTGGTGCTCTGATCGTCAAATCCGGCCGGTATATCGCCAAACTTTTGCAGCAGTGTCCTGTCTCTTAGTGACACCTCGACCACGATAAGGGAGCAATCGTATGGGTATCTTGAGCTGGATCATTCTTGGGCTGCTGGCAGGCGCCATCGCCAAACTGATCCTCCCCGGAAAGCAGGGCGGTGGCTGGATCGTCACCATTCTGCTCGGTATCGCCGGCGCCTTCGTGGGCGGCTGGCTGGGCAGTCTGGTGGGGCTGGGCTCGGTGGACGGCTTCAACCTCGGCACGCTGGTGACCGCAGTGATTGGTGCCATCGTGCTGCTGCTGGTGTGGGGCGCAATCTCGAAAAAGGCGTGAGCCAGTCACCGGCCGGCGGCAGCTTCGGGCTGCCGTCGGCCAGCTGACCGGCTGTCAGGGCAGATCGTCCAGCGGATCCTTGCCACCTTCTTTCGGGGCTCCGACCATGTCCTCGCGCGTCAGCTTGAACCAGAGCGCGATAGGCGAGGCGATATAGATCGACGAGAAAGTACCCACGATGGTGCCGATAATCAGCGCGATAGAGAAACCGCGCAGTGTCTCCCCGCCGAACAGCAGCAGAGACAGCAACACCGCCAGCGTGATACCGGACGTTGCCAGGGTCCGGTCCAGGGTCTCGGTGATCGAGATATTCATGATATCCACCACCTCCACCTTGCGCAGCTTGCGGAAGTTTTCCCGCATGCGGTCAAGCACGACGATGGTGTCGTTGATCGAATAGCCGATGATGGCGAGCACCGCCGCCAGCACGTTGAGGTCAAAATCCCACTGGAACAGGGAGAACAGGCCGAGCGTCACGATCACGTCGTGGAACAGCGCGATAACGCCCCCGGCCGCCAGCTTCAGCTCGTAGCGCATGGCCACGAAGCCCATGACCGCCAGCAGCGCCAGCAGCATGCCGATGCCACCGAGTTCACGCAGCTCTTCGCCGACCTGCGGACCGATGAACTCCACGCGCCGCAACTGCAGATCCTGATTGCTCGCCTCCTCCAGCACCGCTACCAGCCGCTCGCCCGCATTAGGGTCGTCGCTGGGAGGCATCCGCACCAGCACGTCGGTGTCCGTGCCGTAGTAGACGACGCTCACCCGCTCGTAGCCGGCTTCCTCCAGGGTATCCCGCATGCTTTCGAGCGGAACTGACTGCTCGAACCCAATCTCCACCAGCGTGCCGCCCGTGAAATCGAGACCGAAGTTCAGGCCGCGTACCGCCAGCAGCACCAGCGAGATGATGGTGATGATCGCTGCGAAGGCGACTACCGGTTTGCGAACACCGAGGAAGTCGATTGTCTGGCGCTTGCCATTGACTCTAGCCATAGTTTTCCTCCGCCGCTCAGATCCAGATCTTCTGGAGGCGGCGACCGCCATAAACGAGGTTGACGATCGCGCGTGTACCCACGATCGCAGTGAACTGCGAGGCGAGCAGGCCGATCAGCGTGGTGATCGCAAAGCCCTTGATGGGGCCGGTGCCGATCGCGTAAAGAATGATGGCGATGATCACGCCGGTCAGGTTGGCATCGAGAATGGTGCCGGTCGCACGTTCATAACCACCCGCGATCGCTGCCTGTGGTGACACGCCGGCACGCAGCTCCTCCTTGATACGGCAGTTGATGAGGACGTTGGCGTCGACTGCCATTGCCATCCCGAGCACGATACCTGCGATACCTGGCATGGTGAGGGTCGCCGACAGTATCGACATACAGGCAATCAGCAGGATGACGTTGAAGGTCAGCGCCAGGAAGGCGTAAATGCCGAATGCCTTGTACAGGAACACCAGCACCACTGCCGTGAAGATGATGCCGTAGATCATGGCATCAACGCCGGCCTCGATGTTCTTGGCCCCCAGCGAGGGACCGACGGTACGCTCTTCCACGAAGTCCATTGGTGCCGCCAGCGCACCGGCGCGCAGCAGCAGCGCCAGCTCCGACGCCTCGGCCGGGCTGGACAGTCCGGTGATGCGGAAACGCACCCCCAGAGCATCGCGGATGGTGGCGAGGCTGATGATCTGCTTCTCGTCGTAAGGCGTGCGAATCTCGACCTCGTTGCCGTCGGCATCGGTCGTGTAGCGGGTACGTGCCTTGCGCTCGATGAAGAGCACGCCCAGCTGCCGGTTGATATTGTGACGAGTGGCGCGGTGCATCAGCGTGCCGCCTTCACTGTCGAGCGTGATATTGACCTCGGCCTGGCCGGTCTGCGGATCGAACCCGGCTGAGGCATTGGCCACGCGCTCACCGGTGATCACCACATCGCGCTCCAGCCAGGCGCCCGCGCGGCCCAGATCGGTGTTGCGGAATTCGAAGTACTCCCGCTCCGACGGCGCGACATCGGGCCGTGCCTCCAGACGAAATTCGAGGTTGGCGGTCTTGCCAAGAATCCGCTTCGCTTCGGCCGTGTCCTGGATGCCGGGCAGTTCCACTACGATCCGGCTGCGGCCCTGCCGCTGCACCAGCGGCTCGGAAACACCCAGCTCATCTACCCGGTTGCGCAGCGTGGTGAGGTTCTGGCTCACCGCATAATCTTCGATCTCGCGCACGGTGGCCTCGGGAATGGCCCATACCACTACGACTTCATTGCCGCGCCGCTCAGTCTGCGCGCGCAGCTCGCGGTACTCCTTCGCCACCGCTGACACGGCAGCGCTGGCTGCCTCCTCATCGGCGAAGCGGCCGGTGATGGTAAGGCCGTCCTGATCGACCAGACCCCGGATGCGCTGCTCACGCAACTGGCGCTTGATGCCGGTGGAGAACAGCTCCAGTCGCTTGGCGATGGCGCCAGCGGTATCGACCTCCAGCAGGAAGTGCACGCCACCCGACAGGTCGAGGCCGAGCTTCATCGGCCTGGCGCCCAGCGCTTCCATCCAGGCAGGCGTGGTGGATGCGAGGTTGAGCGCGACCACATAGCCATCGCCCAGGCCACGCTGGATCACCTTCTGCGCACGCAGCTGATCGTCGCGATGCACCAGCCGTACCAGAATGTTGCGGCCGCCCTCGGCAGTTTCGGTAGAGAGAAACGGAATGTCGTTCTCGGTCAGTGCCGCCTCAATCTGACGCGCTGTAGCCTCCGTCAGCTGGGTGGCGCTGCTCTCACCGGAGATCTGAACGGCAGGGTCCGGGACAAAAAGATTCGGCGCTGCATAAAAGAGACTGACGATGAGTATCGCTACAACCAGCAGATACTTCCAAAGAGGGTATCGATTCATAAGGGTTCCCAGCAGGACGCCACAGGGACGCCAGGCTTATTCATTATCAACGGCGCAGCACGCCGGCCGCACGCGGAGCGCGGCCATTATATAGAAAGCAGGTGGTGCCTCAATCGACGCCACCTGCCCTGAACTCATCCGACCCAGCGCCGTGCGTTGCGGAACAGCCGCATCAGCGGCGCATCCTCGCCCCACTCATCCGGGTGCCACGAGTTCTGCACGGTCCGGAACACCCGTTCCGGGTGCGGCATGATGATGGTCGCACGCCCATCGCGGCTGGTCACGGCAGCGATCCCATCCGGTGAACCGTTGGGGTTGGCGGGATAGCGCTCGGTGACGCGCAGGTGGTTGTCGATGTAACGCAGTGCCACCTGCTGCTCCTCTTCCAGCGAGCGCAGCTGCTCCTGATCGCCGAACTCGGCGCGCCCTTCGCCGTGTGCCACTGCGATCGGCATATGCGAGCCGGCCATATCCGCCAGGAACAGTGACGGCGACGCCGGCACCTGCACCAGTGCCACCCGCGCCTCGAACTGCTCGGAGCGGTTGCGTACAAACCGTGGCCAGTATTCGGCGCCGGGAATCAGCGACTTCAGATTCGACATCATCTGACAGCCGTTACAGACCCCCAGCGAGAATGTATCACCGCGCTGGAAGAAAGCTTCGAACTGCTCGCGCGCCCGGCTGTTGAAGAGGATGGTCTTAGCCCAGCCTTCACCGGCGCCCAGCACGTCACCGTAGGAGAAGCCACCACAGGCGACCAGACCGGTAAAGTCGTTGAGATCGACGCGGCCCGCCAGGATGTCGCTCATGTGCACGTCGACTGCAGCAAAACCGGCACGGTCGAACGCAGCCGCCATTTCGATCTGCCCGTTGACCCCCTGTTCCCGCAGCACTGCCACTCTGGGCCGCACGCCAGTAGCGATGTACGGCGCTGCAATGTCGTCATCGGGGGCAAAGGTCAGATGGACGCTCAGTCCCGGATCCGTGGTGTCATCCAGCAGTTCGAATTCGCTCTGCGCACACTCGGGGTTGTCGCGCAGCGCCTGAATACGGTAACTCGGTTCTGCCCAGAGCTTCTGCCACTGCTGACGCGAGCCCTGCAGTACGGTCTCTCCAGCCAGCGAGAAATGGAGGATATCCCCCGTCACCGGGCGACCGATGCGATGGGTGATGGCGTCAATGCCATGCTTCGCCAGGATGGCCTGTACCCGCTCGCGATCAGTATTGCGAATTTGCAGCACCGCCCCCAGCTCTTCGGCAAACAGTGCAGCCAGCGCGTCTTTGCCGACGGCATCGAGCGTGATGTCGAGGCCACAGCGGGCGGCGAATGCCATCTCCGCGAGGGTGACCAGCAGACCACCATCGGAGCGGTCGTGATAGGCCAGCAGCAACTCCTGCTCCAGCAGCTCCTGAACCGCAGCGAACAGGCCGGCGAGCTGGGCAGGCTGGTCGAGGTCGGCCGACTGCGTACCAATCTGGTTGAACACCTGCGCCAGACACGAACCGCCCAGGCGGTTCTGGCCATTACCCAGATCGATCAGCAGCAGCTCACTGGCCCCGCGATCGAGGCGCAGCTGCGGCGTGACTGTCTGGCGCACGTCGAGTACCGGCGCAAACGCGGAGATCACCAGCGACAGCGGCGCGGTGACCGCTTTTTCCTCGCCATCGTCAGCGCGCCAGGTGGTGCGCATCGACATCGAGTCCTTGCCTACGGGAATCGTGATACCGAGTGCGGGACAGAGCTCCATGCCCACCGCCTTCACGGTGTCGTAGAGCTTCTCATCCTCGCCGGGATGACCGGCGGCACACATCCAGTTAGCGGAGAGCTTCACATCCGCCAGTCTGGCAATGCGCGCACTGGCGATATTGGTGATCGCCTCGCCCACCGCCAGGCGACCCGATGCCGGCGCGTCGATTAGCGCCACCGGAGTGCGCTCGCCCATCGCCATCGCCTCACCGCGATAGGTATCGTAACTGGTGGTGGTAACGGCGCAGTCAGCCACCGGCACCTGCCAGGGACCGACCATCTGGTCGCGCGCCACCGTGCCAGTGATGGAGCGATCGCCGATGGTAATGAGGAAGCTCTTACTGGCTACGGTCGGCAACTGCAGGACGCGCTGCACGGCTTCCTGCAGATCAATCCCTGCCAGCTGGAGCGCCTGCTGTGCAACCGCTTGCCGGGTAATCTCGCGATGCATTTTCGGCGGCTTGCCGAACAGCACCGACATCGGCAGATCGATGGGCTGTGCCTGCAGCAGGCTGTCGCCGACCCGCAGCTGATGCTCCTCCGTGGCCTCGCCGACTACCGCAAAGGGCGCCCGTTCCCGCTCGCAGATGGCGCGGAAGGTGTCGAGGTTCTCTGGCAGGACCGCCATCACATAGCGTTCCTGCGATTCATTGCACCAGATTTCCAGCGGCGACATGCCGGGCTCATCGCTCGGCACCTTGCGCAGCTCGAAGCTGCCACCGCGGCCGGCGTCCTTAACCAGCTCGGGGAAGGCGTTGGAGAGGCCGCCGGCACCGACGTCGTGGATGAACTCGATCGGGTTGGCTTCGCCCAGTGCCCAGCAATGATCGATCACTTCCTGGCAGCGACGCTCCATCTCGGGGTTCTGACGCTGCACCGAGGCGAAATCAAGATCTTCGGACGACTCACCGCTGGCCATCGACGAGGCAGCGCCGCCGCCCAGTCCGATCAGCATGGCGGGACCGCCCAGCACGATCAGTCTGGCGCCCGCCGGGAATGGTTTTTTCTCGATGTGCTCAGCTTTGATATTGCCGTAGCCGCCGGCAATCATGATCGGCTTGTGGTAGCCGCGCCGCTCGGGGCCGCTGACCCCTGCCGCGGTCTCTTCGTAGGTACGGAAATAGCCACACAGGTTGGGACGGCCGAACTCGTTGTTGAACGCGGCACCGCCGAGCGGGCCGTCGATCATGATGTCCAGCGCCGACACAATGCGGTCCGGCTTGCCGTAATCCTGCTCCCACGGCTGTTCGAAGCCGGGAATCTGCAGGTTGGAGACGGTGAATCCGGTGAGACCCGCCTTTGGCTTCGAACCGCGGCCCACCGCCCCTTCGTCGCGAATTTCACCACCGGCACCCGTGCCGGCGCCGGGGAACGGCGCAATGGCAGTCGGGTGGTTGTGGGTTTCCACTTTCATCAGGATATGCACATCCTGCGGATGGTAGCCGTACATGCCGGTTTCGGGTGTGGGGTAGAAACGGCCGGCATGATGGCCGACGATTACCGCCGCATTGTCCGAGTACGCTGAAAGAACATTATCGCCGGCCATCTTGTAGGTGTGGCGGATCATCTGGAACAGCGAGTGCTCCTGCGGTTCGCCGTCGATGGTCCAGCTGGCGTTGAAAATCTTGTGCCGGCAGTGCTCCGAGTTCGCCTGCGCGAACATCATCAGCTCGACATCGGTGGGGTTGCGCCGCAGCCCCTGGAACGCCTCAACCAGGTAATCGATCTCATCGTCGGCCAGCGCCAGGCCGAGCGCCGTGTTGGCGGCAACCAGCGCCTCACGGCCACCGCCCATGATGTCAACGGTGGTGAGCGGACGCGGCTCTTCGCGCTGGAACAGCACGCTGGCGGCGTCGAGATGCGGCAGGACCGCCTCGATCATGCGGTCGTGCAGCAGCGGCATCAGCGCCGTGCGGTCGGCCTCTGACAGCGGCTCCGTTGCGCTGACGCGGTAGATAACGCCGCGCTCCAGCCGCCGGATGGCCGCCAGACCACTGTTGTGCGCGATGTCCGTAGCCTTGCTGGACCACGGCGAAATGGTGCCGGGACGCGGCACCACCACAAACAGTGCGGCCTGCTCATCAGCATCAGTACTCGCCTCGTCGCCCGGCGCCGTGTCCGGACGCGGGCCATAGCGCAGCAGCTGGCGCAGCACTTCCATATCGTTCGGCGTCGGTTGCCGCTCGACATCAGCAAAATGGACGAACTCCGCGCTCACGGCGGTCACCTGAGGCCGGATTGCCTTCAGACCATCGAGCAGTTTCATGAGGCGAAAGCGGGATAGCGCCGGGGCGCCAGACAGCGTCAACATGCAGGAGCTTACCTGTAGAGGATCGGCAGGGGCGCATATTGTAATGGAAGCGCGCCGACGCGCCCACCGCTACCGGTCTCTCCACGCAGCGGCGCACGGCGGCAGGCGAATAACGGCCCTTATGCCGGCCCGCGCCACATCATCAGCGCCACGAACACCAGCAACAGCGCCACCAGCCCGTACGGCAGCTGCGGGGAAAGATCGTAGAGCAGTGTGGCCGCCATCGGGCCGACGACATTGCCGAAACCCTGAGCAGAGGCGACCGCGCCAGCGGCCGCGCCCTGCTCGCCCGCTTCGACGGCATTCGCAGTCAGCGCCGAAAAGGAAGGAAAAATCCAGCCCATGCCGGCTGCACCGATAAAATACCCGCTCCATAACACCGGCGCTGAGGTAGCCAGCAGCGCGCAGCCAAAACCGAGCGCACTCACCAGTGCTCCGATCAGGATCAGCCGTTCCGGCCGCCAGGCGATATAGCGCATCATTGTCTGCGACACCACCAGTGCTATCCCCACCAGCGCCAGCGCGACGCCTGCCGCCCGCGCGGCTTCGCCGGGCGGCAGGCCGAGCCGGTCGAGTGCATAGAAGCCGATCACGATCTGGGTGGTGGCCATGCAGAACATGGTCGCGAATGCGACCACCATCGGGCGCCGGATGCGGGCGTCATTCAGCCGCACAGGCTCCACTGCGCTGGCAACGCGCCGCTCGCTCTTCGGCAGCCCGAAAAACAGCAACAGAAAAGCCAGCAACGGCAGCACGGCCGTGGCATAGAGCGGCAGGCTCAGGCTCTTGCCGACCATCATCGCTGCCACCGCGGGTCCCAGCACCACGCCGCAGGCCATCGAGGCACCCACCGTGGCCATGGCACCGGCACGCCGGGACGGTTCGACATGATCGGCGACCAGCGCATTGGCCGTGCCCGGCACTCCGGCGAAGAACGCCCCCATGCCGGCGCGGCAGAACATCAGTCCGGCAAAGGCGATCAGCACACCCGGCTTCGCCAGCAGCGCATAATCGATGAACAGCGCCAGTACCAGATAGAAAAACGCGAAACCGCCCACCCCGATCAGCAGGATGGTGCGGCGGCCGAGACGGTCACTGGCGCGGCCCCAGAAGGTGGCGAGCGCCATCCAGAGCACGCCGGAAATGGTCACGGTGGCGCCTGCCTGCCATTCCTGCAGACCCAGCACCCGCACCAGCGGGCCGATGACAGCAACAAATGCCATCATCGCCATCATGCAGCCAAAATTGGACAGCAGCAGTGGACGCAGGGAAAACGGAGCCGCTGCGGCGTCTGTCGTCGCTGAAAGAGACAATATGGAAGCTCCTGCCAGAGAACAATGCGTCGCCGCATCGTATCGCCCGTGAGCTTAGCATCGACTGCGGATGCGCGGGGTTAGCAGGTTTTAATGTGCAGGCTCTTGCGAAAAGGCGGCGGTTAACGCCTCGCCGGGCAGGGCAACGCGTCCGTCCGGCAGCCAGGCCGCGTAATAGCGCCGGCCCTGCCAGTCCTCGACAGTCAGCCAGAGCCGGTCGCCCGCAGCCGGCTGACGCGGGAAGGGTGCGTGAACATGCTGGATATGCCTGCCGCCGTGGAGCAGGCCATCCAGCTCGGCCGACAGTTCAGCGGGCGCCCTGCCTGCCGCCAGGTGAGCACTGCGAATCCGTGACCAGCAGCCGTCGCAGAAGGTCACGGCGAAGTCCTTCATATAGCCATCACCATACGGATACGGTCGCGCGTTGCTGAGCGGCGTCAGTGTCACCGTAAACGGGCCCACAGCCTGCTGCTCCCAGCTCGGCGGAAAGGATGGGTTGAACGCCTGCCAGGTGAACCACACCGTCGGCAGCAGGAGCAACGCACTCAGCCAGTATTTGTAGCGCTGCCACAGTGAAGGGATCGGTGTCATGTCGCACCTCGCTCCTGTGCGGACTTCCAGTTCGGTACGGCGGCGGCAGCCGACGGCGCTGCAGCTACCCCACGCACCTCCCGGAATGTTCGTTTGCTCCAGATCAGAAAGCCGGTGATCGACATGCCGCTCAGCATCACGCCAGACAGAAACCAGAGCACCTTGGTCCAGAGCCCGGCCAGTGTGCCGTAGTGCAGCGGATCAGCGATGTGTGAGACCGCCTGCAGTGGAGCCATGCTGGCCGGCGTAACGACGCTGGCGACAGCGCCAGTCCAGGGATCGACTTTGACGCGGTGAGCATAGTTATCAAAGAAGACCTCACCGCCGCTGCCGGCGAAGGTGTAATAGTCGCGGTTGTGTTCGGGTGCCTGCGCCCAGTGCAGCCGTACTCCCGGCAGCATACCCTCAGCCGTCGCCTGGGCCGAACTGAAGGTGATTGGCGTCGGCAACCCGGCGCCCTCCGGGAGCAACGGGACACGCTCGGCCGCCAGCGGCGTTATCTCCGGTGCAATTTCGATCTCGTGGTGCCACATCAGCGCCTGCGCCAGATACCAGAGGCCAGTCAGCCCCATGATGAGCAGAAACCAGAGGGACCAGACGCCCGTGGTGCGATGCAGATCGCCCAGCAGGGTGCGCGCACCGCGATTGAAGCGGATGGTCGGTCGCCACAGCGCCCGCCAGAAACGCTTATAGATCACCAGCCCCGTGATGGCGCCGCCCAGCACCACCACCGACATGGCGCTGACGAGGTAATAGCCCCAGCTGTAACTGTGCTGCCAGGGAAACAGTAACCAGCTGTGCAGGGAACGCATGAAGTCAATGAAGGTCAGCCCCTGATTGACCATCTGAATCTCAGCCGTATAGGGATTGACGTAGGCGATCGCCTGCGGAATCGACGGGCTGGAAAAGTAGACCGCCGTGACCATGTAAGGCTCGAACTGCAGCGCAAAGCTGACGTCCGCCCCCTCCACGGTCTGCTCGACCACACCGATCAGCTCGTGCAGGGGCCGCGCAGGAAGATTGTGGGGGTTGACGGCGCGGGCGGCAGGATTAGTCAGCCACGTCAGCTCATGGCTGAACACGGCAATGGTGCCGGTCAGGCAGATAAAGCAGAACAGCAGCCAGACAGGGAGTGAGAACCAGCCATGAACAAGGAACCACAGTCGACGGTTTTTCATGAGATTGTCCCGGCTCTCCATGCAGCGGCCATTCGTCCGGACGAGGCGCAGAGCCGCTACTTTAAATGAGATTGATTCCCATGCTCAAGTAAAATGTCATCGCTGTGCGGACTGCGGAGTTGCAGCGGTGCGGATGGTCGGTTGATCGAAACGATCGTTACACTGTGCAATAGTCCCGGGCCGAAGCGCCAAGACTCAGCAATGAAAAACGAAAAGAACGAATGAGGAGCAAACAGATGTCACTTTCGGGCAAAGTTTCTATCGTTACCGGCGGCGGCCGGGGCCTCGGCCGCGAATACGCCCTGGCGCTGGCTGCTGCCGGTTCCAGCGTGCTGGTGTGCGACCTGCCGGACGAGCGCGATCCCGGCCAGCAGCAGACCGTGGCTGAGCAGGTGGCCGCCGAGATCGTCGCCCGCGGCGGCCGCGCCGCGCCCTGCCACGGCTCGGTTGCCACCTGGGACGGCGCGCAGGCGATTGTTCAGGCGGCACTCGATCAGTTCGGCGATCTGCACATCGTGGTCAACAACGCCGGTCTCAGCGAGTCGGCGACCATCCTGGAGACCAGTGAGGCCACGTGGAACGCCGTGCTGGCGGTAAATCTTGGTGGCAGTGCCGCCCTCACCCACTGGGCGGCGCGCTACTGGCGCGACCGGGGACCGCAGCCGGGCCGCGCCATCGTTAATATCTCTTCTCCCGCCGGTGCCAATCCGATTGCCGGCATTGCCGCCTACTGCGCCGCCAAGGCGGCAGTGATCGCTCTGACCCTGTCGAGTGCAGAAGAGCTGGCCGCGCTGGGAGTGCGCGTCAACGCGGTGGCGCCGATGGCACGCACCCGGCTCACCGAAGGAACCCCGATCGAGCACCTGGTGGCGCCACCGACTGATGGCTCCTTCGATCAGCATGCACCGCAGTATGTAGCACCGCTGATCGTCTATCTCGCCTCACCGCAGTGCCGGCTCACCGGCCATCTGCTGGGCGCCGAAGGTGACGATATCTTTGTCCTGCAGGGCTGGACCGCGGAGCACCATTTCACCAACGATGAGCAGCCGTGGTCACTGGAAGAGCTGCACGAAGTGCTGGGCAAATACCCGCAGCAGACGCGTTACTGGGAGCTGTTCCCCGGCCCGGACGCTCGCCGGCGGGCAGTCACTCCCTCCGATGCCGCACTCGCTGCACTGAGGGAGGTGGAGGCAGCAGCGCGTCCGGCATCGTGATCCGCGCCGCGCATTGCCGGCGGAGAAACGGTGTGCTCAAGCCGTGCCAGTCGAGCTCGGGGGACTGCTCACAGGTCGCATGGCACTGGCGGAGTGTCATGAGCAGCAGCTCCCCGGCGTGCCTGAGCGTGACCCCGCCGCAACCGGGCCTGACTGGAGGAATCTGACGGGATCGGGTGCGCTGTTCCGTTCGGGTTTGTCGCCTGAGCGGCCCCCTGGGAAGCCCACACGACCCGATTGCACACAAACGATTATCACCAACCGTCAGGAGAGCGCAGTTCGCGTGCATTCCAGCTAAAATCCGCCGCATGAGCTCTCGTCTGTTACTTCTTGCCGCCACGCTGCTGGTTACGCTGCTGGTAACCGGCTGCGACACGCCCGATCGTCTGGACGCCATCCGCCAGCGCGGCGAGCTGCATGTCATTACCCGCAACGGCCCCACCACCTACTACGAGGACCGGACCGGCCCGACCGGCTTCGAATACGAGCTGGCGGCCCGCTTTGCCCGTCATCTCGGGGTCGAGCTGCGGGTTCGCACCGAAGTCAGCCTGGAAGAGGCGTTCGGCGCGCTGCAGCGGGGCCATGTCGATCTGGTGGCAGCTGGGCTCGCTATCACACCCCAGCGCAAGGAATTCCTCGCGTTTGCCCCGCCCTACCTCGATGTCGAACATCTGGTGGTGGTGCGTAATGAACCGCCGCTGCCTCTCTCCACAGTCGACCTGATCGGCAGGCGCCTGCACATCATGGCCAATACTGGCCACGCCGAAGTGCTCCGCTCGCTGCAGGCTGACCATCCGGAACTGACGTGGACCGAAGCGGAGGACGTGGAAACGATCGACCTGCTGGATGCACTGGATGCAGGGGAAATTGATGCCACGGTGATCGACTCCAACGAGTTCATCGCCAACCGTGGGTTCTACACTCAGCTGCGCGCCGCCTTCCGTCTTGGCGAGCCCACCCAGCTGGCGTGG
>JAJUJZ010000040.1 GCA_029265075.1 Gammaproteobacteria bacterium | reverse complement strand
CCAGAGAGACGTTCGAACAGCGTGATGCCGAGCCCTTCCGCCTTGAAGCTGCCGGCACAGTCGAACGGCTGCTCCCTTTGCAGGTAGCGATCGATCTCATCCGGCTGCAGCTGCCGGAAATGCACAGTGAACGGCTCCACCACGGTGCTGGCGCGATCGCCGCGCGGGTCGTACAGGCAAAGGCCGGTATAAAAGGTGACCATCCGGCCGCTGGCAGCGCGCAGCTGTGCCTGCGCCGCTTCGAACGTGCCCGGCTTGCTCAGCATGCAGCCGTCGAGTGCAGCCGCCTGGTCACTGCCGATAATGAGGTGGTCGGCATAGCGGTCACTCAGCGCTAGCGCCTTGGCTCTGGCCAGCCGGCCTGCCAGCTCCGCCGGCGTTTCATCTGGCAGTGGTGTTTCGTCTACGGCCGGGCTGGCCCAGCTGAACGGGAGCTCAAGACGTTCCAGCAGCGCACGACGATAAGGGGAGCCTGAGGCAAGCAGAAGCGGAGGCAAGGGTGTCATGAGGTTCCGGGCTGTGGCTGGACAGGGGGTCGCCTGACTGCGCGCAGTCAATAACTTTTGACAGCTCGGGGGGGCGGCCCTATGATTGCGCGCCTAAATGTATAGCGGTCGCGTTGCTGCGGCAATCGGCGCTGTTTTGGAAAGCGTCGCGGTAGTCAGGGCACCGCTTGCACAAGCCGCCGGTAGCGCTGGTGAATACGCGGCCTTCCGGCGGCTGGCTACTTGAGAGGCGCTACATGGCCCGGTCGAACGACCCGCTGCCACGTCAGGTTGATGTCCGTCGCCTGATCGCTGCGGGGACGGAAATTTCTGCTCAGGAGCCCTTGAAGAGCTTTGCGCGCTTCACTGATATGCTCGAGAGCGATAGCGGCGTGGTGGATATCGAGCTGCGCTTTTACGTCGATGAGGCGGGCATCAAACGCATCGACGGTGAGTTGCATGCCGAAGTGAGCGTGCTTTGCCAGCGCTGTCTCGGGCCAATGCCGCTGGTGCTGGACACCGAGTTCAGTGTTGCTCTGGTCTGGTCGGATGCCGAGGCCGCCTGCGTACCGCGGGCGCTGGATCCGCACATCGCCGGTGACGAACCGGAAGACCTGCGGCCGCTGCTGGAAGATGAATTGATCGTGAGTCTGCCGTTCGTGAGCTATCACGAACGCGAGGACTGTGCTGGCATGCTGGAACCAGCGGCCGGGGATGAGCAGTACCAGGCGCAGACAGAGCGCAAAGAGAACCCATTTACAGTGCTGGAACGTCTCAAGTCCGGCCACTAACTGCAGTCGAGGAGCATTACCATGGCAGTTCAGCAAAACCGGAAGACGCGTTCGCGTCGCGACATGCGCCGTTCGCACGATGCGCTGACCGGTCCCACCCTGTCCGTCGATCCGACCAGCGGAGAAACCCACCGCCGCCACCACGTTACCGCGGATGGCTTCTACCGCGGCCGCAAAGTGATCCAGACGGGCGACGACGAATAAGTTCCTGTTGTCTGGCTCTCTTTGCATTGCCATTGACATGATGGGCGGAGACCTCGGTCTCCGCGTCACCCTTCCTGCTGTTGTCGCAACTCTCTCCCGTCACTCTGATCTGAATCTCGTTCTGGTCGGCGATCTCGAAGCGCTGCGCCGTGATCCCCTGTTGCCTCAGGATCATCCCCGGGTGCGTCTGGTAGGAGCGGAGCAGGCGATCGGCATGGATGAGAAGGCGTCAAAAGCCGCACGCTCCCGGCGGCGCTCGTCCATGGCTGTGGCGCTGCAGCTGTTGCGTGACGGAGCAGTGGGCGGGGTGGTGAGTGCCGGCAATACCGGCGCGCTGCTGGCGCTGGGGGTGACCACTCTGACGCGGTTGCCGGGCATTGACCGGCCTGCATTCTGTGCGCCGTGGCCGACGCTGAACGGTTTCAGCTATGTGCTCGATCTTGGCGCCAATGTCGAGGCTTCCGCGCAGCAGTTGCTGCAGTTCGCCCAGATGGGCTCGGTACTGGCGAGGGTGTGTGACAGTATCGAGCACCCCCGGGTAGCTGTTCTCAACGTGGGCACGGAGCTGGGCAAGGGCACCGAGCGGGTTCAGCAGGCCGCTGAGTTGCTCGCGGCGACCCTGGGGCCGGCCTATGTCGGTTTCGTGGAAGGCGATGGCCTGTTCGAGGGACGTGCCAACGTTGTGGTCACCGATGGCTTCAGCGGCAATATCGCGCTCAAGAGTGCCGAGGGCACCGCGCGCTTCATGCGCAAACGCCTGGGCGCCTTTGTGAAGCAGCATCCCTGGCGCCGGCTCGGATTGCTGCTGGCGCAGCCGCTATTGCAGCCTCTGCTCAGCGAGTTCGACCCGCAGCGCTACAACGGCGCGATGCTGCTCGGCCTCGATGGTGTGGTGGTCAAGAGTCACGGACACAGCAGTGCAGAGAGCTTCGCCAACGCCATCACCTATGCCGTTGCCGCCGTCCGGCGCAAATTGCCGGCCGCTATCGCGGCAGAGCTTGCGCATAGCGCAGCGGCTTCGCACTAAACGCTTTAGCATTTTCCTCAATGGATGGACGACGGGGATCGTTCAGAACAACCGGAGAGTAAGTAATGGCAGATGCACGATTGGCACTGGTATTCCCAGGCCAGGGCTCGCAGAAGGTCGGCATGCTGGGCGGCCTGGCCGCTCGCTTCGCGATTATTGGTGAGACCTTCGCCGAAGCCTCGGACGCGCTCGGCTACGATCTGTGGCAGCTGGCGCAGGAAGGTCCGCAGGAAGCACTTAACCTCACCGAAAAAACTCAGCCGTTGTTGCTGGCGGCCAGTGTGGCGCTGTGGCGGGTCTGGCAGCAGCAGGGAGGAGCGACGCCATCGCTGCTCGCAGGCCACAGCCTGGGCGAATTTTCCGCACTGGTATGCAGCGGCGTAATCGGTTTTGCCGATGCGGTGCAACTGGTCCGCAGTCGCGGTCAGTTCATGCAGACGGCAGTGCCCGTGGGTCAGGGGACCATGGCCGCCGTGCTTGGCCTCGACGACGCCAGGATCATCGACATCTGCGCTGCTCACAGCAGTGGCAACGATGTGGTGGAGGCCGTCAACTTCAACTCGCCGGGACAGGTGGTTATCGCGGGCACGACCGCAGCCGTCGAGCGTGCCGCCGAAGCATGTAAAGAAGCTGGCGCCAGACGTGCCATGCTGCTGCCGGTGAGTGCGCCATTCCATACCTCGCTGATGCGCCCCGCTGGCGACAAGCTGCGCGATGCGATGGCAGCCATCTCATTCAATGCCCCGCAAATTCCGGTCGTTCATAACGTCCATGGCCGGACCGAGAGCGATCCGCAACGCATCCGGGAGCTGCTTTTCGAGCAGATTTTCAGTGCCGTGAAATGGACCAGCTGTGTGGAGTACATGGTGACTCAGGGAGTGACCACTACCGTCGAATGCGGGCCTGGCAAAGTACTCAGCGGACTGAACAAGCGCATCGATAAATCGCTCACCTGTCTGAGCATCGAAGATGAGGCCGGCCTGGAGCAGGCACTGGCATCGCTGTAAGGAGATTTGCAATGAGTAATGCACGCGTGGCACTGGTGACTGGTGCCAGCAGAGGGATCGGTCGGGCGGTAGCAGAAGAGCTGGGGCGCCAGGGCAATATCGTGGTCGGTACCGCTACCTCCGCGAAGGGCGCCGAAGCGATCTCTGCTTATCTTAAAGAACTCGGCATCAGCGGTACCGGCATGGTGCTTGATGTGACCGATGCTGCCGCCGTCGAAGCGACAGTCAAAGCTATCAGTGACCAGTTTGGTGCTCCTCTGATCCTGGTCAACAACGCCGGGATCACCCGTGACAATCTCTTCATGCGCATGAAAGAAGAGGAGTGGAGCAGTGTGGTCGATACCAACCTCAATGCGCTCTATCGCGTCACTAAAGCCTGCATCAAAGGCATGACCCGAGCACGGTGGGGGCGGGTGATCAATATCAGTTCCGTGGTCGGCTCGATGGGCAATGCCGGACAGGCCAACTACGCGGCGAGCAAGGCTGGCGCCGAGGGCTTTGCACGGGCACTGGCGCGTGAACTCGGCTCGCGAGCGATCACGGTCAACTGCGTGGCACCGGGCTTCATCGACACTGACATGACCCGGGAGCTGCCGGAGAGCCAGCGCGAGGCATTACTGGCTGAGATTCCGCTGGCGCGGCTGGGTGGCCCCGAAGAAATTGCTGCGGCGGTGGCATTTCTTGCCAGCGATGCGGCAGCTTATATCACGGGTGAAACACTGCACGTGAATGGCGGGATGTACATGTCATAAGTTGCTGTTCCAGCAAACTTTTGACAACGGTCGCGGTTATTTTCCCGAAACGGATTACATCATCTGTAAAAACAGGTAAAATGCCGCCCGACACGCCCGCCGCAGATATATGGGACGTTGCCATCGGTAGCGGCGGCCCCACCTGACAGGGCGGGATTTTTAAATGCCGCCGAACCGTTTTTGAACCTTTTAGGAGCCGATAAAAACCATGAGCAGCATCGAAGAACGCGTCAAGAAAATCGTCGCTGAGCAGCTGGGCGTTAAAGAGGAGGATGTTCAGCCGTCCGCTTCTTTCGTCGAAGATCTCGGTGCCGACTCCCTTGACACCGTCGAACTGGTGATGGCTTTGGAAGAGGAATTTGAGACTGAAATTCCCGATGAGGAAGCTGAGCAAATCACGACCGTTCAGCTCGCGATTGATTACATCAAGAATCACGTTCAGTAAGACGCGTGCGGCGATGTTGCCGCCTTGTTGATCTTATTCGTAAAAGCCGTTTCTATCCGTAGAGCGGCTTTTATTTTTTGCGGCTACTGTTCGTCCCTCGCCATGGTGCAGGGGCGACTGCGCCTTATCTGGCAAGGGTAGGGCGCCTGTGCATCAGGCGGTTAGGAGGAGTCGTGTCCAAGAGGCGCGTAGTAGTGACGGGGCTGGGTATGGTCTCGCCAGTAGGCAATGATGTCGAAACCAGCTGGCAGAACATCGTTGCCGGTGTCAGCGGTGTTGGGCCCATCGACACATTCGACGTTTCAGCCTATGCAACGCGCTTCGGTGCCGGCATCAAGAACTTCGACGTTACTCCTTACATGGAAGCAAAAGAGGCCCGCAAAATGGACCTCTTCATGCAGTACGGCATGGTGGCCGGTATCCAGGCCATGCGCGATTCCGGCCTTGAAGTCGATGAGAGCAACGCACATCGGATCGGAGCTGCGATTGGCTCCGGTATCGGCGGCCTCAATCAGATCGAAAAATGCCACGACATCATTCAGACGAGTGGCCCCCGTCGCGTTTCACCTTTTTTTGTGCCAGGTGCCATTACCAACATGGTGGCCGGCAATCTTTCCATCCGTTACGGTCTGCAAGGGCCCAACCTCGCCCTGACTACTGCTTGCACAACAGGCACGCACTGTATCGGACTGGCTGCACGTCTCATTCAGTACGGCGACGCTGATGTGATGCTGGCAGGCGGTGCCGAGATGGCATCGACACCGGTGGGTCTGGGCGGGTTTGGTGCTGCGCGCGCGCTCTCGACGCGCAATGACGATCCGCAGGGGGCGAGCCGTCCGTGGGACAAGGACCGCGACGGCTTTGTGTTGGGTGACGGAGCCGGTGTGGTCGTGCTCGAAGAGTATGAGCATGCCCGCCGTCGCGGCGCGCACATTTATGCGGAAGTGAGCGGATTTGGCATGAGCGGCGATGCTCACCACATCACGCTGCCGCCTGCTGACGGGCGCGGCGCGCTGGCTGCAATGCGTAATGCATTGCAGGATGCCGGCATCGCGGGCGACCAGATTGACTACATCAATGCCCATGGTACCTCGACGCCGGCTGGCGATGTCGCTGAAAGCATTGCCATCCGCTCGCTGATGGGGGCAGCGGCGGATAAGGTGGCGGTCAGCTCAACCAAGTCGATGATTGGTCACCTGCTGGGCGCCGCTGGTGCAGTGGAGTCGATCTTTGCGATCCTTGCACTGCGCGATCAGGTGGCCCCGCCGACCATCAATCTCGACGAGCCGGGAGAGGGGTGTGACCTGAACTATGTGCCGCACCAGGCTCAGCAGCGTCCCATCCGCCATGCGCTGAACAACTCGTTCGGCTTTGGCGGCACCAATGGCAGTCTGCTGTTCAGTACAATCTGATCTCCATGCCGGCCCGCACCTGGTTCAACGGCCAGCCTGCGAACAGCGTCCCGGCCGACAATCGCGGTCTCGCCTATGGCGATGGTCTGTTCGAGACCATCGCCGTCATCGACAGTCGCCCCCGGCTGCTTTCCTACCATCTCGACCGGCTCACCCTCGGCTGCCAGCGACTGGGTATTGCCATGCCGGCCGATCCGCTGGCGCCGGCACGGCACGTTATGGCGGGCGACGGCGTGCTCAAGCTGATTATTACCCGCGGCGCCACCGGCCGCGGCTATGCCAGTCATGACCAGGCGGGGGCCGATTGCGTGCTGCAATGGTTCCCTGATCCGGGTTCACTCGCATTCACGCCGGCTGCGCCGGTGGCGGTCATTACCTGCCGCCAGCGGCTGGCAAGGCAGCCGGCCCTCGCTGGCCTCAAACATCTCAACCGGCTTGAGCAGGTGCTGGCACGTGCCGAATGGCGCGACCCGGCGATTGCCGATGGGCTAATGTTTGACACGGACGGGCTGCTGGTGGATGGCGTCTCAAGCAATGTCTTCATTGTCAGCGGCGGCCATCTGCTGACACCCCGGCTCGATCAGTGCGGTGTCGCCGGCGTGTTACGCCGGCTGGTGATCGAACGGGTGGCACCAGCGGCTGGATTCACCGTTCAGGAAGCCGAGCTGCCGGCAGCGATGCTCGATCAGGCTGACGAGCTGTTTCTGACCAGCAGTCTGCGTGGCATCCTCCCGGTGGCTGCCATTGACGGACGTGCGCTGGCGACGCAGCAGGTGACGCAGCGCCTGCAACGGCAGCTTTGCGAGATGGAGACACTGGGTCATGTCTAGCCTGTGGCGGGTCCTGCTGCTGGTAGTGGGACTGTCGGCAGCGGGTGTTGTGTGGTGGGGCGCCAACGCAGTTGAGCGTGCTGCCGGGCAGCCGCTGTTGCTGACGGAGCCGCTTGAACTCGATGTACCGCGGGGCAGCTCGCTGCGTCAGGTGCTGGGGCGACTGGCCGCAGAAGGCCGGCTGGAGAATCCCTTCTGGCTGCGGGTCTGGCTGCGTGTTCATGATCGTGGCGCTCATATTCACGCCGGCGAATATCTGCTGGGCCCTGGCACCACCGCGCGCGAACTGGTGGCAATGCTGGAAGCTGGCAAGGTGCGGCTCCACGCCGTGACGCTGGTTGAGGGCTGGACCGTCACCCAGGCGCGTGTCGCGCTGGCGAACGCTCCGCGCCTGCGTCACGAGCTCGGGGATGTGGCGCAGAGTGAACTGCTGCATGCGCTGGGCATTGATGCCGAGCCGGGCCGCAACCCGGAAGGACTGTTCTTCCCGGATACGTATGTTTTTTCCGGTGCAACCTCCGACCGCGACATTCTGGTCTGGGCTTATCACCGTCTGCAGGAGGTGCTGGCTGAGGAGTGGGAGCAGCGGGCAGCCGGGCTGCCCTATGAGACGCCATACGAGGCGCTGATCATGGCATCGATCATCGAACGGGAAACCGGAGTACCATCGGAACGCGGCGACATAGCAGGTGTGTTTGTGCGGCGCCTGCAGCGCGGGATGCTGCTGCAAACCGACCCGACCATCATTTACGGACTGGGCGATGCGTTTGACGGCAATCTGCGCCGCTCGCATCTGCGCGATGCAGCAAATCCCTACAATACCTACATTCATCGCGGCCTGCCGCCCACACCAATTGCACTGGCGGGGCGCGCGGCCATCCGCGCCGCGCTCAATCCGAGCGCTGGCGACGCCCTGTTTTTCGTAGCGCGGGGGGATGGCTCGCACCACTTTTCGTCCACGCTGCGCGAGCACGAGAGGGCGGTGCAGGAATATCAGGTCCGGCAGCGGCGGAGCGACTATCGCTCCAGTCCTGCGCCGGTGCAAGGAGCAAAGTAATGCGCGGGAAACTGATCACCCTTGAGGGTGGCGAAGGGGTCGGCAAATCGACCAACCTGAGCTACCTCGAACAATTGCTGCGCGCTGCCGGCCATGAGCTGGTGGTGACGCGCGAGCCCGGTGGCACCCCGCTGGCTGAACAGATCCGTGCACTGCTGTTGCAGCGAAGCGAAGAGCCGCTGGATGAGCTGGCCGAGCTGCTGCTGGTATTTGCCGCGCGCGCGCAGCATCTGCAACAGATCATCCGACCGGCGCTGGCGCGCGGCTGCTGGGTATTGTGTGACCGCTTTACCGATGCTACCTATGCTTATCAGGCGGGCGGGCGTCAGCTCGACCGCAACCACATCGCGCTGCTCGAACAGCTGGTGCATGGCGACCTGCAGCCGGATCTGACCATTCTGCTGGATGCGCCAGTGTCAGTAGGCGCTGCGCGGGTTGCCCGGCGCGGCGAGCGCGACCGGTTCGAACGCGAGGCGGACGCCTTCTTCGAACGGGTACGCGCCACCTATTTGCAGCGCGCCGCCGCAGCGCCAGCACGGTTTCGTGTCATCGATGCGGCCCAGCCGCTCGACGCGGTTCAGCAGCAGCTGCGAACGGCCGTTATGGCCTGGCTGGAAGCGTGCGCATGACCGATTTCGATCTGCCGACCATGCGCGTGCCGCTGCCCTGGCAGCAGTCACAGTGGGAGCGCCTGCTGCAGCAGCGTCAGCGACAACAGCTGCCACATGCGTTGCTGCTGGGCGGTCCGGCCGGCATCGGCAAGCGCCGCTTTGCCCAGGCGCTGAGTGTCGCGCTGCTCTGCCAGTCGCCAGAACAGGGCGCACTGACCGCCTGTGGCAGCTGCCGTGCCTGCCAGCTGCTGGCCGTTGGCAATCATCCCGACTGGCTGTGGGTGGCACCGGAAGAGCGCGGCAAAGCGATCCGGATCGACCAGGTACGGCAGATCGTCGAATTTGCGGCCCAGACCGGCCAGCGAGGGGAGCGGCAGGTGGTCGTCATCGAGCCAGCGGAAGCGCTTAACCGCCATGCGGCAAACGCCGTTCTGAAAACGCTGGAGGAGCCTTCCGGCGGCACACTTTTGCTGCTGGTCAGCGATGCGCCGGGCCGTCTGCTGCCGACCATCCGTTCGCGTTGCCAGCGGCTTGATTTTCCAGTGCCCGCCGCCGCTGATACGCGCGCGTGGCTGGCACCGCTGGCTTCAGATGAGGCGGAGCTCGATCAGCTAATGGCCGAGACGGGCGGGCGGCCCATGGCTGCCAGGGCGCTGCTCGAAGGGGATGCACTGGCGCGCTGCCAGGAGCGCAGCCGGGAACTGGATGAGCTGCTGGAGGGGCGACTGTCGCCACTGGCGCTGGCCCAGCGCTGGAAGGATGCGGAATTCGAGCCGCTGCTGAGCTGGCTCAGTGCCCGTCTGAGCGATGCTGTTCGATGCGCGCTGGGTGGCAATCTCGCTTTGCTGAATCGGCGGCTCGCCACGCTGCCTCCCGCCCGTCTGTTCGCGCTTCTCGATGAGGTGCAGCGACTGCTCACGTTGCAGCGCAGCGGTTCCAATCCCAATCGCCAGCTCGCCCTTGAGGCCCTGCTGCTGCACCTGACGACTCATTGAGTATCTTGCCAACCAGTACACATGACGCGTTGGTCGTTTTCCGAAAGGCGTCTATGATTAGGCAATCGAACGCCTGAGAGAGTGCTGACAGGCACTTTTCATCAAGAATCTCAGGGTGATTCGCCAGAGGCTTGATTTAGATATGAATATGGCTAACCCTCAGCAAGGCGCCCGCAACGGTATCCTCTCTTTGACGATCAAGGACAAGGCGGTGCTTTACGCAGCCTATATGCCGTTTCTGGAGCATGGCGGCCTGTTCATCCCGACCAGCAAGCCCTATCGCATTGGCGATGAAGTATTCATGTTGCTCAACCTGATGGATGAACCGGAAAAGCTGCCGGTGGCCGGGCGCGTGGTATGGGTGACTCCCAAGCGGGCCCAGGGCAATCGCGCTGCTGGTATTGGCGTCCAGTTCAATGGTCAGGACGATACCGCCAACAAGAAGATCGAGGCCTACCTGGCCGGCGCCCTCGATTCTGACCGGCCCACCCACACCTTGTAGTATCCTCTGCGCCCCGGAGCCCGCTGCCGGTCAGTGGGCCGTTGTCCGTTTGCAAACGTCCAGAGGATTCTCATGCTGGTAGATTCCCACTGTCATCTCGACCGCCTTGACCTGACGCCCTATGACGGTGATCTCGGCGCGGCGCTACAGGCCGCGCATGCGGCGGGTGTGACGCGAATGCTCTGCATCGGCATCGAACGCGGTAATGCTGAGACGGTCTGTCAGATCGCGCGCGCGCATGAAGGGGTCTATGCGTCAGTCGGCATCCATCCCTGTGATATCGCCGACGAGGTGGAAACCGCAGAGACGCTGATAGCGCTTGCCGATCGGCCGGAAGTGATCGCGCTGGGGGAGACCGGTCTTGACTACCATTACAGCCGCGAACGCGCGGCAGAGCAGCAGGCCAGCTTCCGTGCTCATCTGCGAGCCAGCAAGACGCTGCGCAAACCGGTGGTGGTGCATACGCGGGAAGCGCGTGAAGACACGCTCGCCATCCTGCGAGAGGAAGTCGATCCTGCTGTAGCGGGCGTGCTGCACTGCTTCACCGAGACCTGGGAAATGGCCGAGGCTGCCCTGGAGCTCGGCTTCTACGTTTCGTTTTCCGGCATCATCACCTTCCGCAATGCCGAGCCGCTGCGCGAAGTCGTGCGGCGGATGCCGCTCGATCGGCTGCTGGTGGAGACCGACGCTCCTTTCCTGGCACCGGTGCCGCACCGCGGTAAAAAGAACGAACCCCGGTTCACACGTGAAGTAGCAGCCTGCGTTGCGGAGCTGAAAGGCCTTTCTTTAGAAGAGGTTGCAGAGGTTACTTCAGCCAATTTCGATCGCTTGTTCCGAGTCGCCTGACGCATCTGCACTGATGACGCTGCCTGTTGATGAGGTCCTCCCCCGGCTGGGTGAGGCGCTTGCTGGAGCCGGCAGGGTGCTGCTGGAGGCGCCGCCGGGGAGCGGTAAAAGTACCCGGTTTCCGCTCTGGCTGATGGCGCAGGGCGCGACCCGGGATCGCCGCATTGTGCTGGTCCAGCCAAGGCGCGTGGCTGCCGCCGGCATTGCGCGCTATCTCGCACGCTGTGCCGGTGGCCCGCTGGGCGAGCGCGTCGGATTGCGAACTCGCTTTGAAAAGCAGGTATCTGCCAATACGGTGCTGGAAGTTGTAACGGAAGGCATTTTCCTCCGCACCATCCAGAACGATCCACTGCTTGCCGGCATTGGCTGGGTACTGTTCGATGAGTTTCACGAGCGCAACTGGCAGGCAGATCTGGGGCTGGCATTTGCGCTGGAGAGCCAGCGCGACTGGCGTGACGAGCAGCCACTGGGTATCGCAGTGATGTCTGCCACGTTGCCGCAGGGCCGGTTTCGGGAGTGGTTCGAGGCGCCGCTGATCACCGCTGGCGGCCGTGCCTGGCCAGTCACGGTCAGTTATGCGCCCGTGCCGTCCCGGGCGGCTCTTCACTATCATCTGCGTGACCAGATTACAGCCGCGCTGGCGCAGGGCGCGCGCAAGGTGCTGGTGTTCCTGCCCGGCTGGAGCGCCATCCGGCGCGCTGCCAGCGTACTGGAGCAACTGCCGGTCACAGTGACGCGCCTGCACTCCAACGTCATGCCCCAGGAGCAGGAGCGCGCGCTGGCGCCGCTGGCAGATGGAGAGCAGATGGTTGTGCTGGCGACCAATATTGCCGAGACCAGCCTCACCATTGAAGGTGTCGATGTAGTGATCGACAGTGGCCGGGTCCGGCGTCCCTCATATGATCCACGTCGTGGCATGAACCAGCTGATTGAGGGCTGGGTTTCCCGCGCGTCGGCAGAGCAGCGGGCGGGCCGCGCTGGCCGCCTGGGGCCGGGACGCTGCATCCGCCTCTGGAGCCGCGAGCAACAGGGGCGGTTGCCGGAACATGAACTGCCCGAGCTCACTGAAGTGGACGCAGCGCCGGTGCTGCTGGAGCTGGCCGCGTGGGGTGCGAAAGATGATTCGTTTCTGCTGGACAGTCTGCCGCCTGCTGCTCGCAGTCAGGCAGAGGCGCTGCTCACGCGACTGGGGGCGTTTGACCAGCGCGGCTGGCTCACGCCGCTGGGCAAGGCGATGGCGGCGATGGGACTGCATCCACGTCTGGGGCGGCTACTGCTGACCGCACCCCCGACAGGACGTCGCGCGGCCGCGGCATTGGCTGCGCTGCTGGCCGAAGGCGATTTTCTGCCGGTCGAGACTGGCTGCGATATCGAGACCCGCCTGGCCTGGCTGCTGCAGGACGAGCGCGGCGTACCGACAGATGCGCCGGGTACGCTGCTCCGCAGAATTCGTCAGCTGCAACGGCAGCTGCTGAGTCGCGCGAAGGCTCATCCGGAATTTGCCGCCGCGGAGCGGGACATCACCATCGGTGAGTTACTGCTGGCCGCCTATCCCGACCGGCTGGCGCGGCGCCGGCCGGGCACACAGGGGCGCTTTCTGACCATTGATGGCTTCGAAGTGATAGTACCGGCGAGCGACCCGCTGGCCAGCAGTGAGTGGCTGGTGGTGGCGGAGCACGATGGCGCCCGTGACGGCGCACGGGTCTGGCTGGCAGCCATGGTCAGTCACGAGGCAGCGGCTGCGGCTGCCCATGATAGCGCGACAGAGGAGGTTCGGACCGCCTGGAACAGCGAGCGGGAGCGGGTCGAGGGTGAGCAGGTGCGACGGCTGGGTGCAGTGGTACTCGAACAGCGCCGTGTGCCGGTGGGGGAAGAGCAGGCTGCGGTGATCTGGCGTCAGGTCATCGCTGAGCATGGGATCGAGTGGCTGGCACTGCCGCCGGCGGCTACGGAGTGGCTGGCCCGGGTCAACTGGCTGCGCAGTCGCGGCGAAGCGCTGCCTGACAGCTCACCCGAGGCGCTGATGGCGAGTCTCGATGAGTGGCTGCTGCCCTGGCTGCAGGGAGTGCGGGCGCGCTCCGAACTGGGCAGCGTCGACTGGCTGGCCTTGCTCAGGGCGCGTCTCAGCTACGCAGAGCAGCAGCGGGTCGAGACGGCGGCGCCGGCCCGCTGGCAGTTGCCGTCAGGGCAGGGGCACCGCATTGATTACCAGGGGGGACGGCCTGAGCTGGCAGCCCGACTTACGGAGTTCTACGGCCTTGATACTCATCCGCAGCTCGAGGGTGAGCCACTGCTGCTGGTGCTGCTTTCGCCGGCGGGCCGGCCGTTGCAACGTACCGCTGATCTGCCGGGTTTCTGGCGCTCGGCGTACAGCGAGGTGCGCAAGGAGATGCGCGGTCGCTACCCTAAGCATTACTGGCCGGAGCAGCCGTGGCTGGCAGAGGCGACGTCGACCACCCGGCGGCGCATGGGGCTGAGCTGATCCGCCGCGCGAGGAGTTGTGGATGGTATTTACCACTGGCGTCATCGAAGGCTTTTACGGACGGCCGTGGCCGTGGGCTGAGCGGACCGCGCTGCTGTCGGAGCTCGCGCGCTGGGGCCTCGACAGCTACATCTATGCCCCCAAGAGCGACCGCCAGCTGCGCCGCGCGTGGCGGCAGACCTGGGCCGATGACCATGCGGCAGCATTTGGTGCACTGCGCGACCGGGCAGCAGCGCTTGGCATCCGGTTTGGAGTGGGCTTCAGCCCGTGGGGGATGCAGACCAGCTTCGGAGCGGCTGATGCCCGCGCTCTCAAGGCCCGCATTGCTCAGCTCAATGCCTTCGAACTCGACTGGCTGGCCATTTTGTTTGATGACATGCCGGGGGAGGGGGCGGGGCTGGCCGACCGGCAGGCCGATATCGTCGAGACCATCATGGTCGCGAGCAACGCCCGCCGCTTCGCGATGTGTCCCAGCTGGTACAGCGATGATCCGCAGCTGGCAGCGTTGTTTGGACCGATGCCCTCCGGTTACCTGGAGCGGCTGGGTCAGCGTCTGCCGCCAGCGGTTGAGGTCTTCTGGACCGGCCCTCAGGTGGTTTCCACGCACTATGCCGCATCCCACTTCGCCGATGTGAGCGCAGCCCTGCGCCGCCGCCCCTTGCTGTGGGATAACTACCCGGTCAATGATGGGCGCAAGATCAGCCGTTTCCTGCATCTGCTGCCACTGTCCGGCCGGCCGCAGGCATTGCGAGAGTGGTGCAGCGGCCATCTGCTCAACCCGATGAATCAGCCGCTGCTGTCGCGTCCGGCGCTCGCCAGCCAGGCCCGGCTCTACCAGCTCGAAAGTGATGCTGCTCCTGCCGTGTTGCAGGAATGGTGGCGCGAGGCATTGCCCGCTCTGGTCGGCCCGGCTACGGCGCGGCTGCTCGTGCGCGATGCCGAGCGATTTCAGCGCGACGGCCTCGACGCGCTCGCTGCAGCAGAGCGGAGCCGGCTCTGCCAGGAGTATGGCGCAGTGGGTGAGCCCGCTGCACGGGAAGTGGTCGAGTGGCTGCAGGAAGGCTACCGCTTTGATCCCGGGTGTCTGAATGACTGATGTCTGAAAAGGTGCAACCGAGAGCCATGAGCAAGACCACTTACCAGCGCATCAGTGCCGCCAGTCCCGAGGCGGTGCTCGATGCGGCAGAGCGCGAGCTGATGGCTGCCGGCGGCGGCGAACGGTGGCTCGCGGTCGGGTTTCGCCTGCGCCAGTACTGGCTCGAGGGAGAGCCGGAGCAGTCGCTGATTGCGCTCTATCACCTGCAGGCCACCACGTCCGGCTGTCGCACCGCCCTGGCAGTTTTCGAGCCGGAGCCGCGCGTCGTGGAAGCCATTGCGCAGGCAGAGCCCTGGTTCAGTCTGCTGGGCGTGCGCGGGGTGGCGCTTGCCGAGCCGGTCGAACTGGCGCCCGTGCGGATTCCCAAGCCGTGGGGTCAGGAGATCTGGTACACCGGCGTAGAGCGGCGCGGACAGGCCGCGGTGACAGACGGCGCTTACCGCATGCCACTGCCCTGGTTGCTGGCAGCCGCGCCTCGGCGGGTGGCGGACGGGCAGTCCCGCGACCTGATTCTGCTCAAGATTCTTGATCCTTTACCGGACCCAGTTTTCGGGGATCTCTATTTCGAGCTGCATGAAGAGAAGCGCGAGGTCTATGTTGTAACCGCCGTCGATCGTCGTGCCTGGCCGGATGGGGTGGGGGGCATCAGGTTCGGCTTCGATGCCGGGCGCGTGGCCCAGTATCCCAGCGAGCAGGCTTTTCTCGACGCCTACCTGGCTTCGGTTGCCAAGTATCGCGAGGTGCGCCGCGCGATCGACGAACTGCTCGACCAGCGCCGGCTGGCAGCGGGGGTCGGCCTCAATGAACCGCTGGCCGCCAGCACGCTGCGGCAATGGCTGGCCGGCCTGCCTGCCGAGCTGACTGAGCGCGAGCAGCACCTGCGCGAAGCGATGGAGTCATTCACTGCGCTGCGCCCGCTGCAGGTCGGGGACGTCGTCAAGGTGCCCCACCGGGTGCCCCATTCATTGCAGCACGGTGTGCGCACCGTCGAGTTCCAGACACCGGTGTACGAGCGCCTGATCCTCTCGTTCGCTCAGAAAGTGCTGACCCAGGCCGACTGGGATACCGCAGCAGCTGCGCGCATCATGACCGCAGCACCGCCTGCCGAGGAGGCGTTCGAGCAGACCGCCAGTGGACGCGGCTGGCTGGAAGAACGGATTGTGGAATTCGATGATTTCGAGGTCCACAGAGTGCGGCTGGAGCCGGGTGCCAGCCGTCTGCTGGACGCGACGCCGGCCTATGCGCTGCTGATGTGCGTTGGCGGGGATCTGCAGCTGGATGGCAAGACGCTGGGGGCCGATGTTGCGGTGCTGCTGCCAGCAGCCTGGAACGGCGGAACTCTGCGCAATACGGCCGCCGAGCCGCGTGTGGCGCTGCTGGCCACGCCGGTTCACGCACGTTGAACCGCGCGCCGCGCTTGTGGCACAATCTGCGGCCGCCGCCAGGCTTCCATTACTGTTGAAGTGGATAAAACTACTTTTGAATCAACGGTTTGTAAAGGCCTGGTGCCTGGTTGTGGACTGGAACCAGCTCGGAATTGCGAAAGTGGCGAAACTGGTAGACGCGCTGGATTTAGGTTCCAGTGGGGCAACCCGTGAGAGTTCGAGTCTCTCCTTTCGCACCAAATCAATCAACGTCGCGCAGTGGGGGCAGCGAGTCGCCGCCAGGCGCCGGCCTTTTTCCCTTATATAGAGGACACTTCATGCAGGTTACCATCGAGACGACTTCCGCCCTCGAGCGCCGCGTCACCATCGGCGTACCGGCCGAGCGGGTCGAAAGCGAGGTGAACGCCCGTCTGCAGCGTGCCGCCCAGACTGCGCGGCTGAATGGTTTTCGTCCGGGCAAGGTGCCGATGAGCGTCATTCGCCAGCGTTTCGGTGAAGGCGTGCGCCAGGAGGTCCTCGGCGAGGTGATGAGCCGCACTTTCTACGAAGCGGTGCAGCAGGAACAGCTCAAGCCGGCCGGCCGGCCGTCGATCGAGCCGAAGAGTGTCGAGCCCGGCAAGGATCTCGAGTATGTCGCCACTTTTGAGGTTTTCCCCGAGATTGAGGCGAAGCCGTTTGACGGTATCGAAGTTACCCGCCCGGTGGCCGAAGTGACCGAGCAGGACGTCGACAAGATGATCGACATGCTGCGCAAGCAGGCTGGCACCTGGGTCGAGGTTGAGCGTGCAGCCGGGCAGGGCGATCAGGTCTCCATCGACTTTGTCGGCACCAGAAATGGTGAAGCGTTCGAAGGTGGCAGCGCGGAAAATTCGTCGCTGATCATCGGCTCCGGCCGCATGATTCCCGGCTTCGAGGATGCGATCGTCGGCATGAAGGCCGGTGAGGAGAAAGTCGTCCCGCTGACCTTCCCGGAGGACTATCACAGCGAAGAGCTGAAAGGTGCCGCGGTTGAATTCAAGATTAAACTCAACAGCGTGCGTGAGCAGCAGCCGGCTGAGCTGAACGACGAGTTTTTCACCCGCTTCGGTGTCACCGAAGGCGGTGTCCAGGCATTCCGCAAGGAAGTTGCCGACAATATGGCGCGCGAGCTGAAGAACGCGACCAAGAACAACGTCAAAAACCAGGTCATGGATGCGCTGGTTGAGCTTTACGCTGACCTGGAGGTGCCCAGCGCGCTGGTGGCGGAAGAGATCGTTACGCTGCGCAACCAGACTGTGCAGCAGTTTGGCGGCGCGGTGGGCAATATGGACTTCGCGCAACTGCTGCCGGACGAAATGTTCCGTGAGCGCGCTGAGCGTCGCGTCAAGCTCGGTCTGGTCCTCAACGAAGTGGCCGGCCGCGAGCAGATCCAGGCTGACCCGGCTGAGGTGCGCAGAACCGTTGAAGAGCTGGCTGCTACCTACGAAGAGCCGGATGAGGTGATCGAGTGGTATTACAGCAACCAGCAGCAGCTGCAGGGCATCCAGTCACTGGTGCTGGAAGACCAGATCGTGGCCCGGATTCTCGAGCAGGCCAAAGTCAAGGAAGAGACCATGAACTATGACGACGTCATGAAGGCCCAGAGCGGTCAGCAAGACGCCGACAACGAGTAAATCTCTCCTCCCTTCGGATGGCCTTCCCGGTGGAGGCGGGCCATCCGCTCTGTTATCCTGCCAGCAACATCCTGTAACCTGTGATTCCGCGGAAGGGCTTACGAAGCATGTCCAGTTATTCCTACGAAGGAAGAAACAAGCACTCGTTCAACAATCTCGGCCTGATTCCGATGGTGGTTGAGCAGACGGCACGGGGCGAGCGTTCCTACGATATCTATTCCCGTCTGCTGAAGGAGCGTGTGATCTTCTGCGTGGGACCGATCGAGGATCATATGGCGAACCTGATTGTCGCCCAGATGCTCTTCCTTGAGTCGGAGAATCCCGATAAAGACATCCACCTCTACATCAATTCGCCGGGTGGTTCGGTAACAGCCGGGCTGTCGATCTACGACACCATGCAGTTCATTAAGCCGGATGTCAGCACCATGTGTATCGGCCAGGCGGCCAGTATGGGGGCATTCCTGCTGACTGGCGGGGCGAAGGGCAAGCGGTTCATCCTGCCGAACGCACGCACCATGATCCACCAGCCCAGCGGTGGTGCGCACGGCCAGGCGACGGATATCGATATTCACGCGCGGGAAATCCTGATCATCCGGCAGCGTCTCAATGAACTGATGGCGGCACACACCGGTCAGTCGATCGAGACTATCGAGCGGGATACTGAGCGTGACAACTTCATGAACGCCGAACAATCAAAGGCTTACGGGCTGGTTGATGAGGTGGTCAGTCGTCGGGTAACGCCACAGAGCTAAGTGGGCGATTGCTCTGCTCAAGGTTGGGGCAGGGTTGCAATACACCGGAAAAGGCAGCATCTTTTAGCCAGACGGCGCGCCGTCCGGCGTAATGAGAGGGGTACCACGCCCATGAGCGACCACACCAAGGACAGCGGCGATAGCGGCAAGCTGCTCTACTGCTCGTTTTGCGGCAAGAGCCAGCATGAAGTTCGTAAGCTGATCGCCGGTCCCTCCGTGTTTATCTGCGACGAGTGTGTTGATCTCTGCAATGACATCATCCGTGAGGAGGTGCACGACAGCGGAGACAGCAGCGGCCGCGAGCGCCTGCCCACTCCTCGGGAGATCAAAGAGATTCTTGATCAGTACGTGATTGGCCAGACCCGCGCCAAAAAAGTACTGGCAGTGGCTGTTTACAACCACTACAAGCGCCTGCGCTCCACTGACGGCAGTGGCAAGAAGGAAGAGGTGGAGCTGGGTAAGAGCAACATCCTGCTGGTTGGTCCGACCGGTAGCGGTAAGACGCTGCTGGCCGAAACGCTGGCGCGCCTGCTCGACGTGCCGTTCACCATCGCCGACGCTACCACGCTGACTGAAGCGGGGTATGTCGGTGAGGATGTCGAGAACATCATCCAGAAGCTGCTGCAGAAGTGCGATTATGACGTCGAGAAGGCTCAGCAGGGCATCGTTTACATCGACGAGATCGACAAGATTTCGCGCAAGTCGGATAACCCGTCCATCACCCGTGATGTGTCGGGCGAGGGCGTGCAGCAGGCTCTGCTGAAGCTGATCGAGGGCACGGTTGCCTCGGTGCCGCCGCAGGGCGGGCGCAAACATCCGCAGCAGGAATTCCTGCAGGTGGATACGTCTAACATTCTGTTCATTTGCGGTGGAGCATTCGCTGGCCTCGACAAGGTCATCCGTGACCGGTCGGAGAAGGGCGGTATCGGCTTCCGGGCAGAAGTGAAGAGCAAGGACGATTCGCGCAACGTCGGTGAGATCCTGGCCGACGTCGAGCCGGAAGATCTCATCCGTTACGGCCTGATTCCGGAGTTCGTGGGCCGTCTGCCGGTGATTGCGACGCTGGAAGAGCTGGACGCCGACGCTCTGGTCAGCATTCTCACGGAGCCGAAGAATGCCCTGACCAAGCAGTACGCGCGGCTGTTCGAAATGGAAAACGTCGAGATCGACTTCCGCGAGGACGGCCTGCGGGCGATTGCCGAAAAGGCGATGGCCCGCAAAACCGGTGCCCGTGGCCTGCGCTCCATTCTCGAGTCGGTCCTGCTCGAAACCATGTATGACATTCCGTCGCTGGACAATGTCAGCAAGGTCGTCATCGATAGTTCGGTGATCAGAGGCGAATCGGAACCGTTGCTGGTGTACGACAGTGTTGAACAGCGCAAGGTCGCACCAGAGGATTGATTCGCTGGTTGAACAATGCAAGAAGTACAGAAGGGGCCGGCAGGCCCCTTCTCTTTTCTGGATTTATCTCCATATCTGGTGTTAACTCAATTCGAAATGACCGAATCGTGACATCGAACGTCTAACGTTTGCCGCAGGTACACGGCACTGCCCGCCAGCCCGCAAACACCGAAAGAGGTATCTTATGGCAACCCCTCCGGAGTCCATCGTTCTGCCGCTGCTGCCGCTGCGGGACGTCGTGGTGTATCCGCATATGGTGATCCCGCTGTTTGTCGGTCGGGAAAAATCCATCCTGGCACTGGAGGCCGCGATGGCGAGCGACAAGCAGGTACTGCTGGTCGCACAGCGCAACGCCGCGGTCGACGAGCCCGGTGTAGACGATGTCTACCGAATTGGTACCGTGTCGACCATTCTCCAGCTGCTGAGGCTGCCTGACGGCACGGTCAAGGTGCTGGTCGAGGGTGGCGCGCGGGCATCTCTCGAGCGCATCGAGCAGGGCGACGAATACCTGGTGGCAACCGCAGTGCCGGTCGCCGTCGCTGATCTCGAGGCGCGCGAAGGCGAAGCGCTGATCCGGTCAGCCATGGCGCAGTTCGAGAAGTACGTCAATCTCGGCAAAAAGATCCCCTCCGAAGTCCTGACCTCTCTGTCGGGCATCGACGAGCCCGGTCGCCTGGCGGACACCATGGCGGCGCACATGTCGATGGATCTTGAGCAGAAGCAGACGGTGCTCGAGATTGGCGACACGCGCGAGCGACTGGAACATCTGATGGCGCTGATGGAATCAGAGATCGATCTGCTGCAGGTCGAAAAACGGATTCGCGGCCGCGTCAAGAAACAGATGGAGAAGAGTCAGCGCGAGTACTATCTGAACGAGCAGATGAAGGCGATTCAGAAAGAGCTGGGAGAGCTGGACGATTCGCCGAATGAGATTGAGGATCTGCAGAACCGCATCGCTGAAGCCGGCATGACGGAAGAAGCCGAGGCCAAGGCGAAGGCTGAGCTCAATAAGCTGAAGATGATGTCACCGATGTCCGCCGAAGCATCGGTAGTGCGCAGCTACATCGACTGGATGGTCAACGTGCCATGGAAGAAACGTTCCAAAGTGCGGCACGACCTGGCCTATGCGCAGAAGGTCCTGGAGCAGGATCACTACGGCCTGGAAGAGGTCAAGGAGCGCATCCTTGAATACCTGGCGGTCCAGAAGCGGGTGAAGAAGATCAAGGGCCCGGTGCTCTGCCTGGTTGGCCCGCCCGGTGTGGGCAAGACCTCGCTCGGCGAATCGATCGCCAAAGCGACCAATCGCAAGTTCGTGCGGATGGCGCTGGGCGGCGTGCGTGACGAGGCCGAGATCCGCGGTCACCGCCGGACTTACATCGGCTCGCTGCCGGGCAAGATCATTCAGCGCATGGCTAAGGTGGGGGTGCGCAACCCGCTGTTCCT
>JAJUJZ010000095.1 GCA_029265075.1 Gammaproteobacteria bacterium | reverse complement strand
GCTGATCGGTGAGTTCATGGCCGCCGGAGCGCTGCTCGCGGCCACGCTCAAGTTCGAAGGCATGGTCGTCCTGCAGGCGCGCAGTCAGGGCGAGGTGCCGCTGATCATGGCTGAAGCGACCTCCGACCAGTGCCTGCGCGCCATCGTGCGGGGTGCCGAGCAGGCACTGAGTGACGATTTCAATGTGCTGCTGCAGAACGGGCAGCTCGCCATCACCATCGACCCGGCGCAGGGCAAACGCTATCAGGGCGTGGTGTCGATGGAAGCGCCGACGCTGGCCGAATGTCTCGAGGACTACTTCGCCCGCAGCGAGCAGCTGCCGACCCGCATCTGGCTGGCGGTGAGCAATCAGCGTGTGGCCGGGCTGTTTCTGCAGGAGCTGCCGAGCACCGCGCCCGCCGAGCGTCGGGCCCGGCAGTGGGACCACTTGCTGGCGCTGGCACAAACCATTCAGCCGGACGAGCTGCTCAACCTGGCGGGCGACGAGGTGCTGTACCGGCTGTTTCACCAGGAGCCGTTGCGGGTACTGCAACGCGATGCGCTCGCGTTTCGCTGCAGCTGTTCACTGGAGCGCACCGAGCGGATGCTCGTCAGTCTGGGCCGGGATGAACTCGAGAGCATTCTGCAGGAACAGGGCGAAATCAGCGTCACCTGCGAGTTCTGCAACCAGAACTATCGGTTCGGGCCGGCCGACATCGCGCGCCTCCTATCCGGCCCCGCTGCCTCCGATGGTGCTGCACACTGAACCAGCCAAACCAACTGGTACGCCCCGATAGCTGAAAGCGACAAATTTTGCAATAATGGGCAGCACAGCTACTCCACGATCATCTACCGACGGCCAACAAGCGGGGCTGAGCACTCCGCTGAACTCGACTGTTGGCGCATGGTCCTTTTTCAGTCCAGAGACAGGAATTGACTAGCATGAGCACCCCGACCGTATACAACGACCTCTTTCCCGCTCAACTGATAGAACAGGCACTGGCGCGGGGCGAGGGGCAGCTGGCGGACACGGGCGCGCTGGTGGTAACCACCGGCAAGCGCACCGGACGCTCGCCCAAAGACCGCTTCATCGTACGCGAGGCAATGACCGAGAACACGGTCGCATGGGGCTCAGTCAACCAGCCGTTCGATCCGGCCAGGTTTGATGCGCTGTGGCAGCGCGTCGAAAACTACCTGAATGAGCGGGACCGCTTCGTTACCCATGTCCACGTCGGTGCTCATGAAGATCACTACCTGCCGGTAGTCGCCACCACCGAAACCGCGTGGCAGGCGCTGTTCGGCCGCAACATGTTCATCCGCCCGACGCAGTACAACCCCAAGGGCAAAGAAGAGTGGACCATCCTCAACGTCCCCTCCTTCGTCTGCGATCCGGAGCGCGACGGTACCAATTCGGAAGTGGCAGTCATCACCTGCTTCAGCCAGCGCAAGGTCCTGCTGGCCGGCCTGCGCTATGCCGGTGAAATGAAGAAATCGATGTTTGCCGTGCAGAACTACCTGCTGCCCGCCGTCGACGTCATGCCCATGCACTGCTCCGCCAACGTCGGCGAAGCCGGCGACACCTGTCTCTTCTTCGGCCTTTCGGGCACCGGTAAAACCACGCTATCGGCCGACCCCGAGCGCTACCTGATCGGTGACGACGAGCACGGCTGGGCAGAAGGCTCGGTGTTCAACATCGAAGGTGGCTGCTACGCCAAGACCATTAACCTGTCTCAGGAAAACGAACCGATCATCTGGAACGCGATCCGCTTCGGCTCGATCGTCGAGAACGTGGTGATCGACCCGGAAACTCGCCGCGCCGACTACGACGACACCTCGCTGTCGGAGAACGGTCGCTGCTGTTACCCGCTGGAGTTCGTCGAGAAGCGCGTCGAAGCCAATGCCGCCGGCGAGCCGAAAGTGGTCATCTTCCTGACCTGCGACGTCACCGGCGTACTGCCCCCGGTCTCGATCCTCTCCAAGGAAGCGGCCGCATTCCACTTCCTGTCAGGCTACACCGCCCGCGTCGGCTCCACCGAAGTGGGTGGCGGTGCTGGCGTCCAGCCCACCTTCTCCACCTGCTTCGGCGCACCGTTCATGCCGCGTCCGGCGCGTGAATACGCCGAGCTGCTGATGAAGCGCATCGAGGGCTTCGGTTCGCAGGTCTACCTGGTCAACACCGGCTGGACTGGCGGTTCGGGCGCTGCCGGCGGCACAGGCAAGCGCTTCCCGATTCCGGTCACCCGCGCTGTGGTCGCAGCCTGCCAGAGCGGCGCGCTGCTGGAAGCGGAAACCGAGCACCTCGACATCATGAACCTGACCATCCCGAAAGCCGTACCGGGCGTGGACAGCAAGTACCTCAATCCGCGCAATGCGTGGGCTGACGAGGCTGCCTACGATGAGCAGGCCAAAAAGCTGGCCCGACTGTTCCAGGAAAACATCAAACAGTTCGCCCCTGCTGAAGGCATCATCGCGGCCGGCCCGAAAGCCTGAGTCCGCGTCAGTGCATGAAAAAGCCGGCCTCGCGCCGGCTTTTTTATTTGCCGCTGTCCGGTCCCCTGCTCTGCAGGAACCAGCCCAGCCAGCAAATGAACCTCGCGCCACACCCGGACCATTCGCCTGCAAGGCAGGCTACTGGGGTGGTGGTCATTCTCACCCCCGTCGACAAGGGGTCAGGCGACCAGATCGCGTCTACGAACCACCCGTCATCGAACAGGGGCCACCATCGTCAGCGGAGCCTCGCACAGAGGTACACAGTTGTCGTGCTCAATTCGCGCAGATGTGGGGTACTTCACGACAAGACCCGGCGCCCAGCAAAAACCCCGCCCCTCGTCAAGCTCCCGCATGCGGTCCCCTTTCTGCATAATCGTCGCTTCGTTATTTGCCAGCCGCCTTCGCGCCAGAGCCTGATTCCGCATGAATGTAATTGCCAAACGTATCGCCGAAGAACTCGCCGTCAACGAAGCGCAGGTCACCGCCGCCGTCGCGCTGCTTGATGAAGGGGCTACCGTGCCGTTCATCTCGCGTTACCGGAAGGAGGTCACCGGCGGGCTCGACGATACCCAGCTGCGGACGCTGGAAGACCGGCTGCGTTATCTGCGGGAGCTGGAGGAACGGCGCGCCGCGATTCTCAAGAGCATCGAAGAGCAAGGCAAGCTGACACCCGAGCTCGCCGCTGAGATCGGCTCCGCGGACACTAAGAACCGGCTCGAAGATCTCTATCTTCCCTACAAGCCGAAGCGCCGCACCAAGGCACAGATCGCGATCGAGGCGGGGCTCGAGCCACTGGCTGATACGCTCTACAACGATCCCACCCAGGCGCCGGAGGTGGTGGCTGCCGATTACATCGACACCGAGAAGGGAGTCGCCGATATCAAGGCGGCGCTGGATGGCGCCAAGTACATCCTGATGGATCGCTTCTCGGAGAACGCCGACCTGCTGGAGCAGCTGCGCAGTTTCCTCTGGAACGATGGCCGCATGAGCTCGCGGCTGGTGGAAGGCAAGGAGCAGGAAGGCGCCAAGTTCCGCGACTATTTCGAGCACGACGAGCCGCTCAGAGATGTGCCGTCACACCGCGCGCTGGCGATGTTTCGCGGCCGCAACGAAGGCATTCTGTCGCTGTCGCTGAAGGTGGGCGACGACGAGCCGACATCCCATCCGTGCGAGGCGATGGTCGCCAGTTTCTGGGATATTCGTGATCACGGCCGCCCTGCCGACAAGTGGCTGGCCGAGGTGGTGCGCTGGACCTGGCGTGTCAAGCTCTACACTCATCTGGAAACCGACCTGATGGGCCAGCTGCGCGAGCGCGCTGAAGAGGAGGCGATCCAGGTATTCGCGGCCAACCTGAAAGATCTGCTGCTGGCCGCGCCCGCCGGTCCCAGGGCCACAATCGGCCTCGACCCGGGGCTGCGTACCGGCGTGAAGGTGGCGGTGGTTGATGCCACCGGCAAGGTGCTCGATCACGGTGCGATCTTTCCGCATGTGCCGCAGAGTCGCACCGCCGAAGCGGCAGCCACGCTGCTAAAGATGATCCGCAAGTACGAGGTGCAGCTGATCGCAATCGGCAATGGTACGGCCAGCCGCGAGACCGAGCGCTTCGTGAAGGAGCTGCTGAAAGCGCAGCCCGACCTCAACGTCACACCGGTGGTGGTCAGCGAGGCCGGCGCCTCGGTCTACTCTGCCTCCGAGTACGCCGCCAGGGAGTTCCCCGATCTCGATGTCACCATCCGTGGCGCCATCTCGATTGCGCGCCGCCTGCAGGATCCGCTCGCCGAGCTGGTGAAGATCGATCCCAAGTCCATCGGCGTCGGCCAGTATCAGCACGATGTGAGTCAGACTGCGCTGGCCCGGTCGCTGGATGCCGTGGTGGAGGACTGCGTGAACGCGGTGGGCGTCGACGTCAACACTGCCTCCCCCGCCCTGCTGACCCGCATTTCCGGTCTCAATCAGACGCTCGCCAGCAACATCGTCGAGTTCCGCAATCAGAACGGTGCATTCCGCAACCGGGAACAGCTGAAGAAAGTCTCGCGACTGGGTGAAAAGACCTTCGAGCAGGCTGCCGGCTTCCTGCGCGTCATGAATGGTGACAACCCGCTTGATGCTTCAGCCGTGCACCCCGAGTCCTATCAGGTGGTGGAGAAGATCGTTGCGAAGACTGGCCGCAACATTAAATCGCTGATTGGCGACAGCGCCTTCCTGCGCAGCCTGAAGCCGGCAGAGTTCGCTGACGAACGCTTCGGGCTGCCGACCGTGACCGATATCATTCGCGAGCTGGATAAACCGGCGCGCGACCCGCGTCCCGAATTCCGGACGGCCACCTTCATGGAGGGGGTCGAGGACATCAAGGACCTGCAGCCCGGCATGATCCTGGAGGGGACGGTCACCAACGTCACCGCATTCGGTGCCTTCGTCGATATCGGCGTCCATCAGGATGGCCTCGTGCATATCTCCGCACTGTCGAAAACCTTCGTCAAAGATCCGCGCGATGTGGTGAAGGCGGGGGATATCGTCAAAGTGAAAGTGATGGAGGTCGATGTGCCGCGGAAGCGCATCGGACTGTCGATGCGGCTGGACGACACCCCGGGTGAAAAAACCGAGCGCCGCGAGCGCGGCGGCGCGCAGAGTACGGCGCGCCACAATCGCGCCGAACGGAACCGGGGCAACCGTTCAGGTGAGGCCCCTGCCAGTAATGCCTTTGCCGCCGCCTTCGCTGCGGCGCAGAACCGCAAACGCTGACTCAGGTCACTGTCAGCGCCAGTATCACCAGGTAGATCACCACCTCGGCCACCTGCTGGGCGGCACCCAGAGAGACACCGGTATAGCCGCCCAGCCGCTTGCGCATCAGATAGGCAAACCAGGCGCGCAGCAGCAGCAGCGCCACCACCACCGCCAGCACCTGCATCCAGGGCAGCAGTACCGCCACGGGCAGCGCCGTCAGCAGGGCGAAGCGGTGCCCATAGCTGCTCATGCGCGTTGGGGCGGGGGTCGCATCTTCAAACGGCGCATGCCGGCCCGGCAGATAGTGCATCTCCGCCAGATAACTGATTGCCAGTGCACGGCTCCAGGTGTGGCTAACGATCAGCGCCGGCGCCACCAGGCCGCCGGCATCCAGTCCCTCCAGTGCGAGAAACTTCACTGCCAGGAGCAGTCCCAGTGCCAGTGCGCCGTTGATGCCCAGCCAGGGCTCCTGCATCACGGCGACAATCTGGTCGCGATCGCGCCCGCGTGCCAGCGCCTCGCTGGTACGGGCGAAGCCATACTCAGGCAATCCCCGTCCGAGCCAGATGGCTGCCACCATCGCCAGCAGCAGTGACAGCGAGGGTGGAAACAGGAACAGGCCCAGCTCGTAAATGGCCGCCGCTATCAGCCCCAGCAGCAGCCCGGTGAGGGGAAAATAGCGCGCTGCCGCATTCAGCGCCGGCCGCGGCCGGCCCGGATCACGAGCCGGAATCGGCAGGCGCGAAGCGAACCGCAGCGCTTCCAGAAAAAGATCGCGCTCCTTGCGCGGGTGCAACGCCATGGCAACCACTTCCTACAAAAAAGACGCAGCGACATACTGCCGGGCGGTCATCATACCGCCGCGCGCATCCGCTCCATAGCAGCAGGGGCGACTGGCTGCCCCGTCGCCCCCTATCCCCTGCGCGAGCCACCGGACGATGGCCGTTACCGCTGTTACTGCACCGTCACCCGCTTCGGTTCGGACTGCGCGACCTTCGGCACACTGATCGCCAGCACGCCGTTTTCGCACTTTGCCTGCACATTGTCGAGATCGGCATTTTCCGGCATGGAGAACTCACGCAGGAACGTACCGTAGTACCGCTCGGAACGCTTTTTCTCCTTGTCCTCATGGACGGCATGGCGCGTACCCTTGATGGACAGGATGCCGTTGTGAGCGGTGATCTCGATATCGTCACGGTTAACGCCCGGCAGGTCGACTTCAAAATGGTAGGCTGCATCGTCCTCATGAATGTCGACTGTGGGCACCCAGTCAAACGAGCGCACACTGCTGAGTTCTGTGCCGCCCAGCAGACGGGTATCGAACAGGCGATTCATGTCGCGCTGCAGTTCGTTTAGCAGAGAGAATGGATTGCGAGTTACCAGGTTCATCAGCTCACCCTCCCATCGGTGTGTTGATCCGCCGGCGCTTCTGAGCGTTTCCGGCATCAGTAAGATGGGTTCGGCAAGCGGGATTTCAAGCCCGATCGTTCCAGATTTCCTGATTGTATATGGGCGCGGCATTACCCGCGCCCAAGCTCATCCGTCAGAAGTTGTAACCGACACCCAGCGTGTAGAAAAATGCGCCATCGTCGTACCGGCTGTCGATGTCGTTCGCGCTGTCGAACAGAAAATGGTATTCAACCAGACCGACGATAAAAACCTTGTCATGCACCCAGTGTTTGATGCCGACCTCGGGGCCTGCCATAAAGGTGTCATCGACATTTTCACCATACACGCCGCCGATACTGACACCGATGAAGGGACGTGTGTTGCCACTGCCGAAGTGATAGTCATAGAACAGACGCGTCGAACCATCGAAGTTGGTCGACTCCCCTTCGCTGTCGCTGATGTTCAATGTCTGACGCACGCCCCACAGTGACTGTTCGCTCAGGTATTTACCCCAGGAGGCCTGAAACGAAACGACGTTGTTGTCGAAATCCTTGTCGCTGCCACCACCACCACTAAGGGTGATTTCACTCTCGCCCGGCGCGGGCGTGGCGAGCGCGGAAAACGGGAGGATCACGGCGGCGGCGAGCGCTGAAGCTTTAAAAATCTGATTCATGATTGCTTCCTGTTTCATGGTTGAGGTGAGCCGAGGCGAGCCTCGCATCCGCCGATGTGACCAGAGCGCCCGCTCCCGGTTCATCTTTTCGCGGGCATTTATCTCCTTTTTCTTTCATGCGGTTAGCGCGGCTATTTAAACAGAGCATTAAATGAGAGCAGTAACGCATGAGGCTGGTGAGCGCGTACACATCACCCGCAAAATCCGGTAAAGTCCGGGCACTCCGCCCCTATGGCGCAGCCCCCCTCGAACACATCAGAAAGGAAGGAAGCAGAAGCATGAGCATCAAAGAAGGTGACAAGATTCCAAACGTAACGCTGCACATCATGGGCGAAAAAGGCCCGCAGCCGATTACCACCGATGAGCTGTTCGCAGGCAAGAAAGTTGTCCTGTTTGCTGTGCCCGGCGCCTTCACGCCCGGCTGCTCAGTGACGCACCTGCCGGGTTACGTTGTGCAGGCTGACAAGATCAAGGCGAAGGGCGTCGATGCGATCGTCTGCGTGGCGGTCAACGATGCCTTCGTCATGGACGCCTGGGGCAAAAGCCAGAATGCGGAAGAGCTGACCCTGGTGGCCGACGGCAACGGCCAGCTCACCAAAGCGCTGGGCCTTGAGCTTGACGCAGAAGGTTATGGGATGGGAATGCGCAGTAAACGCTACGCCATGATTCTGGAAGATGGCGTCGTCAATTACCTTGGTATCGACGACAAGGAAATCAAGGCCAGCGCTGCGGAAACGGTACTGGAAAAGCTGTAAGCGAGGGGGCCGCCCCGAGCGGGCGGCCAGCCATCAGCCCAGTCACTGATTGGCCTTGAATTCGCGTACCTGCGCGTTGAACTGATCCCCTACCTCCTGCATCGACGCTACCGCCGCGTTGTACTTGTCCAGCCGCGCCTGCTTGGCATCCTTCGATTCCTTGTCACCTGCCGCCTTATCCTCTGCCACCAGGCAGTCGAGGTAGGCCTGAGCACTGTCGACATAGCTGCGCACCGCGCCCTGTGCGTCGACCATTTCCTGCTCGGAGGCACTCGCCCCGTTGGGAATAGTCGGACGTTGTGGAAGCTCGCATGCCGCATGCGCAAGGGCGCCGCCGAGGAGCAGCGACGCTCCGATGACCGTTCTGATTATCTGCATTGTGGTACTCCACACGGTAAAGGGGTGTACCAACTTATCAGCTCGCGCAGAGTGCTGCCAAGTGGCGGCAGCGCCACCGATATACGTGCGGCCAGAGGGGGGCTAGAATGGCTCACATGACCAGCTCACAGGCATTCCAGCTCGTGGACGGCTTCGGCCGGCGAGTCCACTACTTACGGCTCTCCGTCACGGACCGCTGCGACTTCCGCTGCGTCTACTGTATGGCGGAGACAATGACCTTCCTGCCGCGCCGGGAAGTGCTCTCGCTGGAAGAGCTGGCGCAGGTGGGCGAAGCCTTCGTCGAGCTCGGTGTGACCAAAATCCGCCTCACCGGTGGCGAACCCCTGGTCCGGGAAAACGTGCTGCTGCTGGCGCAGCGGCTGGGCCGCCTGCAGGGGTTGCAGGAGCTGACTCTGACCACCAACGGGGCGCGACTCGACCGTTTCGCCGGCCCGCTCCGCGAAGCGGGTGTGCGGCGAATCAACATCAGTCTCGATTCCTTGCAGCCCGAGCGTTTCCGCGAGCTGACCCGTACCGGCGACCTGCAGCAGGTGCTGCGCGGCATCGACGCGGCGCAGACGGCCGGATTCGAGCGCATCAAGCTGAACGTTGTGGTGTTGCGAGGCCGGAATGACGACGAGATCCTCGACCTGGTCGAGTTCGGGCGTGACCGCCAGCTGGATATCTCCTTCATCGAGGAGATGCCGCTGGGCGCCATCGAGGAGCATGACCGGCAGGCGAGCTTCCTTGGCACCGATGCGATTCGCGAGCGCATCAGCGCCCGCTACCCGCTGGTCGCCAGCACCGAAACCAGCGGCGGCCCATCACGCTACTACCGGATGAGTGACAGCCGCATCCGCATCGGCTTCATTTCGCCACACAGCCACAATTTCTGTCATCTCTGTAATCGCGTGCGGGTCACGGTCGAGGGCCGGCTGCTGCTCTGTCTCGGCAACGAGCATTCGGTCGACCTGCGGGCGGTG
>JAJUJZ010000129.1 GCA_029265075.1 Gammaproteobacteria bacterium | reverse complement strand
GGCTGCGTTCAAGCAGATCATGGAGAAGAAACATCAGGCCGCCTGGATGGCCTGGTCCGGGGGCGGTCTGTCGCCGCGTTACTGGGAGTTTTTTCATTCGGTGAACGCGCACAAGCCGAGCACCAACAACATCACCAATACCGATGACCCGCGCATGGACGACCTGATCATGCGTTACCAGCAAGCGACTGAAAAAGAAGAACGCATCAGGCTGGCCCATGAGCTCGAAGCACTGGTGCACGAAATCGGCTCAGTCATTCCAACCTACAAGGTACCTTATGCACGGGAAGGCTTCTGGCGCTGGGTACGCCTGCCAGAACAGCATGCCACCCGCACCTCGGGTACGGTGTTCAGTCCGTTTGGCGTCAGCGGGGGCCTGTTCTGGCTGGACGAGGAGCACAAGGCGGAAGTGGAACGGGCGCGCCTGTTGCGCCAGAGCTATGAGCCCCTGCTTATCATCGATGAGCGCTGGCGGGAGCCGCAGCCATGACCCTGCTTTCAATTGAGGATCTGCGGGTCGATCTGCACGCCGGTGGCGAGCGGCGACCGGTAGTCGACGGCCTGTCACTGCAGCTCGATGCCGGCGACACGGTCGGTCTGGTAGGCGAATCCGGCAGCGGCAAGAGCGTAACCGCCCTGTCGCTGCTGCGTCTGCTGCCGCAGCCGGCGCTGAATATCGGCGGCGGCCGCATCCGCTTCGATGGTCGTGACGTGCTGGCCATGAACAGTCGCGAGCTGCAGCAGCTGCGCGGCAACGAGATCGGCATGATCTTCCAGGACCCTATGACAGCACTCAACCCGGTGCAGCCCATCGGTCGCCAGATCGAAGAAGTCATGGAGCTGCACCGGCCCCAGTGGACTGCGCGTCAGCGACGGCAGCGCACCATCGAGCTGCTGGGCCGCATTGGCATGCCCTCACCGGCGGAACGGCTGAACGCCTATCCGCATCAGTTTTCCGGCGGTATGCGGCAGCGGGTGATGATCGCCATGGCGCTGGCGTGTGAGCCGAAGCTGCTGATCGCAGATGAGCCAACCACCGCACTCGATGTGACGGTGCAGTCCCAGGTGCTCAACCTGATTCGTGAGCTGCAGCAGCAGAGCGGCATGGCAGTACTGTTCATCACGCACGACCTCGGCGTGGTGGCACAGATCTGCCGGCGCGTCGCTGTCATGTACGCAGGGCGCGTGGTGGAAGAGGCCACCACTGCTGCCCTGCTCACACGGCCGTCACATCCTTACAGCCGCGGCCTGCTGGCGTCGCTGCCGGCGCTCAATCCCAGCCCGCAGACGCCGCTGCCCGCCATCGCCGGACAGTCGATCGCTGCGGGACAGGCCGGGCCAGGATGCCGGTTCGCGCCACGCTGTGCCTGGCGCATTACGCAGTGCGAGGCGGAGCCCGACCTGCTGACCGTGAGCGCAGAGCATCGCGCCGCGTGCTGGCGCTGGGAGTTGTTTCATGAGTGATCGCACGGAACCGCTGCTGCAGGTACGCAAGCTGCGCAAATATTTTGTGCAGCGCAGCGGTGTTTTCAGGCAGCACAAGCGCTATGTACACGCGGTCGACGATGTCAGCTTCGACATCCCGCGCGGCGAGACACTGGGGCTGGTCGGCGAATCGGGTTGCGGCAAGTCGACGCTGGGCCGCACCTTGCTCCGCCTTTATCAGCCCGACGCCGGTAGCATCCATTTTCAGGGCCAGGAGCTGACGGCCCTGTCGGGCGGCGAAATGCGCAGGATGCGGCGCCACCTCCAGATGGTATTTCAGGACCCTTACGATTCGCTCAACCCGCGCCACAGCGTCGGCAATATCATCGAAGAGCCACTGCTGGTACACGGCATGGGCGACCGCCGCGAGCGTCAGGCGCGCGTGCGCGCCCTCATCGATCAGGTAGGACTGCCGGCGGACAGCGTTGATCGTTACCCGCACGAATTCTCGGGCGGCCAGCGGCAGCGTATCGGCATTGCCCGCGCGATCGCGTGCAATCCGGCTTTTATCGTCTGCGATGAAGCCGTATCCGCGCTCGATGTGTCAATTCAGGCGCAGATCGTCAACCTGCTGCTCGATCTGCGGCAGTCGATGGAGCTGACGCTGCTGTTCATCTCGCACGACCTGTCGGTGGTGCGTCATCTGAGTGATCGGGTTGCCGTGATGTATCTCGGCCAGATCGTCGAGATTGCGCCGGCGGCGACGATTTATGAAAACGCCCGCCATCCCTACACCCGCTACCTGATTGCCGCCATTCCACAGCCACGGGTGGACAGCACCCCACCGCCTGCTGTCGGCGGCGATATTCCCAGCCCGCTTGCACCTCCCAGCGGCTGTCGCTTCCACACGCGCTGCCCAATGGCTACTGAGCGTTGTGCCCACGAGGCGCCGCTGCTCGAGCTGATTACCACCGACGGCGGCGAGCACCGAGCCGCCTGCCATTACTGGCGTGAAACTCCCGGGCGGCTGCCATGACCGTCCGTTGTTTTGAACACGCGTTCGGTCAGAGCTGGCTGGCGCGGCGGCCGCTCTATGCCAATGATCCCTTGCAGGCATGGGATGCTGCTGATGAGCTGCTGTTGCAGACGCTGCAGCAGACCTCGCCGCAGCCTCCGGCGCGCGTGCTGGTCATCAATGATGCCTTCGGTGCGCTTGCGGTAGCCGTGCCCGCCGGCCAGCGTTTCAGCTGGAGCGATTCCATCACCGCACAGCTGGCCCTGCGCGATAATCTCGCTCGCAACGATCAGGCCGCTGCAGTGACATGGATTCCAGCCACCGAGGCACCCACGGTGCCACCGGCAGCAGTGCTGTGGCGCATTCCGAAAAGCATCGCGCTGCTGCAGCAGCAGCTCGCACGCCTCTCCCCTTTGCTAACGCCCGGGACGATCGTGCTGGCGGGCGGCATGGACAAGCATCTTCCCGCCCGGCTGCATGAGCTGCTGGCACCGCTGGGCAGCCTGGAGCGACTGCCCGGCCGCAAGAAGGCGCATGTCTATCGTGTGCAGGTCGACCCGGCTCGGGCTCACCCGGCAGAGCCGGTGACCGCGCCGCTACGGGTGCCGGAGTACGACCTCGCCCTGCAGGGCGACGCCAACATTTTTTCCCGCGGCCAGCTCGACATCGGCGCCCGCTTCTTTCTCGGACAATTCCCGGGCCTGCCGCCAGCCAGCCGGATCGCCGACCTCGGCTGCGGTAATGGCGTGCTCGGCATCGTCGCACAGCGCCAGCAGCCCGCTGCGGCCGTGGCATTCTTCGACGACTCCTTCCAGGCGGTGGCCTGTGCTGAACAGAATTACGACAGCAACATCGGCCCGCGCAGTGGTCCGGCGCCTGCATTCGTCGTGGATGACGGCCTGAGCCACTATGAGGGCGCACCTTTCGATCTGGTGCTCTGCAATCCGCCGTTCCACCAGGGGCATCAGGTGGGCGATCAGATTGCACGGCAACTGTTTCGCCAGGCCCGCGCCACGCTGGCAATCGGCGGTGAGCTGTGGGTGGTGGGCAACCGCCATCTCGGCTATCACATCGCCCTGCGGCGGCTGTTCGGCAACTGTCGCACCGTGGCCGGCAACCCCAAGTTCGTGGTGCTGGCGGCACGTCGCGAAGCCCGGGTCAGACGCGGCTGAGCAGCACCAGCGCCTCGCTGTGACCGGTCTGTGGAAACATGTCGGCCAGCGCAGCATAATGCAGCTGATAGCCGCCCTGCCGCAAAATTTGCAGATCGCGGGCCAGCGTTTGCGGATTGCAGGAGACGTAAGCCACTCGCGCCACCGGACGCTTCGCCAGTTGCTCGCAGAGCGCCCTGGCCCCTGCGCGCGGTGGATCGAGCAGCGCTTTGGTTATTCCCGCCGGGATCCGCACGTCGCTGAACAGATCGACTGTTTCAAATGTCACCCGCCCAGCCAGCCCGAGCCGGGCAGCGTTGCTGCTGGCCCGCGCGACCATGGCGGGCACTGACTCGAAACCGACCACGCTTGCCCCGGTCGCTGCCAGCGCCAGCGTGAAATTACCGAGCCCGCAGAAGTAGTCGGCGACCAGATCATCCGGCTCAGCCTGCAGCCAGCGACACACCTGCTCGACCAGTTGTCGATTGACGGCCGGGTTCACTTGCGTGAAGTCGTCGAGACGAAAATGGTAGCCCAGCTTTTCCGCGCCACCGGTGGCAGTTACCCCTGGTACGCTGTAGAGCAGATCGTCGGGATCAATGGTGACGCCAGCCGCCTCCGCCAGCTCCGTCAGACGAGCGGCATCTGCCGCGGGCAGCGCAGGCGCAGCACGCCAGCTGAGCGCCAGCCGGCCCTGCGCGTCGACGGCCAGCAGCAGTTCGCTGACCCGCCGCCAGTGGCTGAGCCGGGCCAGCCAGTACGGCAGCTGCTCCTCAATCTCCTGTAGCCGCGTATCGAGTACTGCACAGCGTGCAACAGTGACAACCTCGTGGCTGCCGGGGGCACGAAAGCCGACCACGGGCCGGCCCTCTCTGCTGGCGCCAACAGCAAGGCGGGCGCGGTGACGGTAGCCCCACACCTCAGCCGTTAGCGGCGGCAACCACTCGGCAACATCAAATGGCTCGAGCAGCTGCTGCAGTATCTGCTGCTTATGAGCGAGCTGTGCTGCGGCATCCAGCATTTGCAGCTGACAACCGCCGCAGCGCCCGAACACCGGGCATTCAGGCTGCCGGCGCTCCGCGACTGCCTGCTCAACGACCAGCAGTTCAGCCTCGGCAACCTGGCGGCTGCGCCGGGTTAAACGCGCTGCAACGCGTTCGCCCGGCAGTGCGCCAGCCACAAACACCGGTAGCGTGCCGCCATCCGTTGCCATGAATGCGATACCTCGCCCCTCGGCGCTGAGCCGCTCTATCTGTAACGTACAGGGTGCTGCGTCTCTGCCATCCGCTGCGCGCGCGGTGGTGCGATGGGGGGAGCGTTGAGGACGGAAAAAACGAGGTCGGCGGGGAGGACGAGACACAGGCGGGGTCCGCGATAAGAAAACGCCACATTGTAGCCTCCGCACCGATGTGTGGCACCGGCGATCAGCGCCGTTGGGAACTTCCGGCGCAAACATCGCCATAATTCCGTTACACTAGGGCGTCTCTCATTTCAACAGTGGCCATGAAGCCGGACCGAACATGTCAGAAGCCGTAACGACGAACAGTACCAGCGGCGTCGAAGTTCTCGACGACCTCAACGTCATCAATCAGGAAATCCTGATCACCCCGGATCAGCTCAAGGCGGTGCTGCCCATGAACAGCGTCGCCAAGAAAACGGTCGCCGAGGGGCGCCGGGCGATCAAGGATATCCTCGATCACAAGGACCACCGCATGTTTCTGGTGGTGGGGCCCTGTTCGATCCACGATGTCGATGCCGCCCTCGACTATGCACGCCGCCTGAAAGCACTGGCCGACGAGGTGCAGGACACACTGGTGCTGGTCATGCGGGTCTATTTCGAAAAGCCGCGCACAACGGTCGGCTGGAAGGGGCTGATCAATGATCCCTACCTGAACGACACCTTCAAGATCGAAGAAGGGCTGCATATCGGCCGCAAGCTGCTGCTTACCATCAACGAGATGGGGCTGCCTACCTCAACCGAAGCACTCGACCCGATTTCGCCGCAGTATCTTCAGGACTGCATCACCTGGTCGGCGATTGGCGCGCGTACTACGGAGTCGCAGACCCACCGCGAAATGGCCAGTGGCCTCAGCTCTGCTGTCGGCTTCAAGAACGGCACGGACGGTAATCTCGGCGTTGCGATCAATGCGCTGAAGTCGGCCCGTCAGGCACACCGGTTCCTGGGCATCAACTATCAGGGACAGGTCGCCATCATTCATACCAAAGGCAACCAGCACGCTCATGTGGTGCTGCGCGGCGGCAGCAACGGTCCGAACTACGACGCGGCCCATATCAAGCTCTGTGAGGCGGAACTCAGCAAGGCCGGTATTACCCCGAACATCATGGTCGACTGCAGTCACGCGAACTCGGAGAAGAAGCCGGAGCTGCAACCGCTGGTCATGGAAAACGTCACCAGCCAGATCCTCGATGGCAACCGCTCCATTGTCGGACTGATGATCGAGAGCAATATCAATTCGGGCAATCAGCCGATTCCGGAAGATCTCTCGCAATTGCAATATGGCGT
>JAJUJZ010000108.1 GCA_029265075.1 Gammaproteobacteria bacterium | reverse complement strand
GTCGTAAAGCCAGAGCGCGCTGCCGCAGATCCCACAGAAATGCCGTTCGGCCGGACTTTCCTGACCGTCGATGCGCGCGTGGTAAACGACCGTCTCACCCTTCACTTTGAACGACGTGGCATCGCCGCCGAGATTGATGGCAAAACCGCCACCGCCAGCCGTCTTGCGGCAAACGGAGCAATAACAGAGATTGAACGGGTATGGGTGTGCCGATTCCAGCTGGAAGGTCACCGCGCCACAGTGACAGGAACCTTTGAGCAGCATGGTCGCCTCCTTTGCGAGTCTGAAAGAAGAAGCGACCAGCGGGGATGACTTTTGTGCAATACAAGGTCGAAGATGGAGCAATGCCTTCTGCCCGGCATTCTTACCGGCATTAACATCGGGAAACGGATCATGAACAGATTACGCTGGTTCGGCCTGCCACTTATCGTCGCTCTGAGTCTGTCGGCGCACGCCGACTGGCGCGAGCGTATCAAAGGCATCCTCGACAAGGCACCAGCCTCCCCCACCTCTCAGCCAGCCAGTACGGCGCAGCTGTCACAGGCCGACATCGCCACAGCGCTGAAACAGGCACTGACGCAGGGCGCGAGCTCGGCTGTTGCACAGCTCGGCCAGAAAGATGGTTTTTTCGGCAATCCCGAACTGCGCATCCCGTTACCGCCGGCGCTTAAAAAAGTGGAATCGGGACTGCGCGCTGTCGGGATGGGCGCGCAGGCGGATGAGCTGACACTGTCAATGAACCGCGCTGCTGAAGCTGCCGTGCCCGAGGCGAAGGCACTGTTGCTGCAGGCGGTGCAGGAGATCACGCTGACAGACGCCCGTCAGATTCTTTCGGGTGGTGCCACTGCGGCCACCGACTACTTCCGGCAGAAGACGGAAAGTTCGCTGATGGAACGCTTCAGGCCGATCGTGGCCGCCAATGTTAAAGATATCGGCCTGGCCCAGCAGTATGACCGCTACGCCAGCACTGCGGCGCGGTATGGGCTGCTCGACGAGAAGCAGGCTGCGGTGGACGAGTATGTGACGCGCGAATCACTCGACCGCCTGTATGAGGTGATCGGCAAGCACGAAGCGCAGCTTCGTGCCGATCCGGCGCAGGCTGGCAGTGACCTGCTGAGGAAGGTGTTTGAATCGGTCAGAGGCGGCTGAGGCGCGGACTTTACCTGAACTCGAAATGCTCATAGCGCAGATTATCGGGTGGGATCTGCGCACGTTGCATATGCTTGCGCACCTGAGCGAGCAGTCCTTTCGGTCCGCAAAAGCTGATGGCGACTGCTTCCGGTCCGGCTTCGCGAGCGATCTCCGCCAGCTGCTCGTTCAGCACCGCCGAATCGGTGACAGCAACGAACTCCGCACCCCGCTCCCGCGCCATATTTGCCAGCAATTCAGGATCCGGAAATGCTCGCTCCGGCGTATAGCAGTAGAACAGCGTGACCTTGTCGCATGCGCAGTTTTCATCCCTGAGCCACGCAACGAACGGTGAAATCCCCACGCCGCCACCGATCCATACTTCCCGCCGCGCCGACGAAGCTCTGGTAAAGCGACCATAAGGGGCATAGATTTCTGCCACCATTCCGACCCATATCTCGGCAATCAGCCGGCGCGTGTAATCGCCAAGGTTCCGGATCAGAAATTCCACCTGACCATCCGCCCGACCGGCGGTAGCAATAGTGAACGGATGTGGCTCCCGCAGCCCTTCCTGCTTCAGCCGCAGAAACCCGAACTGACCAGCCTCGAACGGCAGCGGGCGGTCCAGCGGCGCCAGCCTTACCCGAACGGCGCCTGGCCCGGGCTCGAGATCGACCACCCGATACTCGGCATGACGCGCCATCCAGCGATACAGAAACAGCTTGTAAAAAGCCGCCCCGACGCCGAGCAGTGCAACGAGAGCGAGCCATACTCCGGCGGGGCTCGCCAGGGCGATCGGCGATTTGATACTGAGCTGGTGCAGGATCACGATCAGGAACAGCGGGCCAGAAAGCTTATGCCACCAGCGCCAGCGGTGATACGGAATATGCCGGTTGAGCGCCAGCAGCACGATCAGCATGACCGCGATGTAACTCAGCTGCCGCACCAGGCGGGTGGCCCCGGGGGCGAGCGTTACGACAGGCGCCACCTCCCATCCGCTCATCCCTGCTTTGAAAGCGAGATGGACCGAAGCAAATACCAGCGCCCAGACGCCCAGCCACTTATGGGTCAGATAGACCCGATCGAGCCCGCCAAACAGCGACTCGATGAACGTCCAGCGCGCGCCCAGCACGGCTGCTGCTGCCATCATTGAAAACGCCGTCACGCCGGAAGCCAGACTGAATGCCGCGAGCGTGAACCAGTCTGTCCGGGGAATTTCGAGCGCGGTGACTCCGAAGCTGACGACACTCAGCAGCGCTATCACCTGCCACGTTCTGACACCACTCATCGCTGATCACCAGTACCTCGGGTTATCGCAGCGGTCAGTGTCACGCATTGACGCCTGCAGGAGCCAGCTCAGGAGGCCGTCAGACGTGGTCGTTACGCCTTCGTTTGATTCCGGTCAATTAAGCGTCAGAATTCGCCATGCACTCTGCTGATACCGCATACAACCGCTTCTTCGAGTCGGAGAGTTATCCATGTCGCCCCAGCACCTTGCTCATCTTGAGCGTGAGCATCAGCCCGCTGCCATTCGCCGCCGTCTCCGTGAGTCGCGGCGCGCCTCCACCGTCCCCGATGCGGTGCTCGGCGGCATTGATGGCTGCGTAACGACGTTTGCGGTGGTGTCCGGTGCATTTGGTGCGGGCTTTGCGCCGCAGGTGGCGCTGGTGCTTGGGGTCGCCAACCTGCTGGCTGACGGGTTCAGCATGGCGGTGAGCAATTATGAAGCGGGCAAGGCCCAGCTCGCCCAGATCAGAAACGCAGAGAAAATGGAGCGCGAGCACATTGCGCTCATTCCCGAGGGAGAGCGGGAAGAAATTCGCCAGATTTTGCAGGGCAAAGGTTTTGAAGGCACCCTGCTGGAAAACATGATCGAGGTGATTGCCAGCGACCACGATGTATGGGTGGCAATGATGGTGCAGGAGGAGCATGGGCTGCCGGCGGTCGAGCCGAGCCCGGTGCGTTCCGCGCTGGCGACGTTTGCCGCCTTTCTGGCGGTCGGCGCCGTGCCGTTGCTGCCCTATGCGATACCGGGCATTGAGCTGAAAACGCAATATCTCGCGAGCCTTGGCCTGGCCGCGATAGCGTTCTTCGTTGTCGGTGTACTGAAAAGCGTCTTCTATCGCCAGTCGATCTGGCGCTCCGGCCTGCGCACCATGCTCATGGGAACCGCCGCAGCCGGAATTGCCTATCTCACTGCATCGGTGGCGCAGCGGCTGATAGGCGGCTAAAGCACGCCCCTGCCGCGCAACGCAATCACACCGCGGCTTGCCGCAGCTCAGCAGACCGGCTAAAAAGGGAGTCGTCGTCAGTCATAAGAACAAGCCAATGCTGAAGTCTCTGGCTCTGCTCCTGGTTACGCTGGTGGCCGCCAGTCCTCCGTTAGCTGCGGTGCAGGCGGTATCAGCAGCCGCCTCCGGCACCCCGGGCAACGATGACAGTGATCTCTCTACCAGCTGGGTGGATCGCATTTCCCCATGGCATCGCGATGTCACCCAGTGGGTCGACAATACTGCGCGCAGCATCGACAGTTTTTTCGGCACCGAGGATGCCTGGCGCATCGACAACGAATCCTATCTGCGACTGCGCGGCGAGCTGCGCTGGGATCAGCTGGAGTCGTGGCGGGACAGCGAGCTCGACCACAAATTCCGGCTCGACCTGCCGACAGCGAAGGAGCGGCTGCGGCTGGTGTTCGAGAGCGACCCTGACCGCGAGGATCGCGGCGTGGAGACGACCCTGCCCCGCCGCAGCGACGCCAGCCGGCAAGGCAGCGGCAGCCTGTTTGGTCTGGGGGCCCTCAGCCGCGAACGCGATTCACGCGCCGGCTGGGTCAACCGCGTCCAGGGCGGGGTGCGGCTGCGCTTCCCGATCGACCCCTACGTGCGCTTCAGCACCAAACGCACCTTTGATCTCGGTGAGGCGTGGGATCTCAATCTCGATCACAAGGCTGAGTGGTTCAACAGCGACGGTTATTCGCTCGACAACCGCGTCGACTTTGCCCGGCCGCTCGCCCCCGACTGGCTGTTACGGTTCACCACCGATGCCATCTGGGAGGAGGAAGTCGACAAGCTGTTTTTTGCCCAGAGTGTCACGCTGGCCAATGTGCTCGACCGCCGCTCGGTGGTCACCTACTCAGCCGGCATCACAGCCGAAAGCCTGCACAGCATGCGCACTACCAACTATTTCCTGGTTGCGCATTACCGGCGCGACCTGCACAAGCAGCTGCTCTACTTCGATGTGATTCCCGAGCTCACCTTCCCGCGGGAAGAGGATTTCGATGCGGTATTCGGCATCACGCTGCGCCTCGAAATCCATTTCCGCGACATCTTTTAGTCGTCGGCATCCTCGACCATCACTGCGGGAATGCGGGTATGCGGCCTGGCGGCCTCCGAAGCACCAATCGGCAGCTCGCGGTCGCGATTGCCCGACAGTGCTGCGCTCAGACTGTAGAGCGGGCTGAAAGACTCGGCCTGCGCCATAGGCCAGGCGGTGCGGTAGATGGTCGACCGGAACTTCCCTTCGAGCAGCTCGCCTTTTTCCAGATCGGGATAGAGCGCTGACAGCACGCGAATTTCCCCGTTGGCGACGCGCTTGACGATATGGTGCGGCCGCAGCTCGCTGGGGTGTCGCAGACCCGCAGCGCCCAGCAGCTCCGCCAGCGCCGCCAGCGTGTTGGCGTGGAAGCGGTGCACGCGTTCGCCCTTGTCTTCCACAACCAGCGCCCGCTGGCGCCGCGGATCCTGCGTGGTCACCCCGGTGGGGCATTTGCCGGTATGACACACCTGCGCCTGAATGCAGCCAATGGCAAACATGAAGCCGCGTGCGCTGTTGCACCAGTCGGCACCCAGCGCCATGATGCGCGCCATATCGAACGCGGTAATGATCTTGCCGGACGCGCCCAGTTTGATCTGGTCGCGCAGGCCGATGCCGACCAGTGTGTTGTGTACCAGCCGCAGGCCTTCCCGCAGGGGTACGCCAACATGGTCGACAAACTCGATTGGCGCTGCACCAGTGCCGCCTTCCGCGCCATCGACCACGATGAAATCCGGCGTGATGCCCGTCTTCAGCATCGCCTTGGCAATGGCGAACCACTCCCAGGGGTGGCCGATGCAGAGCTTGAAGCCGACCGGTTTGCCGCCTGACAGCTCACGCAGCCGGGCCACAAATTCCAGCAGCTCAATGGGTGTGCTGAAAGCACTGTGCTTGGGCGGTGAGATGCAGTCTACGCCCACCGGAATACCACGCGCTGCAGCGATCTCCGGTGTCACTTTCGCACCGGGCAGCATGCCGCCGTGGCCTGGCTTCGCTCCCTGCGAGAGCTTGATTTCGATCATCCTGACACTGGGTTGCCGGGCGCGCTGCGCAAACGTCTCCTCGCAGAAATTGCCCTGGCCATCATTGCAGCCAAAATAGCCTGTACCGATGTTCCAGATCAGGTCGCCGCTATACGCCAGGTGGTACCGGCTGATCCCCCCTTCCCCGGTATCGTGCGCAAAATTCCCCAGCGCCGCGCCCTTGTTGAGCGCCAGTACAGCGTTGGCAGAGAGCGCACCAAAGCTCATCGCGGAGATATTGAGCACCGACAGGTTGTAGGGCTGGCTGCAGTCCGGCCCCCCTACCTTGACGCGGAAATCGCAGGTGTGGGGCTGTACCGGCTCCATCGAGTGGTTGATCCACTCGAAATCTTTCTGATACACGTCGCGCAGCGTGCCAAACGGTCGTTTATCGATCTCCTGCTTGGCTCGCTGGTATACCAGTGAGCGGTCAACGCGGGAGAACGGTTCTTCGTCGTAATCACTCTCGAAGAAATACTGCCGCACCGCCGGGCGAATCATCTCGAAGAAATAGCGCAGATTGCCGATAATGGGGTAGTTTCGCCTGACCGCATGACTGGTCTGCACCAGGTCGCCGACACCCACAGCCACCAGCAGAGCACATACTGCCGCTGCAACTAACCAGCCAGGCCCGGCATAGACGCCAAGCAGCAGGAAGGCAATCGTTGCAAAAATGGCCGCGTACAGCGCGGCGTACGGCGAGGTCAGTATTTTCATGTGGCTCCTTGGTTCTCGGCTGGGGCTCTATGGTTCTCGGTCGGGGTTCCCGAACTGGCAACTTCGGCAGCAGTCACCCCCGGTGATTACCTCCGCGGGAAGTCGAGACGCATTATACCTTGGAGAAAAAAACTGCCTGGCGCTGCTGGCGCCCCAGGCTTGCTGCCATCATTCACCGTCGCGTTACCGTTACTACTGAACAGGAGTTTCCCCATGAGTACCCTGCCCCCCTGCCCCCAGTGCAGCTCGACCTATACCTATGAAGACGGCAGCGGCCTTCTTATCTGCCCGGAATGTGCTCATGAGTGGAATCCGCAGGCAGAAGAGAGCGCCGAGCAGGAAAACGTCGTACGCGACGCTTTCGGAAACGTACTTCAGGATGGGGACACCGTTACCGTTATCAAGGACCTGAAGGTCAAGGGCTCTTCGGCCGTGGTCAAGGTCGGCACCAAAGTGAAGGGCATCCGGCTGGTAGAGGGTGATCACGACATCGATTGCCGGATCGACGGCATTGGCGCGATGCAGCTCAAGTCCGAATTCGTCAAGAAAGCCTGATCCAGCGCTCCGCTAGCGGCAACCGCGGCCGACAGCGCGGCGCGCCGCTGCGGGGTGTTATCATCTTCCGCAGAAGCATGACGACAGTTTCGAGCTGTTGTCCGCCTGACTTCAACGCTACCGACCGGAATTAACCCATGCTGAAGTGCTTTATCGCAGAGTACGAGTACATTGCCGGGAAGGACAGCGAGCGCGAAGCGCTGCGTTCTGCCCACCTCGACTATCGGGCCCGGCTGGGCGACGCCATGCTGCTGGCAGGGCCGCTGCTGGATCCTGCTGATGTCGACAAGCCGGTAGGAGAGATCATCCCGGTCGGAACGCTGATGATGTACAACGCCGGGAGTCTGGAACAGGCCCAGGACATCGCCGCCGGCGATCCCTTCGTGCCAGCTGGCGTCATTCGCGTTGTGTCGGTCCGCCCGATGCTGGCAGCCAAAGGCACCCTGCTGGCTAAATAACGCGTTCGCCAGACCGGCGGCAGCTGTGCTGCCGCCGGTAACACCTCAGTGAGAAACGGTCCCGCGCCAGGCGCCGGTTTCACTGCCCCGACTCTCGAGCATCTGCTTAAAGCGCTGCAGATCAGCACGGGTCTGGAGCCGTACGCCACCCAGCATGTCGCCCAGCTGCTCTACCGCGCCATCTGGCGCGTAATCCATTTGCACCATCACGCGGCATTCGTTGTCGGCAATATGGTGAAAGGTCACTACGCCAGCATGCCTGGCGCCGCTGATCGCCCGCCACGCAATCCGCTTGTCGGGAATCTGCTCGGTGATTTCAGTTTCCCATTCCTTTTCGACTCCACCGACTGACGCCCGCCAGCGCAGGTGGGTGTCGTCCAGCTGCGTCACCTCATGGACATTCTCCATGAACTGGGGAAACTCCTCGAACTGAGTCCACTGGTTATAAGCAGTCCTGGCTGGCACCTTGATGTTCACCGACTCAGCTATGGATGAACTCAGTGCGCCGTGCTGCTTCTTGTTCAGCAGCTGCATGGCGAAATAGCCACCGGCTGCCACTGCAGCCATTTTTACCAATCTGTTCAACATCACGGTTCTCCCTGAACTGCTTGCCGAGCTGCCAGTTGCAACGGCATGTCTTGAGTGACAGCGGGCAGAGCCTGCAGTTCTCAGTCCGACGGGAGCAGTGGAAAGTAATGCCAACTCAGCCCACGACGGCGCCGGGGAAATGGAGCCGGAAACTGGCGCCGCCAAGCTCGGATTCGTCAACGTCGATACTGCCGCCCAGATGCGCCAGCAGATCAGCCACCACCGCCAGTCCGAGCCCCTGCCCTTCATGGCGGCCGTCCGCGCGCACGCCGCGCTCCAGCACCCGGGCCCGCAGAGGCAACGGTACGCCGGGGCCATCGTCATCGATGGCGATCACCAGACCGTCACCGGTCAGCACGGCAGTGATCCGCACCTCCTGCAGACAAAGCCGGAAGGCGTTTTCCAGCACATTGCCAAACAGCTCCAGTGCCTGCGCTTCGGCCAGCAGCAGCTGATGATCACCCACATCGAGCTGCCAGTGCGCCTGCTTGTCCCGATAAACCTTGGCGAGCGCTTCGCAGAGTCTGGTCAGAACCGGCGCCAGCGGCAG
>JAJUJZ010000035.1 GCA_029265075.1 Gammaproteobacteria bacterium | reverse complement strand
TAAGTCCTGCCAGAGATGGGAAAAATGGGGATTATACGGGAGTCTGCGAGGCTGCCGCTGATCTGGTTTGCGGTGCTGCGCCGTAACTGATTTGTCAGGTCAGGCGCGGTCGCGGAACTGAAAAAGTCTTCTGGGGCCGAAGCTTGGCGATCATCATTAGCTTGGTCGGTAATTTGTCACAAAATTTTGACGCAGCGCGGCAGAGGCTGGCTTCACCGTTTAGAGTGGCGCCCTCACTTCTTCGCCCGTTACTGTCAGGGCCCGCTGCGGGTCCGGAGGTTCCTTATGCGCAGCACTGTTCCATGCTATCTCGCCGTCGCCCTGTTTCTGATGAGCATGGACGCTCTGGCCGCACCGCTTTGCGTCAATTCCAGTCATCCTGCCATTCCGCCGGCTTATCGCTGTGGGGCGGATGCCGGCGCGGCCCGGGAGCGAACGCCGACACTGAGGGCCGCCGACCGGGCCCGGCTGGAAGCCGGAGCACGTCAGTTTGCGCAATCGCTGCGCGAACATTCGGACCGGGCGCGCTCCGGTTCACGCTGGAGCGAGGCGCGCGATCGTGCGCGGGCCCAGCGGCAGGCAGCTGCCCGGCAGAAAGCGGCTGAGGAAAAGGCTGCGCAGGGACAGCAGGAGCTGGCTGATGGGGGCACCACGCCGGTGCCAGCGCCCGTGACAGGAGCTGTGCGGCTGAGCTGGGTCATTCCCACCAGCCGGGAAAATGGAAAGCCGCTGCAAATGAGTGATCTTGCCGGTTATGAGCTCTACTACGTCAGCGAGGACGAGCAGACATCGGGCGTGGTCGAGATCAGTCGCCCTGACCAGGCCGAATACGTGCTCGCCAATCTCATCCCCGGCGCCTATTACTTCGCCATCAGCGCCATCGACAGCAACGGCCTCAAAAGCCGCCTGTCGCCCATGGTGGAGACGTCAGTCGGCAGCTGACGCGGCGTCCCACCCGAGGCTGCGCGTCAGCGCAGCCGGTTGAGGCCGTTGAGGGCGGCGATCCGATACGCTTCCGCCATCGTCGGATAGTTGAAGGTGTTATTGACGAAGTAGCGGATGGTATTGCCCGGGCCGGTCTGCTGCATGATGGCCTGGCCGATATGGATGATCTCGGTCGCCTCCGCGCCGAAACAGTGCACGCCAAGAATTTGCAGCGTTTCAGTGTGGAACAGCAGCTTCAGCATGCCGACGTCTTCGCCGCTGATCTGCGCGCGCGCCGTCTCCTTGAAGAATGCCCGACCCACCTCATAGGGGATGTTGGCTTCTGTCAGCTCCCGTTCCGTGCGACCAACCGAACTGATCTCCGGAATGGTGTAGATGCCGGTCGGCACGTCCCGTACGAAACGGCAGTGATCTTCGCCCCGCGCCGAATCCGAGGCAGAGCGTCCCTGATCGTAAGCAGCGCTGGCGAGGCTCGGTACGCCGATAACGTCGCCAGCCGCATAGATATGCGGGACCTCAGTGCGGTAGTGCTCGTCTACCTTGAGGTAGCCGCGATGGTCGGCGGTCAGTCCTGCATTCTCGAGCTGCAGCTGATCGGTGTTACCGGTGCGCCCGTTGCACCAGAGCAGCGCATCAGCATGCAGCTTCTTGCCTGAGCGCAGCACCACATGAACGCCGTGGTCATCGGGGGTGATGGAGGCGTAGTTCTCGTGGTGGCGCATCATCACGCCGTAGTCGCGCAGGTGGTAGCTCAGCGCGTCGGTGATCTCGTCATCGAGATATTCCAGCAGGCGGTCGCGGTTGTTGACCAGATCCACCTTGCAGCCCAGCCCCGAGAAAATCGACGCATACTCGCAGCCGATGACACCGGCACCGTAGATGATGATGCGGCGCGGGGTGTGCTCCATGGCGAGAATGGTGTCGCTGTCGTAGATGCGGGGGTGGCTGAAATCCACATCGCCGGGCCGCCACGGGCGGGCGCCGGTCGCGATCACGAACTTTTCCGCGCGCAGCGTTTCGTGCGGGCCGTCGCCGTTGGCGATCTCGATGGTGTGCGGGTCGACGAAGCGGGCATCACCATGAATTACATCGATGCGGTTGCGCTGGTAAAACTTGCTGCGCATCTTGACCTGTTTGCCGGTGACCTCGGCAACGGTTGCGATCAGATGGCGGTAAGTGAGGGTGGCGGGGCGGCCGATGCCGCGAAAAATCGGGTTGGTGTTGTAGCGGATGAGCTGGCGCACGCCCTGCCGGAGCGCCTTGGACGGGATGGTGCCGAAGTGAACACAGCCGCCACCGACGGCGTCGGCGCGCTCGACGATCGCAACGTTGAGCCCATGCTTGGCGGCGTTGATAGCGGCACTCTCTCCTGCTGGGCCGCTCCCAATAACGATCAGATCGTAATCTCGTGAATCCATTGAGAAACCTGCTGCGACAAATGGCCGTCATTATAGAGGAAGCGGTCCGCCTCGTCTCGACGGCCGGGAATGCGTGGCGGTGCGGAATGGCTGCTCAGCCTGTCAGCCGGCCCTTAGCTTTGATGTTAAGACATGTTCATCTCTGTGTCGGGGTGCGCTCCTGTTGGTACACTGCGTCCTTATTACGATTACGCACCAGACGGTCTTAGCGGGAGATAAGAAATGACCACCATCAACGAAACTCAGATACAGCAGGTCCAGAGCCGCCTGGGCGCCGAACCGTTCCGGCTGTTCATCGACGGGCAGTGGTGCGAAGCCAGTGCCGGCAAGACCTTCGCTGTCTCCAACCCCTCCACTGGCGAGCAGCTGGCGACGGTCGCCGAAGGTGACGCCAGCGATATTGACCGCGCAGTGCGCGCTGCCCGCAAGGCGTTCCGTTCGGGGCCCTGGGCCGACATGTCGTTCGGCGCGCGTTCGGCGCTGCTGCATAAACTGGCCGATGCCATCATGGCTAACGTCGATGAGCTGGCGATTATTGAATCACTGGATTCTGGCAATACCATTACCAGCATCCAGCATGTCGACATTCCGATGTCGGTCGGCAACCTGCGCGCCAACGCCGGCTGGGTCGGCAAAGTGGCGGGCGACAGCACGGCCGCGCCCGTTTCCGCCAATACCGTCCATTTCACACTGAAGCAGCCAGTTGGCGTCTGTGGCCTGATCACGCCGTGGAACGCGCCGTTTCTGATGGTGCTCAACAAGATGGGGACTGCGCTGGCAGCGGGCTGCACGGTGGTGATCAAGCCGGCCGAGCTGGCGCCGCTGTCGGCCCTGCGGCTGATGGAACTGGTCGCCGAAGTCGGCATTCCGGCCGGTGTGGTGAACCTGGTGACCGGTATGGGCGGCGTGGCCGGCCAGGCGCTGGTCGACCACCCCGATGTAAACAAGATCTCTTTCACCGGATCCACCCGGGTCGGCCGTTCGATCCTGCAGGGCGCGGCCAGCAATATGAAGCGGGTGACGCTCGAGCTGGGCGGCAAGTCTCCGATTTTCGTCTTCTCCGACGCCGATCTCGATGCCGCAGCGGCAGCTATCGCGCAGGAGGTCTGCTTCAAATCGGGACAGTTCTGCGCCGCTGGTACGCGACTGTTCGTCCACGATTCGATCCATGATGCGCTGGTCGACAAGGTGGCCGCGGTAATGCGCGAGATCAAGCCGGCCCCGGGCACCAGTCCCACCAGCCGTATGGGTCCGATCATTTCGGAAAATCAGCTGCGGCGCGTCGAGCACTACGTTGCCGAGGGACAGCAGCAAGGGGCGCGGCTGGTGCTTGGCGGCAAGCGGGCCGAAGGCAGCGGCTGGTTTTTTGAGCCCACAGTGCTGACCGACGTGACCCCGGCGATGAGCATCCACAACGATGAAATCTTCGGACCGGTGTTGTCGGTGCTGCGCTTCAGCGACGAACAGGACTACGACGCCTTGGCCGATCTGGCCAACGCCACCGAGTATGGGCTGGCAGCCAAGATCTGGACCCGCAGCCTGGCGCACGCCCATGCGATGGCACGCCGCATCGACGCAGGCCTGATCTCCGTCAACGGAGGCGGCAAGACCGATGCGCCGCGGCCGTTCGGCGGCTTCAAACAGTCGGGTATCGGGCGCGAGGGCGGGCTGGAAGGGATCATGGCCTATATGGAAACCAAGACCGTCTCCATGTCCTACTGACGCGTTCAGAGCGCGGGCTGGCCGGGCGGCCCCTCCGGATCAGAGGGGCGCCGGTTCGCCTGCAGGCAGGCCTGTAGTGCCGCGTGCTCGCCTGCTGCGGATTCGTTTCCGTTCCCGCAGGAGCCGGCCTTGCCGGCGAATGATCTGGTATCAGCCGCCCCCATCTACGGGCGCGATCAGCTGTGCCGCAGCACCCGGTTGCGTTCGCTGATCTGGCTGTTCAGTGTCCAGAAATCGTAAAGCACACCCAGTCCCAGCAGGCCGAGAGTCAGCAGGTAAACGACGCCGCTGATCCATTTGCCCATGTACATCCGGTGCACGCCGAAGGCCCCGAGAAAGGTGAGCAGGATCCAGCCGATCGTGTAATTGATCCGGCCGCCTTCGAAACGCAGATCGGCTTCGCGATCCATGGACGGGATCAGGAACAGGTCGATGATCCAGCCGATGAAGAACAGACCCAGAGTGAAGAACCAGATCGTGCCGGTAACCGGTTTGCCGTAGTAGAAACGATGGGCGCCCATGAAGCCGAAGATCCACAGGATGTAGCCGATCAGTTTCGAGTGGGTGTCGTGAGTGCTCATGGATGTCTCCGTCCGGTGATCTGCTCATCCTAGCGAATTGATCGCGCGACGGCAGCTCTGCAACAGGGGAAGGATGCGCGATGAGGTGGCTGCAGGTCTCGCCGGGTGCCGTTCACCGGCAAGGCCGGCTCCTGCGGCAGGGCGCGTGCCGGTGGTGGGTCGGTCAGGGCACCTGCGCGACAACCACCGCCCGCTGGGGCGCGGGATAGCCCTCCAGGGTGCGGCTCGGGTCATTGGGGTCAAGAAACTGAGCCAGCGAGTGGAACGTCATCCACTCGGTCGAGCGCTGCTCCTCGGTCGAGGTGGTTGAGATGCTTACCACGCGCGGATGCTCGAATCCGACTTTTTTAAGCCAGCTGGCGAGCGTCGCGCAGGTGGGAATGAACCAGACATTGCCCATACGGGCATAGCGTCCCTCGGGCACCAGCACCTCGCCGGCGCGACCGTCGATGACCAGCGTTTCCAGCACCAGTTCGCCGCCGGGGCGCAGGGCGTCGCGGAGCTCGATCAGGTGATCGAAAGGCGACCGGCGATGGTAGAGCACGCCCATCGAAAAGACGGTATCGAAGAACCTCAGCCGGGGAGGCAAGTGCTCGATGCCCAGCGGCAGCACTCCCACCTGATGGTCGTTGATAAAGCGTTGCAGCGCCTGAAACTGAATGATGAACAGCGGTGTGGGATCAATGCCGACAACCAGCTCGGCGCCCGCGCCGCGCATGCGCCAGCAGTGATAGCCGCTGCCACAGCCGACATCCAGCACCCGCCGCCCGGTCAGTGGCGAAATGTGCTGCTGCAGGCGATCCCATTTCCAGTCGGAACGCCACTCGGTATCGATGTGCAGGCCGAACAGGTCGAATGGCCCTTTACGCCAGGGATGCAGGCCCATCAGCGCCTGGCGCAGCTGATCGAGCTGGGCTGCGGAGAGCGCGGTGCTGCTGCGCACGGTGACGGCCGGACGATCCAGTCGCACCTCGCTGACGGCCAGATCGGGCAGCGCCTGCAGAGCTGTCTGCCAGCGCGGCAGATCGCCATAGCGGCGCGGATCCAGCCCTTTGGCGATCTGCGCCGGCAGGGCGCTGGCCCATTCCTCAAGTCCTGCTGCCGACAGCGCATCCACAAACGGCTTGAAGCGCATCATCGCAGCGCCACCAGGGAGGCGAAATTAAAGCACTGAAACCAGACGTCGACACTGGTGAAGCCGGCATCCCGCAGCCGTTGCTGATGAGTAGCGATGGTTTCCGGCACCAGCACGTTTTCGATGGCTGTCCGCTTCTGGCTGATCTCCAGATCGGAGTAGCCGTTACCGCGCTTGAAGGCGTGGTGCAGCTCGCTGTTGAGCTGCTGCAGATGGGGGTCCTCAAAGCAGATCTTCTCGGAGAGAATCAGCACGCCCCCCGGCCGCATCGCTTGCGCGATGCGCTGCAGCAGCGGCGCGCGCTCCGCCAGCGGCACGAACTGCAAGGTGAAGTTGAGTACCACGACGGAGGCGTTCTCGAACGGAATCGCGGTGAGATCGCCCTCAATCAGCTCCACCGGCGTGGCATGTGGCTCCGCTGCCAGCGCGCGGCGACACTGTTCGATCATCGCTGGCGAGTTGTCGACGGCGACGATGGTGCAGTCGCGGCCGTCCAGGTGGCGGCGCATCGCCTGCGTACTGGCGCCCCAGGAGCAGCCGAGGTCGTAGCAGCGCGTGTTCGGCTGGGCATAGCGGTCGGCCAGCACGCCGGTCATGGCAATGATGGAGGCGTAGCCCGGCACCGAACGCTCGATCATGTCGGGGAAAACGCGGGCCACCTTTTCGTCGAAGGCGAAGGCGGTCAGGGAGTCGAGCGGCAGCGCATAGATGTCATCACGGTTGCGCTCGGGCGTGCGATCGTTAGTCATGGTGAAGAGCCGGAAAACTGCGGGGCCGAACGGCGCTGGAAGTGAGCAACTTTACCACAGGGGCTGGCCGCGGCGCCGCGACTCATCGCAGGCTGAGCAGTGCATGCCCGACCCCGAACAGGCTTTCGCCCGCCACCAGGCCGGCGGCGCCAGCCAGCACGAAACGCCGCGCCAGAGCTGGCTGGCGGGCGGACCAGATGGCGGCCAGGGCGGCACCCGCAAACAGCGTCAGCGAGGTGCTGGCGGGAATGATGAATGCCAGTCCCAGAGCGGCACCGCTCGGCAGCCAGGCGCGATAGCGCCGGCTCTCGAGCCAGCCGAGCCCGATACCTGCCGCGGCTGCCGCCGCCATGGCGAAACGGGCACCGAGCGGAATGGCATCGAGACCGCCACCCACACTTTCTGCCACCGCCTTCCAGGTGGCGACGGCGGGTGCCGGCCACTCCGCGGTGAGCAGCTGACCGGACGGGTCCGGAATCAGACGCAGATAGAGCCAGCCGCCGGCCACGCTGCCAACGGCGATGCCGGCGATCTGGGCCACCAGCTGGCGGCCGGGGTGAGCACCGATCTCGGCGCCCACCTTGAAGTCGTTCATCAGATCCGTGCACTGTCCGGCCGCACCGCCGGCGACATTGGCCGCCATCAGATTGGTCACCATCTGCCCCGGTGCGATGGCGCCGGTCACCAGCTGCGAAACTTGCCCGGTGGCGCCGATGGGTGGCACGCCGGTTTCGCCCACTACCCGGGCGGCCACCATGGCCAGCAGAAAGGCGAGCGGTACCGCCAGCACTGCCAGCCACCAGTCGATTCCGAACAGGCGTTGCTGCAGCCACACCGCGATGATCATGCTGACCAGCAGGCCCATCCAGGCAATGCGCTGATTACCGGTCGCCGGTGCTGTTTCTGTTTCCACCAGGCGAGCGCGGTTGCGCCAGCGCAGCGCAAAGCTGACCAGCGTGCTGCTTACCATCAGCGCCACGCCGGGCCACAGCAGCCACTCCACCAGCGTCGCAAACGCACTCTGACTGTCGACCGGCGCCGCCACCCAGCCGACCTGAATGGCGAGCGGGGCCAGCAGCCCCCACGCCACCAGAGCGCCGCCCAGCAGCGTCAGGCCGGTGCGCAGGCCGATGATGGCGCCGAAGCCGAGCAACAGCATGGAGGGGTCGAATGCGAAGGTAAGCTTCTGCAGCGCAGGCGCTGGCGACCACCGCGGAATCTGCCACACCAGCAGGTCGATTCCCTTGATGGCAAATGAGGCGGCCGCCGCCCCCAGCAGTACCCGCACCCGCAACATTGCCTCACGCCCATGGGCAAACAGTTCGCGCAGTGTTTCGGCGGTGGCGATGCCTTCCGGAAAGCGCAGCTGCGGCTGTGCCAGTAAACGGGCGCGCAGCAGGAACGCAACCCAGATGCCGAGGAAGCTGACAGTAAATACCCAGGCGATCAGGGCGGGCAGCGGCAGGTTGTCACCCGTCAGCAGGGCCAGCGCCGGTAGCGGGGCAACCAGACCTCCCGACACGATCGACGCGCAGGCGGAGGCGGCGGTCTGATTGATATTGCTCTCCAGCGGCGACCACGGTGGCAACCGGCTGCTGAGCAGGCCGGCCGACCGCCACAGTGCGGCGCCAAGCAGCAGTGCTGTGATCGACATGTTGAACGACCAGCCGATCTTCAGACCTGCATAGACGTTGCAAGGAGTGAGCAGCAGACCGAGCAGCAGACCGGTGGTCAGTGCGCGGGGCGAGAGCTCGCGCGGGGTACTCACCGCACGGGCTGTTCCGGCGTGTGCGGGAAGGCCGCGAGGTCGCTGCGCAACAGCGGATGTACCGGTTCGCTCAGCGCGTAGACACTGAGCAGTCTGGCGACCGACTCAAGACTGTCGAAGTGAGTACGTTCGTAGCCGTGCGTCGCATCCGTGCCAAAGGTCATCAGCGCGTCGCGCACATCGTGGCCGGCCTTGATGGCGGAGTTAGCGTCGGAATAATAGTAACGGAAGACATCAATCTGATAGGGGATGCCGTACTGGCGACAGAGTGCTTTGAGACGTTGCAGCATGTGATAGTCGAACGGGCCGCTGGTGTCCTGTGCGCAGAGCGTCACTCCGGTCTCGCGGGCATTCTGGCCGCGTGCGACCGGGCCGATGTCGATACCGACGAACTCGGTGATGTAGTCGGCGAGCGACGCGCTGGCACCGGTGCCAATCTCCTCGGTGACAGTGAACAGTGCGTGCAGGTCCACTGCCGGCTGGCAGTTGTTGTCACGCAGCGCCTTCAGCGCCGTAAGCAGCGCCGCCGCGCCGGCCTTGTTGTCCAGGTGGCGGGCGCAGATGTAGCCGTTGTCGGCAATTTCCGGGTCGGCATCGAAGGCGACGAAATCGCCGGATGCCACGCCCAGGGCGCGAGCGTCACGATCGCTGAAAACTGGCTCGTTGAGGCGCAGCTCCACCTGTGGCCAGCCCACCGGCAACTCATCCACCTTTTCATTGAAGGCGTGACCGGACGCCAGCAGTGGCAGTACCTGGCCGCGAAACGCCCCCTTCGCGGTGAATACGGTGACCTTGCCACCCTCTGCGAACCGGCTTGACCAGGTTCCCACCGGCGCCAGGCGTAAACGCCCGTTAGGGTTGAACCCGGTAACGGTGGCGCCAATGGTGTCGATATGGTTCACCACCGCCCGTGCGCTGCTGCTCGACCGCCCCGCAAGCTTTGCAATGATGGTGCCGCGCCGCGTCAGCTCATACGGAATCGCCAGCAGTTCGAGCTGGCCGCAGACGTAGCGACTGATCTCGTCAGTAAAGCCGGTCGGACTTGGCACCGCGAGCATTTCCAGCAGGCGTGCGCGCAGGAATTCGGCGTCGATCGGAGGTTCACTCGCAACAGTCATCGGTCATTGTCCCGCGGCGCGCCCAGTACGTCCGAGGCCGTCGGTACCGGGTGTTGCTGGGGCAAGTGATCGCTGTCGATCTGGCGCGAAAACTCATCCACGGTGGTGAAAGTGGTATCGCTGGCGAAAGTGGGGGCAGACGTCATGTAAGCGCAGAGCAGACGAGCCACATTTTCCAGGCTGACGACATGCGTGCGCTCGATGCTGTGCGAGGCATCACCAGCATAGGCAATGACGGCAGTGCGCACATCATGCCCGGCAGTGAGCGCCGCTGCCGCATCGCTATGGAAAGCTTCCAGCATGCGCTTCTGGTGTGGAATTTCCTCTTCAGTGGCAATGTCGAGCAGATGCGCAATCAGGTGGTAGTCATAGGGGCCAGCAGCATCGCCGGCAGCAATGGTGACGCGCCGGAACGGTGATTTCTCGGCCGGCGGCACCGATGCAAAATCGACGGTGAGCAGCTCGCTGACTTCTGGTGCGATCGCGCCGCCGCTGCCGGTGCCGATGGTTTCGGTGATCGTGAACAGCACGTACACATCGTTGGTCGGCTGCAGCGCCGCTTCCCGAATATGGCGCAAGGTCTCCAGCACAGCGGCAACGCCGGCCTTATTGTCGAGGCCACGCGCCACGATGTAGCCGTTGTCGAGCACTTCGGGATTACTGTCGAGCGCAATGAAATCACCGACTTCGATACCGAGGTCGCGAATATCGCGCGCGTTGAGCACCGGCTCGTCGAGTCGCAGTTCGATATGATCCCAGTCGAGCGGCACGCTGGCGACGCCGTGATCTCGCGATACACCCCAGTTCACGCAGGGCAGCAGCGTGCCGCGAAAATATCGGTGCTCGGAAAAGAGGGTAACGCGACTCCCTTCCGCAAAGCGGCTGCTCCAGAAGCCGATCGGTGCCACCAGCAGGCGGCCATCATCACGAATGAAACGGACCATCGCGCCGAGCGTGTCGACATGGGCGACGATGGCGCGGGCCGGTCCTGGCTCGCGGCCGGGCAGCCGCGCACGAATGGTGCCGCGGCGGGTGAGATTGAATTCGATTCCCAGCGCTGTCAGCTGCTCGCCGACGTAATGCACGATTTCGTCGGTAAAGCCACAGGGACTGGGGATGGCCAGCAGCTCCAGCAGCGTCTGCTGCATCCGGTCGCGATCGATCACCGTTCGGCTCCCGTGCGGGCGCTGTGCGACAGCGGAAACAGCAGGTCGAGAAAGCGCTCGGCAGTGGGCTGCGGCTCGTGGTTGGCCAGACCAACGCGCTCATTGGCTTCGATAATGACGTGCTCGGGCTGATCCGGTGCGCGCACCATGAAATCGAGCCCGACGACCGGAATCTCGAGGCGCCGCGCCGCTTTGACAGCGGCACTGACCAGCTGTGGATGGAGCTGGTCGGTGACATCATGGATAGTGCCGCCCGTGTGCAGGTTGGCCGTCTTTCGGACCTGCACGATCTGACCGCCCGGGATGATGCTGTCGAGAGTAAGGCCTTGCTCGGCCAGCAACCGTTCCGTCTCGTCGTCGATCGGGATCGAACTCTCACCATGTGTGGCAGCGGCGCGTCGACGACTCTGCTTTTCAATCAGGGTGCGGGCGTCGTGCACGTCATCCCCGATGACCTGAGCGGGACGACGCACTGCAGCAGCGACCACCTGGTAGTTGATGACGACGATGCGAAGGTCTTCACCGGGCTGCAGCGATTCCAGCAAGACGCGTTCGCCAAACTGCCTGGCTCTGGTGATCGCAGCTTCCAGAGCCTCTTCAGTCTCGACACCGATCGTGATGCCCTTGCCCTGCTCGCCGGTGCAGGGCTTGACCACGATGCGTCCATGTTTTTCAAGGAAGGCACGATCGGCGCCGGGGTCGCCCGCAAGCTGGAAGGCCGGTACCGACAGGCCAGCCTTGCTGAGCCAGCGGTTGGTAACGTACTTGTCCTGGCAGCGGCTCATCGCGACGGCGCTGGTCATGTCGCTGAGCGACTCGCGGCAGGTAATACTCTTGCCGCCACGGCTGAGACGGAAATAGCCTTCTTCGGCATCGAGCACTTCGACAAAGATGCCGCGGGCACGCGCTTCATCAACGATGATCTTGGCGTAGGGGTTGAGGTTCTCTTCCAGTTCGGGACCGATGAACAGCGCTTCGTTGTGAGCATTCTTGTTCTTGATCGAGAAGGTCCACACCGGACTGAAACCGAGTTTTTCATACAGGGCCTTGGCGCCACTGTTGTCGTGCATGACCGACAGATCCATGTAGCGGCAGGCGTCAGCCTTGAATGAGGAAGCGAGGTAGCGCACCAGCGCCTCGCCGACGCCCGGCCGCTGCGCCTGAGGATCGACGGCGAGGCACCAGAGGCTGGAGCCGGCCTGCGGATCATTGAACAGACGCCCGTGATGAAGGCCGGTGACGGTGCCGATGATCTGTCCGGTCACGCGGTCCTCTGCCACCAGAAAGGTGAGCGTTTCTGAATCGCGATGCTGCCAGACAAATTCTGGGTCGGTAGGCACCATGCCGCGCTTGAGATAAAGGTCGTTGATGGCATGCGCATCCGCTTCACTCTCAGGGCGGTGGATGCGAAGGTCAGGGAAGTGGGTCTCGTCGAACGGTTCGAAGGCATCCAGCTCAAGCCGCAGCGTGTCGGATGGATCGAGAAACAGCTGCTGTGGTGCATACGAAAGCACCACGTGCGGGTTGTCGCAGTAGATGGCGATGTCCCGTTTGCCGGGCTGTTCGCGGCACAGCTCCGCTGCCAGCGCGGCCGGATCGGCAAAGGTGTGGCCCATCAGGATGCGACCCCAGCCGGTGTAGACCGTGGCGCTGTCGACGACGGTGGCGTCGTGCTCCTGGGCCAGACTGTGCAGTGTTTCGTAGTTCGGACGATAGCCCGGATTCAGCTCCTGTGAATGACCGGATTGCACCTTTTCGTCTCCCTGTTTCGTCACAGCTTATGACCCTGTAGCCAAAGTTCGAGCAGAGCCAGCTGCCAGAGTTTCGACCCTCGCAGTGGCGTTATGTGTGCAGCCGGATCGCTCAGCAGCGTATCGACGTACTCACGCTGGAACAGTCCGCGCTGTGCTGCCTTGTCGTTCAGCAGAGCTTCACGCACATAGTTCAGTACGTCCCCTTCCAGATACTTGAGCGCGGGGACCGGGAAATAACCTTTGGGACGATCAATGACAGATGCAGGAATGACCTGACGCGCAGCTTCCTTGAGAATGTATTTGCCCTCACCACTGACCTTGAGGTGCGGCGGTATACGCGCGGCAAACTCCACCAGCTCGTGGTCGAGGAAAGGCACGCGCGCTTCCAGCCCCCACGCCATGGTCATGTTGTCGACCCGCTTGACCGGATCGTCCACCAGCATAATGGTCGTGTCGAGGCGCAGCGCCTTATCGACTGCCTGCGGAGCACCGGGCCGTGCGAACTGGTCGTGCACGAACTCGGCAGCGAAGTCGCCCTGATGCCAGCGAGGCGTCACCGTGCGCTGGTATTCCGCATAATCGCGATCGAAGAAACCCTGCTGGTAGATCGCGAAGGGGTCGTCTCCCTGCAGCAGCGGCGGATACCAGTGATAGCCGCCGAACACTTCATCTGCCCCCTGACCCGACTGCACCGCGCGGCAGGTTTTCGAGACTTCGCGAGAGAGCAGATAGAAGCCGATGCAATCGTGGCTGACCATGGGTTCGGCCATGGCAGCGATGGCGTTCGGCAGCTCAGCCAGCAGTTCGGTGGAGGGCACGCGAATCTGGTGGTGCCGGGTGCCGTAGTGTTCGGCGATGATGTCCGAGTATTTGAATTCGTCCCCCAGTTCGCCGCCCACCGCCTCAAAGCCGACAGAGTAGGTGTGAATCTGGCTCAGACCCGCCTCGGCCATCAGCCCCACCAGCAGGCTTGAGTCGACGCCCCCCGACAGCAGTACGCCAACATCGACGGCTGCTACCAGCCGGCGCCCGACGGCGGCTCGCAGCTGCTCGAGCAGCAGCTCCTGCCATTCGCTTTCGCTGCGGGCGCTGTCGCCATCCCGGGGACCGTAGGTCACATCCCAGTACCGTTGCGGCTCGCCCTGACCCTCGGCGTCGAGCACCAGATAATGGCCGGGCGCGAGCTTGCGAATGCCCTGCACGATGGTGTGCGGCGCTGGCACCACGGCGTGGAATGAGAGGTAGTAGTTGAGCGCGACCGGATCGATGCTGGTGTCGACATCCCCCGCTGCCAGTAACGCCGGCAGCGACGAGGCGAAGCGGAAGCGACGCGCATCGCGCACATAGTAGAGCGGCTTGATGCCGAGCCGGTCGCGGGCCAGAAAGGTGCGGCCCGAGTCGCGCTCCCAGATGGCGAGCGCGAACATCCCCTTGAAACGCTGCAGACACTCCGGCCCCCAGGCGTGGTAAGCCTTCAGCACCACTTCGGTGTCGCCTTCGGAGAAGAAGCTGTAGCCGAGCGCACACAGCGCTTCACGCAGTTCGGCGTGGTTGTAAATAGCGCCGTTGAAAACCAGGCCAAGGCCGAGCTGGGGATCGACCATAGGCTGCTGCGACTGCGGCGACAGGTCCATGATCATCAGGCGGCGATGGCCGAAGGCGCGTGCGCCCTGCGCCCACACCCCGGCATCGTCGGGGCCGCGCGCCTGCTGACGGTCGTTCATGAGGTGAATGAGGGATGGGTCGGCAGGCTGCCGGTCGAAGCGGATCTCTCCACTGATGCCACACATACGGCGCTTTTCGCCTCCTGATCAGGTTGTGGTGGGTGGAGCCAGGCACCGAAGCACCGGCAAGCGGGGTGCCCTTTCCAGAACGGGCCGTTTAGAGCGGCGATCGCTCCGGAATATCCGACGAAATGCCAGTCAGGCTGGGTTGATGATTAGAGTACTAAATAATATGGCGAGGTGCAATTTGAGGCTTTTGCGTACAGGGCGGACATGCGCGAAGCATGACCGCATCAAGAGGCTTGTTTGAGGCGAGGAATCAAGAACAGCTTGTCTCTCGGAAAGACTTGTTATTTAGACATCAACTCAATTTTGGTCGGATTGGCGGACCAGCAGCTGATCGAGGGTGAGGCTGTAGCTCGGCACGAAAGTGCGCATGAAGTAGGCCACCTCCGGCAACTCATAGCAGTCGAGCCGCCGCCGGATATCTTCGGCAGCCGTTTCAAACTCGCGATTGCCGGCCGCCAGTTCCGACTGACACTTCAGGTAAGCGGAGATGGTGTCGGCCGCCTTGATCAGCTCGCGCCAGGCGGAGGGTATGCGCTCCTCAAGCATCACCGCTTCGTAGTCAGCGCGCAGCTCCTCGGGCAGGAGGCCGAGCAGCTCCAGCTGGGCATCGCGCTCGATGGAGTGGTAGGCCTGCTGAATCGCCTTGCTGTGATACTTGATCGGGGAGGGCAGATCGCCGGTGATCACCTCGGAACAATCGTGATAGAGCGCGGCAGTGGCTACGGCGTTAGGGTCGATCGAAGGATCGCGCCGGCGGCGCAGCAGAGCGAGGGCGTGGGCGATGGTGGCCACCTCCCAGCTGTGCTCCATGACGTTCTCGCTGGTGAGGTTGCGCTTGAGACCCCAGCGAATAATCCAGCGCAGCTTGCTGAGGTAGGCAAAGAAATGGCTGACCACGATCACCTCCCGGTTTGGCGGGCAATTGTAACGGGGGACTGTATACACGTACAGCCCTGTGATCAGCCACCGCCATTTCCGCAAGCGGGGTCCGAAAATCCATGACCCGGACATCCCGCGTGCCGGGTGCTGCTCAGAACTCCTCGGTATCGATCTCGGCCTGGGTAGCCGCCGGATAGCGCGGACCGGCCACGGTCTGCTGGTTGATCAGCTCGTCGAGGCGTTGCATCACATCGGCGGAAAGCGTGATCGCGGAGGCTTTCATATTCTCTTCGAGATGGGCGATCTGCGTCGTGCCGGGAATCGGCAGGATGTGATCTCCGCGTGCCAGCAGCCAGGCCAGCGCCAGCTGTGCCTCGCTGCAGCCGACGTCGCGGGCAACGGCGCGATACGACTCCAGCAACTTCTGGTTGGCAGCGAAATTGTCGCCCTGGAAGCGCGGCATGGCGCGGCGGATGTCCTTCTCGGCCAGCGTCCCGGCCTCACCTGCCGAGCCGGCCAGGAAGCCACGCGCGAGCGGGCTGAACGCCACGAAAGCAGTGCCCAGTTCGCGGCAGGCGTCGAGTACGGCAATCTCGGCGTTGCGGGTCCAGAGCGAGTATTCGGTCTGCACGGCGGCAATCGGATGCACGGCATGCGCCTTGCGCAGGGTATCAGCGGAAACTTCGGACAGTCCGAGCGCGCGCACTTTGCCGGCCTTCACCATATCCGCCATTGCGCCGACGCTCTCTTCGATCGGCACCTGCTTGTCCCAGCGGTGCAGGTAGTAGAGATCAATGACGTCGGTCTGCAGCCGCTGGAGCGCTTCGTCCAGAGTGCGCTTGAGCGTCTCGGGGCGTCCGTCGATGACGCGCTTGCCGTCGACGCCGGTCATGCCGCATTTGCTGGCCAGCATGAACTTGTTGCGATGCGGTTTGAGCACGCGGCCGAGCAGCTCCTCGTTCTTGCCGAAGCCGTAGAGGGCGGCGGTATCGAAGTGATCCACGCCGAGGTCGAGGGCCTTCAGCAGCACTTTTTCGCCTGCGGCGGGCGAAGGCGGTACCCCATAGGCGTGACTGAGATTCATGCAGCCGAGGCCGATGGCGTTGACCTCGAATTCACCGATACGGCGCTTCATGGAGTGCTCCTTGTTCAGAGTGTGGCAGAGAGACTGGTTGCGATACCGGTGCAGCAGGGCCTGCATGGCTTGCCGGCGCGAACCCTGGGCGCAGAGCGCCTGAAAGGTGCAAGTTTACCGCCTGCAGTCAGAGCGGCCAGCCCGATGCCACAGAATGTCGTTACGGATGCAGGTTTGCCTGTACGACCGACAGGCAGAAAGATGAGCCCCCGCAGGTGCGGGGGTTCGGAGGCGAGGCTATCAGCCTGCTGCGTTGAGCTGCTGCTCCAGCTGGTGCAGCACGCGGTAGCAGGGCAGAACCTGTGCCACGCTCGAGTTGGGCTCGCGGCCTTCGCGGATGGCGGCGAAGAACTCCCGGTCCTGCAGCTCGATGCCGTTCATTGAGACGTCAACCTTGGAGACGTCGACCGCTTCTTCCGGGCCTTTGCTGTGCGACTGCACCAGATCGTCGTAGCGCGCGATGTAGGTCGCGGTGTCGCCGATGTAACGGAAGAAGGTGCCGAGCGGACCATCGTTGTTGAACGACAGGCTCAGGGTGCAGATGGCGCCGGTCGAGCTCTTCAGCTGGATCGACATGTCCATGGCAATGCCAAGGTCCGGGTGAATCGGGCCCTGGATGGCGTTGGCCTGCACGATGTCACCACCGGTCTGGTAAGCGAACAGGTCGACTGTGTGCGCAGCGTGGTGCCACAGCAGGTGGTCGGTCCAGGAGCGCGGCTGACCGGCAGCGTTCATGTTGGTGCGCCGGAAGAAATAGGTCTGGACGTCCATCTGCTGGATGTTGAATTCGCCCGCCTTGATCTTCTTGTTGACGTACTGGTGGCTCGGGTTGAAGCGGCGGGTGTGACCGCACATGGCTACCAGTCCGGTCTCCTTCTGCAGCGCAACCACTTCCTCGGCTTCCTGGAGGCTGTCAGCCAGCGGAATTTCAACCTGGACGTGCTTGCCAGCTTTCATGCAGGCGATCGCCTGCGAGGCGTGCAGCTGGGTCGGGGTGCAGAGGATTACCGCGTCGACATCGTCCCGCGCCAGGCTCTCATTGAGGTCGGTGGTGACATGACCGATGCCGTAGCGGTCGGCAACTTCCTTGGTCGGCTCCAGACGGCGACCGACCAGGGAAACCACCTCAACGCCGTCAATGTTCTTGATGCCGTCGAGGTGCTTGATGCCGAATGCGCCGGCTCCCGCCAGCGCAACCCTGATAGTTTTGCTCATGGTCAGATGTTCTCCAGAATCAGGTGCCCAACGGCCGTGTTGGACGCAGGTACATGATAGAAGCGGTGCGCGACTTTCGGCTTGGCGCCTTCGCTCATGGCGCCGCGCGCGATCAGCCACATCACCAGTTCAATACCTTCCGAACCCGCTTCGCGCACATAGTCGATGTGCGGCGTTGCAGCTGCGGCTTCGGGGTCTTCGATCAGTTTGTCGAGCCACTCGTTGTCCCAGTCGCGGTTGATCAGACCGGCGCGCGGGCCTTGCAGCTGGTGGCTCATGCCGCCCGTGCCCCAGACCTGCACCTTGAGATCCTTGTCATAGGACTCGATCGCCTTGCGAATCGCCTTGCCCAGCATGTAGCAACGGCGGCCGGACGGAACGGGATATTGAACCACGTTTACAGCAAACGGAATGACCTTGAAGGGCCACTCTTCGGGCTGGCCGCACATGAGGCTCAGCGGTACGGTCAGGCCGTGGTCTACGTCCATCTTGTTGACGATGGTGAGGTCGAAGTCGTCCTGAATGACGGACTGGGCGATGTGTGCTGCAAACTCGGGGTCGCCCTTGACTACCGGCACCGGGCGCGGGCCCCAGCCTTCGTCGGCCGGCTGGAATTCAGCAGCGGTGCCGATGGCGAAGGTCGGAATCAGCTCCAGGCTGAATGCCGTAGCGTGGTCGTTGTAGACCAGGAAAACGACGTCGGGTTTGTTTTCCGGATCGGCAATCCACTTCTTCGAGAATTCATACCCGTCGAAAACCGGCTTCCAGTAGGGCTCGTTCGCCTTGCCGTTATCGAGGGCGGCGCCGATGGCGGGAACGTGTGAGGTGTAGACGCTTGCGGTTACCTTGGCCATTACTGCTTCTCTCCTGTCTGTTCGTCCAGGTAGCGGTTACCTTCAGGTGAACGGCCACCGTTGAGCATCATCTGTGCGTATTCTTCCTGGGTCATGCCGGTCATGCTGGCAGCCATGTACTGGAAGCTCTTGCCGTCGGTTGCACCGAGCTTGGCGAGGAAGTAAATGTTGCCGCCCAGAGCGAGGCAGCGGTTGAGGTCGCGATCCAGCAACGCCTGCTTCTGCTCTTCGGTCAGCGGCCACTCGTCGAGGTAGGCACGCTCATTCGCCTTGAACCGCTCGCGGTTCTCCGCCTTCATCAGCGACATGCAGAACTGGTTGATCCAGTACCCCTTGCGGGACATGTCTGCATCGAAAATCGTCGTCCCGGGAATGTCCTTGTAAGGTTTATCGAGAGCCATGGTTTCTCTCCTCAGTCAAAAGAGGCAGCTGCCGTTGCGGGCTGGCCACCGAATAGATAAGGGTGCCGTCGCGCCCGTTCAACTGCATTCCGCCGCGACGTGTCTAGTATCAATCAATTCCAGTCTCAAATCGACCCGAACCGTTCGGATCGGCTTTCTGTTGCTGGTGGCGACTGCCAGGCCAGCAGGTGGCCACGCTGACAGCCGATATGCCATCAGCGCAGCTCAACTTCAGCGCGCCCAGTAGAGGCGCATGGGGTTATCCACCAGCAGCTTGCGCTGCAATTCCGCTGTCGGTGCGATGTGCGGAATCCAGTCTACCAGCAGGCCATCATCCGGCATGTGGTTCTTGAGGTTCGGGTGCGGCCAGTCGGTACCCCACAGCACGCGGTCAGGAAAGGTTTCCACCAGCCGCTTCGCGAACGGCACCACGTCCTGATAGGCATTCTGCTCGCCGTCCAGCGCCGCCGGACCGCTGACGCTGAGGCGCTCGGGACAGGAGACTTTCGACCAGATGTTCTCGTGCTCGCGCATCATCCTGACGAACAGCTCGAACTCCGGGCCATCAACTGGCTTGGTGACGTCGGGGCGGCCCATGTGGTCCACCACCACTGTAGTCGGGAGGTTGGTAAAGAAGTCCCACAGCTCGGGCAGATCGACAGCTTCGAAGTAGACCACCACATGCCAGCCGAGCGGCGCGATGCGGCTGGCGATCTCCATCAGCTCCTCTTTAGGGGTGAAGTCAACCAGCCGCTTGACGAAGTTGAAGCGCACACCACGCACACCGGCGGCGTCCAGCTCCTGTAGCTCTGCGTCGGTAATGGTGCGGCGCACAGTGGCGACGCCGCGGGCCATGTCGTTACTGTGCTTGAGCGCATCGACCAGGGCGCGGTTGTCGGCGCCGTGGCAGGTGGCCTGCACGATGACATTGCGGGCAAAACCGAGCTTGTCACGCAGGGCAAACAGCTGGTGCCTGGAGGCATCGCAGGGCGTGTACTTGCGCTCGGGCGCGTAGGGGAACTCATCGCCCGGCCCGAAGACGTGGCAGTGGGCGTCGACTGCGCCTTCCGGCACTCTGAACTTCGGTACCGACGGGTTGGGGTGAAAGGGCAGCCAGCCCGGGGTCACTTCGAATTTTGCCATTGTCGTCTCTCTTGCTTTGTTGGCGTTTGGTTGCGTCATGGCTCCGGTGCGTGCAGGAGTGCTACCGGTGCATCCAGACCAGGTGCGCTGGGTCATCCCGGTCCGGTTCGAAATATGTCGTCATGGCTACGAGGCCTGAGCCCGGCCACACCACCGCTCTGGATCCCCGCCTGCGCGGGGATGACGGACTGACCTGTGGTCTCGTCAGCCAGGCCCCTGACCTCGCCTGCGCAGAAGGGTGACGGGCCGCTCCGAAGTCTCCCCAGCCAAGCGCGCGCTGGACCCCACCTGCGCCGCCCGCACGTTCCCTAGGCGCGACCTTGGTCGAGAATCCGGTCGGCCTCGATCCGCCAGTCGTCGGCGCGGGCGAATGACGGGGTGTCGCGCTTGCCAAAGACACCGCTGTCCGCCAGGTCCGCCATCCACGCCTGCCGTTCGGCGGTGCCACTGGCGGACCACGGCTCCAGCCCCGCCTCGCGGACCGTCTCCGCCACTTCACGCACTTCCTCGCTGCGGCGCCGGCCATGCTCGATAACGCGCTGGAAGAAGTAGGTTGCCTGCTGTTCCCAGTCGATGCCCGGGAAGGTCTCGTAGAGCGAAGCGATCACGGCATCTTCGACGCCATAATGACGGGCTGTCGTAAGGCTTTCGATCACCATTGCCTCCAGCCCCTTGATCATCACGCTGCGGCACATCTTGGTGGCCGAAGCGACGCCCAGTTCGGTGCTGCCTGTCTTCGCCGCAAAACCCAGCGCGTTGAGCGCCGGCTCCAGCAGGGGAGCATGCGGGCCGCCCAGCAACAGCGGCACCTTCGAGCGGTAGGGCGGCACCGAGGTCATCACGGCCCCTTCGACATAGCGGCCGCCGGCGGCGGTGATCAGCTCGCTGGCACGCCCTTTGGCACCCGGCGATGCCGAGTTGAAGTCCAGAAAGAACGCAGCGTCCTGTACCGCGGGTGCACAGCTCTGAGCCACGGCAACCGCCTGACTGGCAGTCACCGCAGACACGATCAGGTCGGCACGCGCCGCCACGGCGGCATGCGAGTCGAGCAGGCTGACGTCGTGGACCGCCGCATGCTCTTGCAGCGGCGCCGCACGGTCGTCTTCCAGTTTCACATCATAGGCGCAGACCGCTACACCCAGCTGGTGCAGATCTTCCGCCAGAATACGGCCGACCTCACCGTAACCGATGAGGCCGATGGTCCATGCCCTGGGATCGCCAGATAACGTCATGGTCGGACTGGCTCAGTCGATGTACTTGAGGCCCGCTTTTTCGAGGGGCTCGCGCATCTTGTACATGTCCAGGCCGAGGACGCCGGCGGCCAGCTTCTCGCGCTTCTCCGCTTCGTTGTCTTCGCGTGCCTGGGCGGCGTCGGCCACCTGTGCAGCGATTGCAGCCGGGACCACTACCACGCCGTCGTCGTCAGCGCAGACCACGTCGCCCGGGTTTACCTGAGCTCCGGCGCAGATCACCGGAATATTGACCGAGCCAAGGGTCGCCTTGATGGTGCCCTTGGCGCTGATCGCCCTGGAAAAGACCGGGAACTGCATCTGGGTCAGGTCTTTGACGTCGCGGACGCCGCCATCGATGACCAGACCTTTGGCGCCGCGCGCCATGAAGCTGGTGGCGAGCAGGTCGCCGAAGAAACCGTCGGTGCAGTCGGCCGTCACGGCGGCGATGACGATGTCGCCCGGCTGAATCTGCTCGGCGACGACGTGCATCATCCAGTTGTCACCGGGGTGCAGCAGCACGGTGACGGCGGTGCCGCAGGCGTGTGCACCAGGGTAGACCGGACGCATGTAGGGCTTCATCAGACCAACGCGGCCCATCGCTTCGTGGATGGTAGCGACGCCGAATTTCGAGAGGCGCTCGACGGCGGCTTTGTCAGCGCGCTGAATGTTGCGTTTGACGATACCGAGATTGTTCAGGCTCATGTATTCATTTCCTTCGCGAGAGAGGTTCGTGGACCCGGATTAGCCAGCGGTGACCGGCACAGAGACGGCAGCGGGGCTGCCGTCTCCGGCGCGCCACTACCCCAGCGGGGCCATGGCGCGCTCCTGCTTGAATGCGGCGCTCCTGATCAGAGCCCTTTGGCCTTAAGGGCCTGATCCAGCCGGGTGTAGACGCGGCGTGCGTTGTCCTCGAACACCTTCTGTTTCTCTTCGGCGGTCAGGTGCGGCGTCGCATCGATGTAACGCTTGGTGTCGTCGAAGTAGTGACCGGTCTCCGGGTCCACGCCGCGTACCGCGCCAATCATCTCCGATGCGAACAGTACGTTCTCGACCGGAATGACCTTGGCCAGCAGGTCGATGCCGGGCTGGTGATACACGCAGGTATCGAAATAAATGTTGTTGAGCAGGTGATCCTGCAGCAGCGGCTTGTCCAGCGCCTGGGCCAGACCGCGGAAGCGGCCCCAGTGGTACGGAGCAGCACCGCCGCCATGCGGGATGACCATCTTCAGGGTCGGGAAGTCCTTGAACAGGTCGCCCTGGATCAGCTGCATGACAGCGGTGGTGTCGGCGTTCAGGTAGTGCGCGCCGGTGGTGTGGAATGCCGGGTTGCAGCTGGTGCTGACATGCACCATGGCCGGCACGTCATACTCGACCAGCTTCTCGTAGATCGGGTACCAGTGACGGTCGGTCAGGGGCGGTGCGGTCCAGTGACCACCGGAGGGATCGGGGTTCAGGTTAACGCCGACGAAGCCGTACTCGTTGATGCATTTTTCCAGCTCGGGGATGCAGGTCTTGGGATCGACACCCGGCGACTGCGGCAGCATGGCGGCGCCGATGAAGTGGTCCGGGAACAGCTGCGACACACGGTAGCAGAGTTCGTTACAGATCGCCGACCACGTGGCGCTGGTGTTGAAGTCACCGATATGGTGCGCCATGAAGCTCGCGCGTGGCGAGAAGATTGTCAGATCGATGCCGCGTTCTTTCATCAGGCGCAGCTGGTTCTTTTCGATCGACTCGCGCAGCTCGTCGTCGCTGATCTTGAGATCTTCGACGCGCGGCGCCTGCGACGGATCTTTCAGCCCGGCGATCTGCTTGTTGCGCCACTCTTCGAGCGCTTTGGGGGCGGTGGTGTAGTGGCCGTGAATATCGATAATCATTGCTATTTTCCTTTCAGGAAGAGGCTTGCCAGACAGAGGAGGGAACCATGACCTCGCCGCGCATGAGGAGTCGTGCGGTGCGCAGCAGGGCCGCGCGCAGGACGTTCTGCGGGTTGGCGGGGTCGACTTCCAGTTCCACGCTGAATTCGCCGGTCGGGTGTTCCACCGACACGGTCTTGACGTTGCCTTCGTTCATTACCGCCAGCGGCTGCGCCACCGAACCATCGAGCACGCAGGCAGTGCCGACGGTGACCGCCTGCAGGACGCCGATGGCTTCGTGGCAGACGTGCGGAATGAATGTACGGGTAGAGATGCTGCCGCCGTCCTTCGGTTCGGCCAGCAGGCACATCTTCGGATAGGTTTTCCTGGTGACGTCGCCCAGGCCCATCATCTCGCCGGTCCTGAGGCGCAGCGCCTCAAGCTTCGCCTTCAGCTCGGCGTCGGCATTGAGTTCGGCTGCCGTCTCGTAGCCGGTGCGGCCGAGGTCCTGGGCACGGATCATCACCATCGGCATGCCGTTGTCGATGCAGGTCACTTCGATGCCATCGACCACATCCTTCACTTTGCCGGTGGGGAGCAGGCCCGAGCAGACCGAGCCGGCGGTGTCGAGGAAGTTGATCTTGATCGGCGCGTGGGTGCCGGGCACGCCGTCGATGCGGGCATCGCCTTCGTAAGTGATCCTGCCACCGGGCGTCTGCACGGTGATATCGCACTTCATGTCGGTGTTGAGGGTGAGCACGCGCAC
>JAJUJZ010000194.1 GCA_029265075.1 Gammaproteobacteria bacterium | reverse complement strand
TCCACCCAGCCGCCAACCTGCAGCTGATCGACCCGCGCATGTGCTTCAGCCAGCACCTCGGGCGCCGGCCGGATAGCGACCGGCAGCACCTCTGCCTGTTCTTCGGGCGCCTGTGCCGTGACTGGCTGTTCCGCATCCGGTATCACGGCCTCGTCATCCTGGAAGTGTGCGGCCAGCGCCTCCTCCAGTTCTTCCAGGGTCGCCGAGCTGTCTGCAGTGAAGGTCAGTTCTGCCGCCAGCCGCTCGGTGGACGCAGCGGTTTGCGGTGCGGACGCAGCGGCTACCGATGGCTCCTGCGACTGCAGTTGCCCGGCCGGGTAGTCTGCAGCGACCGGTGTCACCGCCGGCTCAGCCGACCCGGCAGTGGGGACAGGCTCCGCCGGATCAGCAGCCTCGACCGGCCGCTCAACCAGCTCAGCCACCTCATCCCGACGCAGGCGCTGCAGATGCAGCTGCTCCAGCTGAGTGAACAGGTCGTTCAGCAGGAACGGATTGACGCCGACCTTGGTGAGTCCCGACCGCAGGCTCTTCAGCAAGCCTGGCAGCGTACGCAGCAGCCGCGAACGGTCGGCAAGGCTTTCGGCCGGCGCTACGCTCTCCAGAAGGTCGTCTACGGTGGCCAGCGCCTGCTGCCAGCTGTCGCTGTCGGTGCCCTCCTTGAGCGCCACCAGGAACATCACATTGCTCCAGCCCTCTTCCAGCAGCTGCCGCACGACTGCAGGGACTTCCCCGCGCTGCAGCCGCTCCCGCAGCACCTGGTCGACCGTAGCCCGCGCCTTTTCGGAGCGCGCGCGGCCGTCTTCGGCGTCGATAGTGCGTTGCTCCACGAGCGCTGCGCGCCGCCGCTCCAGTTCAACGAAGCTGTTGAATTCCGTCAGCGCGGCCTGGAACACAGCAGGATCCTCATCAACCTGATCAATAACCTGATCGACCACCTTGCAAATCTGCAGGTAGAGCGCGTCGCGTTCCGGGTCGCCGGCCGGCACCCAGCCGAGGCTGGCGTTAGCCAGCTCGTTGAGCAGCTTGCGCGCTGGGTGGCCGCCCCTGGTAAAAAACGACTTGTCAGCCATCGAGACTTTGAGAATGGGTATCTGCAGGCGCGCGATCTGCGCCTTGATCGGCGCAGCGAGATTGCGATCATCCAGCACGAACTGGAACAGCAGCGACACCAGATTGATGGCGTCATCGTCGACCTGGCCGATGCTCACCGGCTGCTCCGGCAGACGCTCCTGCAGCAGTCTGCTCAACGCGCGCAATACGTCGAGGTGCCGCGGGGCAGCGCCGCGCATCACCTGAGACTGCTGCTCCCTCAGCAAAGTCAGCTGCTGGTGCTGTACTTCACCCAGCAGCTGCATCAGGGCATCGCGCGGCAACTCCGGTGCCAGTCCAGGAGCCACCAGCCCGCTGCGCGGCAACCCCTCCGCTGCGGTGTATGGCTGTCGCGCCTGGTCCAGCAACTCGCGCAGACGCTGGAACAGCGCCTCGTCGTCGCTGCTGCCGGTGCCGGCGGCGCCGCGCGCTGGCCGCCGCGCCGGGCCACCGCGCACCGGCTCGATGCCCTCATCGGCCAGAAAGCGGTCCGCGAGCTGGTAAAGCGCGCCGAAACCGCTCACTACATGCCGGTCATACAGCTTGAACAGCACCAGCCGCGCTTTGATATCCAGCGCCACATCGCGGGTTGCGTCGAGGAAGCTGGCGCAGAGATTGTTCGGCGTCAGGGGATGGTTACGGGTGGTTACCGCCAGCGACGGCACCAGCGCCTGCAGCCGCGCGGTGAGCTGCGCCAGCGGATGCGCAAACTCTTTCTCCGCCTTGGCCACCATGCTGTCGATGGCCACCAGCTCTTCCAGCTCCTCATGTTCCATCAGCGTCAGCTGGCCGGTGGAGCGCTGGGCTGGGGCCGCACTGGTTTCGACCGCCTGACCCCGGGCGAAGCGGCGGAATCCTTCCTGCAGATCGCGGCCAAGGGCGAGCTCGATGCCACGGCGCCGGATCCGCACCTCGCGCATCGATTCGAAGTACATATTCTGCTCAGCGTTGGTCCCGGCCCGGTCAGCCAGCTCGAACAGCGCATCGTCGGCATGATCGAACAGTGCCTGCACTGTCGCCATCAGGCCCGGCTTGCAGCGTTCCAGCATGCGGTTCAGCAGTGCGCTGACCACGTCCGCCGCACCGTGCTCGCCCTCCAGATCCCTGGCAGCTGCCCGATTCCTCTCAGCCCTGAGCGATACAACTTTTGAGTTCTCACTGGCCATACCAACGTCCCGATTACCCGC
>JAJUJZ010000145.1 GCA_029265075.1 Gammaproteobacteria bacterium | reverse complement strand
TCGGCGAGGAGCTGGAGCGACTCGGCAATCCCACCTTTGACCCGGCCGACCTGCGCACCGTGGCTCCGGCAGTAGCGCTGGCACGCAGCAGGACAGCCGATGGTCAGCAGGCACGGCGAAACCGTGATTACGCGCAGACAGAGCTGGCTTGGAACCGGGTCGCCGCGCAGTACGTCGCCGGTTACGACAGATGTCGCTCCGGCCACAACGTTCATTCGACCGAGGCCGCGAACCGCGGCTGACGGTCCCACGCTCGGGACGAGCCAATGGCGGATTATCCGTTACTGACGGCAAGAGTTGTTCTGCTTTGTCTGGTGCCTGACTCCGGGCATGTCATCCCGCTCGTTCGCATAGGCAGGCTGCTGGCGAACGCCGGTGCCAGAGTGACCCTGATCTGCAGTGAAGAGCTGGCACATCTGGCGCGAGACCATGTGGCAGAGGTTGTCGTCTTCGGTTCGGTACGACCGCAGGCATATCAGCAGGCGCTGGTCCGCATTACTGCGGCGTCGGAGGTGGCCCGCCGGGTCTGGCTGAACCGCTGGTTCGAGGAGCGGTACACAGAGCCGGTGCAGGAGGCCGTGCTCCGGCAGCTCGATGTCATTCTCTCGCTAGTGCAAAGTGCCCGGCCTTCCCTGCTGATTGCCGACGACCATCTTTTTCGGGGCGTGGCACGCTGGGTGGCTGAGCATTGTGGCTGCCCGCTGGTGCTCAACTACTCGGCCGGCACCAACTACCGCTGTATCCGCCGCAAGCCCTGGCTGAACCGCACGCGTTGCCAGGAACAAAGCATTGCCGTCGCTGCAAAGATCGTTCCAAAACTCCTGCGAATGCAGGAGCGACTGCTAACGCCAGGGTTCCGGCGGCACCGGCAGGCGCGTTTCAGCTATCTCGAACATGAGTGGCAGCGGATCGACAGTGAACTGCACAGCAGCGACGCAGATGTGCCGCATATCGCGGCGGGGCTGATCGAGCTGGAGAACCGCTATCTGCGGGATCGGTTTGAAGTCAATCGCGAACTCATTGCTTTTCCGTCAACGCCGCCGCTGGAAAGTGGCCCGTTGCCGGCTGAGCTGGAGCAGTGGCTCACGAGTGGCGGGCCGGTGATTTTCATCTGTTTCGGGACCATGGCACCCGGGCAGCTGCCGGTCGCTGTGCGCCTGGTCGATGCCTGTGTCGCACGCGGACTGAGAGTGCTATGGGCTGCGCCGTCGGCACCAGCCAGCCTCTCGCGTTGGCCGGCGGCGGTGGTCCGCTGGGAACCATGGGTGCCGCAGGTAACCCTGCTGGCACGGGAGGAGGTCGCCGGATTCGTCAGCCATGCTGGCGGCGGCTCCGTGCAGGAGGCGCTGTGGTTCGGCAGACCACTGATCTGTGTGCCGCTCACCTGGGACCAGCCCTGGAACGCGTGGGTCGCTCAGCAGCTGGGTTTTGCCAAGGTGCTGAACAAGCAGCGATTTACCGCGCAGGAGCTGGATCAGGCGGTTGATGCGCTGCTGGCGGGTGAGCTGGCAGCCACCGCGCGGCGCTACCAGCAGGAGATGCGAGAGGCGACCGATCAGAACCGCATCGTCGCTTTCCTGGCGGGTTGTACTGCGCCACTGCACGCGATGCTGATGAAAGGCGATGACCGGAACCCCGCTAGCGTCCGGCGACGGTAGCGCCTGTCGGCTGACCTGACGTTCCGGTGAAGATGGCTTCCTGTCGCGCAGAGAACAGGCGAATCTTCAGCAATCTGCGCAGATACTGACGCGGGTTTTTCTTCAATTTCGGCCAGCCGAAGACTTCTGATACCAGCGAGTGGCGCTGAAAGTTGTTGTCGCCGTGGCCGATTCGGTAAACGGCAGCGGGGAAGGGTAGTGGCTGCAGGATATGCCCCTGCCGGGCCAGCGCGGGCAACAGATCGCGGTGATGGCCCAGCCACGAGGAGATCATCGCCTGATCGCTCCCATCGACAGAGTCGCCCAGCGGCAGCAGATCCAGCCGCACAATGACGTAGGTGCCGCACCAGTTCAGAAAATCTTCCAGGATGACGCCGACGCGGGAGCCAATCGGCAACAGCCAGCCCTGCGTTACATACCAGCCGGGACTGCCGGCATGCGCTTTGACAAAGGCGGGGATCTCCCGGCTGACCAGATCATCCGCGTCGACCGGCATCACATAACGCGAACCTCGCGCTCGCGCCGCGATAGCGCCGGCCGCCAGCTTCCTGCCTTTGTCACGCCAGACAGCAGCCCGCCTGGCCTGATCATCGCTTTCTCCCCTGAAAATCGACACCGGCGGCGCCGGGTCGGACACGCGTATTACGGTCACTGCCGGCGGCAGCGGTGGTAGCTGCGCCGCGGTATTGGCTATCAGCATGATGTCTGCGTCACCGCTCTCACAGCACGTCTGCAGAGAGCTGAGTGTCTCGCTGAGACGCGCACAGACATTGCTCCAGTTGCGGGATGCCTCCGGATGGCGCAACGGGACGAGAAAAGTCAGCATCAAAACACTCCGTGACTACTGTATATGCGCGCTCGGTATCGGCAGTAGTGATTGAACGGTGCTGTGACAGGTGAAAGCAGAGGTTGTTTGCTCGGGAAGAAGGTAAACGCTGGAAATGTGAGGTCTGGCAGGCGCGGCGGCGGAGCGGCTGTCTCAGAGGCCGGCTCTTCGGCAACTGCTTTTACAGGGCGATAAAAACGCGTCGAACCCATCATCCCCGTATTGTCGAGCTGGCTTACAGCTCAGCTTGGGGTGTTTGACATTTATCAAGGTAACTCATTGATTTTTAGAGCAGATCTTCCGTTGGCCCGGGATTTGCTCAACCATTACCGACAGCTCAACCATTTGAGTGTCGTGGGGGAAGGCCAAACCAGTTGTGAGGCTGGGACGGAAAGCCACGGATCTCTCCATGTAGTGCGTGAGATAGCCAGGCTGCACCCGCTGCTCGTTAATGTGTCACTACAAGGATGCAAATATGGACCTTAAAAAATTACTTTTGGCTGCCGCCTTCATGACAGCTGCTACCGCCCACGCGACGTTTATTGATGTGTCTGAGTCCAACGGCGAAAAATCGCTGCAGACCATCCTTCATGAACTGGGCGCTACCAGCTACGACGTGAACCTCGACCAGGCGACGCCTGACCAGGTCTGGAATCAGACTGACTCGGGTATCACTCCGGTTCGCTTCACCGCGGCCATCGCAGGTAACGCAGCGACCAACACGTTCGGGATCTACGACATTGCAGACCCGACCCGTTATGTCGAACTGTTCGGTGGTGGCACTGCTGCGGGTACCGCTATCACCTTCGAGATCGATGTAACGGGGTCCGTATTCCTCTGGAACGTTGATACCGGGGTTGATTTCTCGAGCCAGAACTTCGGCTTCTACCTTGGTACTCCGGATCCGCTCTTCTTCTCGGAAGATGCCAAGAACAATCCGGAAGCCGATCAGATGGTTGCCTTCCAGGGCGGTAAAGGTGATTTCATCACCCTTGCTGGCGTCACGCGGGAGTGGACTCAGGGCGGCTGGATTCTCGCCTGGGAAGATCAGCCCTATGAAACCAGCGACAAGGACTTCAATGACCTGGTGGTTTTCATCGAGTCCGCACAGCCGATCTCTGTCCCCGAGCCGGCTACTCTGGCCCTGCTGGGCGCTGGCCTGATGGGCCTGGGGCTGGCCCGCCGTCGTGCAAGCGTCGCCTGACGTTTTCTGAGGAATGGAGAAGAGGCGCCATTGGCGCCTCTTTTTGTTTTCGCGGCACCGCTTACGTCAGCGGGTTATTCCAGTCTCGGGTGGAGGTCGCGCCCGACGCCGAATGTCTTCCTTGCTCGCGTCTGTAACAGGTACCCGAGAAAAGCGGCATCAGTGCGATCAGCAAGCCAGCGGTACGTGTCGAAACGTCGCGAAAGCCATAGCCTGACCGGGCTTTTCAGCACAGCGGCATCCTTGCGCAGCTGCTCCAACCGGCTTCCATAGCGGTGGCCGCTCGGACCGCTGTAATGGATGAAGTGACTGCGAAACCGGGTTTGTGTAGCGGTGATGCAGCGGGTGTGATTGAACCGATATCCAAGATCCAGCAAGGGAATGCCAAGCCGGTTCAGACGGTGATTGAGGTAAGGCTGATCGTTGAGCAGGTTGACCGCGCGCTTGCGAAAATCACCGGTCGACCATAGCAGCAGGTTGGGGGAAGCAGGGTCGAAAACAGCGCGGTGGGCTCGCCCAAACACCATGACGCCGGAGTTGAAGTAAGGGTTGCGCCATTCGACTTTCCCAAGTATTTCCTGAGTGAGCGCCTTGTCGCGTTCAGCCTGAGAGTAGATTGACTCGTTGGCCGCTGCGAAGCGGTCGCGCGGCACCAGCTTGAACAGAGACGGAGCATCGGGTGCGAGGAGGATGTCTGTATCAACAAAGGCGATCTGATCGTAGTACTGGAGCAGTTCGAACAGCTGGAATTTTTCGTAGCGGGTACTGAGCCCATAGCGGCTGTTGACCCGTGGCTGCTGCAGTACCAGAAAATCGACCTCGCAGCGCCTGGCATATGCGCGCATCAGTGGATGAGTGATCTGCCCCATCTCGCGGTAAGCCGATCCGATCGTCAGTGTCACCAGAGCTTTTTTCATCGCATGCCCTCCTTGAGCCGGTGCAATGAGTGCTTATCGCCAGCCTACGGACGAGGCATGACAGTTCGGTGATCGTTCTGTGAAGAGTAAGCAGAACCGGTAGGAGCCTGCCCTGCAGGCGAAC
>JAJUJZ010000076.1 GCA_029265075.1 Gammaproteobacteria bacterium | reverse complement strand
GCCCATCGCCTGCAAGACAGGTCCCTACATGTGGCGGTAGCGCTCCGCAGGAACCGGCCGTGCCGGCCGGTAGCCGTCATTCGCCTGCGAGGCAGGCTCCTACACTTGAGACAGTCAGCCGCCCGTAGGAGCCTGCCGTGCAGGCGAACCGGTGGTCACCCAGTCTCTTGTTCCCCCGCAGAGGTAGCTTCGGACAGACTGCGCGACCGGTCAGGATGGGCCACCCGCAGCAGCAACGCCGCCAGCAGGATGGCAGGCACGCCGGTGAGAGCGGTAATCAGGTAGAACTCCGGCCACCCGACCGCAGCTGCCAGCAGCCCGGTGAATCCGCCCGCAAACTGGCCCGGCAGCGTCATCAGCGAGCTGAACAGCGCGTACTGAGTGGCGGTATAGGCCGAGTTGGTGAGGCTCGACAGGTAGGCAATAAAGACCGCGGTCGCCATTCCGCCCGTAATGTTGTCGGCCACGATTGCCATCACCAGCCCCCATTTGACGGGCCCCATCAGCGCCAGCCAGCTGAACGCCAGATTGGTGATGGGCGCCATGAAGGCGGTGATGATCAGCAGCGGCGCAATTCCGAAGCGCGATACCAGCGCCCCGCCCAGGGCCGCCCCGCTCAGCGTCATCGCCAGCCCGAACGCTGCGGCGATATTGGCGATCTCGCTCTTGGTAAAGCCGATATCGAGGTAGAAGGGATTGGCCATCACACCCATGAAGATGTCGCTTACGCGAAACAGGCCAATGAACAGCAGTATCACCAGCGCGGCGCGACCGTACCGCTGAAAGAAGTCGGCAAACGGGCAGACCACAGCGCCAATAAACCAGGCACCCACCCGTTGCCGCGCCAGCCCGTGAGCAGTGCTGCTGAGATAGGCTGCAACGCGCGCCTCCATCTCTGCTGTCTGCCGCTGCGCCTGTGGCGTCGGCTCCTTCACCAGCAGTGTGGTACCGATGCCAACCGCCATCAGCGCGGCCATGGCGCCGTAAGCCAGCGACCAGCCCCCGATTGAAGCGATATGGAGGCAGCCGGCACCGGCGACCAGCAACGCCACCCGGTAGCCGGTGACATAGCTCGCCGCCATCGCCCCCTGATGACGGGCTTCCAGCGCCTCGACGCGCCAGGCATCCACGGCAATATCCTGCGTCGCAGAAGCAAACGCCACGATCACGGCCAGCACCGCCACCCACAGCCGGCTCGTCGCCGGATCCGTGGTGGCCATGCCGAACAGTGCTACGGCGATGAGCAGCTGCGCCAGCAGCATCCAGCCTCGCCGGCGCCCCAGCAGCCGCGTCAGCAGCGGCACCGGCAGCCGATCGATCACTGGCGCCCATAACACTTTCACCGAATGGGCGATGCCAACCCAGCTGAGAAACCCGATGGTCGCCAGCTCGACGCCCAGATCTCGCAGCCAGGCGGTAAAGGTGCCCCCCACCAGCAGCAACGGCAGACCGGCCGAAAAGCCGAGGAACAGCATCCCGATCACACGCGGATCGCGATAGATGCCAAAGCCATCCAGCAACGTACGCAGATGCAGCCGGGATGCGGAACGGAACATGTAAAAACCTCAAAACCAGCGGACCGGTGCGTGGGACCACGCTTCCATCTCACGGCGCCTGGTGGCTGACAGGGCGGCCGGCGTTTGCCAGCCGAGCTGGCGCAGATTAGGACGTAATAAGGTGCCGGGTAAAGCAGGCGCGGGGCCTGCCGTCGGCTTCACAGACTCGTCGTTCCGCGCAAGCAGCATCCGCGTCTACCGTCATTCCCGCGAAAGCGGAGTCCAGATGAAAATGCACATCGCCCCTCTCCACCAGAATCTGCGTGCGCCGACAGCCACGCCGGGTTACATTTGCAGGCGCTGTCCAGAGGCCAGTGCCGTCGACCGGCCGCTTAGCAACACCTCCCCTGCTCTACTCTGCATTCAGCGCCAGCGAGCATTGAGAGCAAGGACAACAGCCGTCATGGAGATGGCGCCTATGCTCGACGTGATACGGCCACTGCTACCCACGACCATCCGGCTGAGCATCGCGGAGTACCGGACCATCTACCGGCTGGCGCGCTACTCCGCGCCATACCAGCCCGTTGTTCCAAGCTTCGCGCGCATGCTGCTGTTGCCCCGAAGGCGAGTTCTCTGCCATCCGAAAAGTGTGTACAGCGCGTTGTTGCTGGGAAAACTGATGGCGGTCTCCGGTTACCGGCCCGTCTTCACAGCGGACCACCGCCACGATTTCAGCATCCATCTCCCGGCGCGCAGCGGTCAGCCCGTCTTCAACGAGCGCCATATTGGTAACGGCAAGGCCCGGGTCGCAGAAGCCTGGCGGCAGGCCTGCGGCTACAGCCCGGCCGTCGATCCAACCACCTTTGCCGGGCCGATGGTGGAAAAGTCGGAGGCCAACGCGACGCATGATGGCCGCGTGGTACATGGGCCGCTGTCTGCAGCGGCGGTACATCCGGCCAGGGTCTATCAGCGGCTGCTCGACAACACTGACGGCGATGAGGTCATCGATATCCGCGTCCCCTTTTATCGCGGGAAAATACCGCTGGTCTATCTCAAGCGCCGTCCGCTGCGTGACCGCTTTTCCAATACCAACACGTCGGTATCCATCGCCGACCCGGCGACGATGTTCTCTCCGGAAGAGCTGAATGCGATCGAACGCTTCGCCTGGCTCGCCGGACTGGACTATGGCGAAGCCGATGTACTGCGCAACAAGGACGATGGCCTGATCTACGTGGTCGACTCCACCAATGGCCCTGCCGGCCCGCCCAACGGCCTGTCGCCGGAGGACGCCCGCCATGCAGTCCAGACACTGGCAGCCGTCTTCCAGGCGGCCGTCGAATCCGCACTGTCTGGAAAGGAGTGGCAACCCGTGGCGAGCACTGCAGCCGCTCCCCACAGTAACGAAGCCGTCTCGCCCTCGTAGGATCCCTCAGAAAAACTGGCGCTTTGGCAAACCGGGTACCTTTTGCAACAATGATGACCCAGCCACCGCCAGCGACACCCACTCTTGCACCTCGAAGTCGTTCAACTCACCAAGCGCTTCGGCGATCTCGTTGCCGTTGATGGCATTTCCTTCGGTATTCCCGAGGGCATCTGTTTTGGTCTGCTCGGACCGAATGGCGCAGGCAAAACCACCACCATTGAAATCATCGAGGGTGTCAGCAAACCCACCAGTGGCCGCATCCTCTATCGCGGCGAGCCGCGCGACGCCCGGTTTGCCCAGGTCGCCGGGATCCAGTTTCAGTCGACAGCGCTGATGAGCTTTCTCACCGTGCGCGATGTACTGAAGCTGTTCAGCAGACTCTACCGGCGGACGCTGCCGCTCTCAGAGCTGATCGAACGCTGTCAGCTGGGCGACTTTCTCGACCGGGATGCCAACAAGCTCTCCGGTGGTCAGAAACAACGACTGCTGCTGGCACTGGCGCTGATCAATGACCCGGAAATCGTTTTTCTCGACGAGCCCACCACCGGTCTCGACCCGCAGGCGCGGCGCAACTTCTGGGAGCTGATCAACTCGATCCGGCAACAGGGCAAGACGGTGGTACTGACCACCCACTACATGGATGAAGCAGAGAGCCTCTGCGACACGCTGGTGATCCTGGACCATGGCCGCATCATCGCGGAGGGCTCACCGCGCGCCCTGCTCGACCAGCATCTGCCGTTGCGTCGGGTCCTGCTGCAGGCGGAACAGGTGCCGCCGGGGGTTTCCGGACGCATTACCCGCCAGCAGGACGAAATCTGCATCGAAACTGATTCTGTGGAGCGGACTCTGCAGCAACTGATCGCCAGCGGCGCTGACCTCACCCGGCTGCGCGTGCAGAACCCGACGCTGGAAGATCTCTTTATCCAGCTCACTGGCCATCAGTTGCGCGAGTAGCGCGGAGACTGCCTTGAAACTGTTTCTCGCCCTCTGGCACGCCCGCAATCTCGAATTCTTCCGTGACCGCGCGGCGCTCGCCTGGACCTTCGTCTTTCCGCTGCTGATCGTAATCGGCTGCGCCGTCGCATTTTCACGTCCGCAGACCACCGTCTTTACCGTCGGCCTGCATGGGGATGTCGCTGCTCTCGAACAGCAGGCGTGGCTGGCGCGTGATTTCATCCGGCGCGTACCGCTGGCTGATCTCCGGCGCGCGCAGGAGCAGGTGCGCCATCATCAGCTGGATCTGCTGATTTCTACCGACGGCCAGCGCTACTGGTACAACCCCGCCGCCCCCAGAGGGGTGGCCATTACCGAGTTGCTGGGCGCCCCGCTGACCGACGGTTTCACGGCGCAGCCACTCAGCGGCGCGGCGGTGCGTTATGTCGACTGGGTAATGCCGGGCATCCTCGGCATGAATATGATGTTCAGCGCGCTGTTCGGCGTAGGCTATGTGATCGTCCGCTATCGGCAGAACGGCGTGCTCAAACGCATTCAGGCCACGCCGGTGACACCCCTCCAGTTCATCGGCGCCCAGCTCGGATCGCGCCTGTGGATTGTGGTCGCGGTCACTTCATCCATTTTCCTCGGCTGTGCGTGGGCGCTTGACCTGCTGGTGCTCGGAAGTTATGGCACTCTGCTGCTCATTGCTGTCACCGGTGCGGTGGCGCTGATCGCGCTGGGCCTGGTAATCGCCAGCCGCACCGCCAACGAAGAGCTTGCTGGCGGCCTGCTCAACATCGCCACCTGGCCGATGATGTTTCTGTCAGAGGTGTGGTTTTCGCTGGAGAATGCCCCGGACTGGCTACAGGGCATCGCCAGCCTGTTACCGCTCACTCACATTGTGAAAGCGGCGCGTGCGGTAATGATCGAGAATGCCACCCTGCTGGAGATCGCACCGCATCTGGTTGCCCTGCTGGCGATGACGGCAGTGTTCACCGTGATTGCCGCCAGTCTGTTTCGATGGCATTCGGGGCGGTAACTCACGCGGCCCCTTTCTTCCTCTCAGGCGCCGGTACTGTCTGGGCCATCACCCTTCGCGCGGATCGCCGGTGCCGACAATCTCCGGCCAGAGATCCAGCCAGCCGGGGTTTGGTCGCTCGATCAGTGCGAGCTTCCAGGCTCGCGAAGAACAGACGCAATACATGCTGCCTGTTCAGGCAGGAACAGCGGTGCGCTGCCGCCCCGCCGTCACACTATTTTTTGCACGCTGCTGGCCGAGGCTATCAATCCCGGAAATTGGTGAACTGCAGCGGCTGCTCCAGCGGCGGTTCCTGGCTGCGCAGCAGAGCCATGACCGCTTGCAGGTCATCGCGTTTCTTGCCGGTGACGCGCACCTGCTTGTCCTGAATCTGCGCCTGCACCTTGAGCTTGCTGTCTTTGATCAGCTTGACGATCTTTTTGGCCAGATCGGTTTCCAGCCCGTTTTTCATCGTGACTTTCTGCCTGATCACTTTGCCCGACGGCTGCGGCTCTTCGGCATCCATTGCGAGCGGGTCGATCTTGCACTTCACCAGCGCGCCACGCAGCATGTCCAGCATCTGGTCGACCTGCATGTCTGACTCGGCAGTCAGGGTGACGCTCAGCTGATCGCGCTCGAAACTGGCGTCAACGCCTTTGAAATCGAAGCGGGTGTCGATGGTGCGATTGCATTGATCAACGGCGTTAGTGAACTGGTGCAGGTCAACTTCCGAGACAATATCGAACGAGGGCATGGACGCCTCCTCTGGTTTGGGACTGGCCGCGAGTTTACCATCCACCGTTCCCGGTCGAGCCCATTCCCTGTCTGATGCCCCACCGCCTGTTCGCTTTAACCTCAGATCGAGAGACAACATGAGTGCTGCTTCAACCTGGCATATCCTCGGCGCCGGTGCGCTGGGCGGGCTGCTGGCAGCCCGGCTGCAGCTGGCCGGTGCTGCGCCCATGCTCATCCTGCGAGATGATGCAACCGCAGCCGCGGCGCGAACTGCAGGTATCACCCTGTTTGACGGCACGACCGCCACGACCAGCCCGGTTTCCGTCGCCACGCTGACCGAGCTGAACCTGTGCTCGCCAGCGCGACTGCAGGGCCCGGTGAACCGGCTGATTCTATGCACCAAGGCCCACCATTCGCTGACTGCACTGAGATCACTGGGCGATCAGCTAAGCCCGACCGCGCACGTTCTTCTGATGCAGAACGGCATGGGAGTGCGTGAACAGCTACTGGCACAATGGCCGGAGCTGACCATCCTTCACGGCGTAACCACCGAAGCGGCCTGGCGCCGCGGGCGGTTCGAGATTGTCCATGCCGCGCACGGCCAGACGCTGCTGGCTGGTGTCGGCACCGTTACTGCCGGGCAACATGCCGTGCTGGAGCAGCTGGCCAGTCTGTTCAACCGCGCCGGCATTGCTGCACAGGTGGTAGCCGACTGTCGTCCGGCGCTGTGGGAGAAGCTCGTCGTCAACAGTGTGATCAACCCACTCACGGCGTTGCATCGTTGCCGCAACGGTGAGCTTGCAGACATTCCGGGCGTAGCGGAACAGGTGCGTGCACTCTGCGAAGAAGCCGCTGCGGTTGCTCAGGCGAGCGGCGTGCCGCTGCAGACTGCTGCACTGGAAGCACGTGTGCTGCAGGTGCGCGACGCAACCGCCGCCAACCGTTCGTCGATGCTGCAGGATGTGCTGGCTGGCCGCACTACCGAGATCGATTTCATCAATGGCTACATCGTGCGCGAGGCGGAGCGTTACGGTCTGGTCGTGCCAGTACAGCGCGGCATGTGGCAGGCAGTGGCGGCCCTGACCCGCGCAGTTGACGCAACCGACAGCGCTCCGTAGAGTGCGCGCACTGCCAGAGGTGCCCTGCGCGTCGCGCCGGGTTAAATGGGAAGCTGGTTCATGACTCTTGTCAGCAAGCCAGCGCTGCCCCCGCAACGGTAGGTCGTCCATCGCGGACGACGAGCCCGACACCAGCCTCAGGTGGTGAACTGCGATGATGCGGAGGGCGTCGTCGGTGGTCGCACCTTTTCCATTTTTCGTGCTCCCACGCCACTGCTCTCCCTCATTCGTTCCGTTAGCGACGAATCGAGGACACCATGAACCGTCTTGTATTGCCTGCCGCCATTGCGCTGTGTGCGGCCCCGGCCATTGCGGCCGCAGCACCACCCGCTGCAGCACCAGTCAACGATTACTCACTGCGTCTTGAAACCATGGTGGTGACCGCACACCGCCAGCCGGTGCCGTTACGCACCGTTGGCACGTCGGTCAGCTTGCTGGACGCGCTCGACATCCGTCAGCGCGGCTACAGCGACATCAGCGATCTGCTGCGCACCCTGCCCAGTATCTATGTCAGCAACAGTGGTGGCCCGGGTAAAGCATCGGCGCTGCGCATTCGCGGCGAAGAAGGTTTTCGCACACTGATTCTGCTGGATGGTGTCGACATCAGCGATCCCAGTTCGCCGCAGGTGGGGCCCCGCATCGAATATCTGCTGACCCCCGGTATCGAGCGCGTCGAAGTGCTGCGTGGCCCGCAGGGTCTCATGTACGGCGCCGATGCGGGCGGCGTGGTACAACTGTTCAGCCGGCGCGCCGAGGCGCCGCTGGCGGTCGAGGTGTTTGCGGAAACCGGCAGTCATAACAGCCACCTGCTCGGCGCCAGCCTGCGCGGCCGCAACGACTTCGGCGATTTTTCATTCACGGCGACCGACCGTTCCACTGACGCCTTCAACGCGCGCACAGTCGACAGCGGCGGCGATAAAGACGGTTACGACAACCGCACTCTGCATCTGCACGGGGGCATCAATCCCGTGACGGCCTGGCGCATCGAATTCACCGTGCGCGATGTCGATGCCAGAGCGGATTATGACGGCGCCTTCGCGCCCTTCGACGACACCTCGCGTTACGACCAGCGTCTCTGGCGGTTGAAAGCCACTCAGGAGCTGGAGACATTCCGGCACAGCCTGGCGTGGCAGCGCTCAACAACTGAGCGCAGCGAATCCAACAGCAGCTACCGAAGCGACTACGAAGGCGTCATCAGCGAGTGGCAGTATCAGGGTGTGCTCACGGCAGGCGACGCGGCATCGCACAGCGCATCGGGTGATCTGGTGTTTGGCGTTGATCTTGAAGAGCAGCAGCTGCGCGAGTCGGGCGACACCGGCAAGCAGCGCGATCAGTACGGCGTTTACGCTGAGTGGCAGGGTGCATGGCGTGACTGGCTGTTCTACACGCTGGGCGCGCGCCACGATGACAACGACGACTTCGGCGAACACACCAGCTATCGCGCAAGCCTTGCCTATCTCGTTCCGACGGGCACCGGCTCATTAAAGCTCAAGGGCAGTTACGGCACCGGCTTTCGTGCACCGAGTCTTTATGAAGTCAACTACAACCGCGGCCCCTGGGCGTTTCCGCCGGCCTCGACGACATCACTGCAGGAAGAAAAAAGCCGTGGCGGTGAACTGGGCATCGAACACTGGTGGCACAGCGGCGCTCATATCGAGCTGGTCTGGTTTCATCAGCAGGTGGAAGATGTCATCGACTTTGATCTGGCGAGCTGGTCGGGCTACCTGCAGACCGCCGGCAAAACACGCTCGCAAGGCGTCGAACTCAGCGGTTCACTGCCGCTCGGCAGCGTCGCCGTCCACGGCAGCTACACCTACAACGACACCGAAGCCGTCACCGGCGGACCACGCCTGCGGCGCCCCCGGCACCTCGCTAATCTCGGATTCAGCTGGAACCTTACTGCTCACCTGCAGGCGGCAGTTAACTGGCGCACGGCGCAGCACGCGCTGGATCAGCTGAACGGTGTCGACATCAGGCTTGACGATTATCAGGTGCTGGACGCCACACTCAGCTGGCAGGTGACCGATCAGCTGGATCTCTATCTGCGCGGCGAGAACCTGCTGGACGATGATTACGAGGAAGTCGCCACCCACCGCACCGCCGGCGCGACAATCTATGGCGGACTGCGCTGGCGGCTCTTCTGATTCAACCCCTCAGCGGGCAGCGGCGCTGCTTCAGGTCGCGGCAGGCCATGCTGCCGCGACCAGCAGCAGTAATAACCAGAGCGCCAGGCCACGATTGATCAGCGTCAGCGCGCGCTCGACATCGGTCGGACACGGCGCGCGGCCATCGCCAAACAGCGGACGCTCGATAACAAGTCCGTCACGGCGAATCGGTCCGCCCAGCACAATGCCGAGTGCGCCGCCACCCGCCGCCAGCAACGGTGTCGCGTTGCGCGCCTCAGCCTGTCGATACGACCAGTTGCCCGACTGCCGCTGCCAGCATCGCAATGCAGGTCGCAGGCGCCCGGCCGCGGCATAGCTGATGGCCGTGAGGCGCGCCGGTACCCAGTTGAGCAGGGTTTCGCAGCGGCGCGTTGCCCAGCTGAAATCGTCGTTGTCCCAGCACCCGTTGAGAATATGTACCGCCCGGTGCATAGCCACGCCCGGCAGACCACCCAGCACGAACCAGAACACCGATGCCAGCAGATTATCGTTGCCGTTGCGCAGAATGGCCTCGACCAGCGCTCGCGACACCTCCTCCTCGCTGAGCGCTTCGCAATCCCGCGACAGGATACGCGCCAGCTCCCGGCGCGCGCCTGGCAAGTCGCCTTCCGCCAGCCGTCCCGCGATGTAGTGCGCATAACGCATCAGCGTATTGCGGGCGATGGCCAGCGCCAGAATCAGCGCGGCTCCCCCCACAAACAGCAATGGTGACCACCACCACAGCCAGAGCTGCACCATCGAAGCAAGGGCAACGGCCGGCAATACCATCAGGATCAGCGCCACGGCTCCCCGCCCCAGCAGCAGTGCCCGACCGCCCGGATCGTCTGCAACACCGCGGCTCAGCGCCACCTCAACCCGCCGCGCCAGACGTCGGTACAGCACGACGGGATGACCGGCGCGCGGCTCGCCGAGCCAGCGGTTGACGAGCAGGGAAATGACGAGAGAGAGCCACAGGTACATCACGATAAGTACCTCGCCAGCGGCGCCCCGGTACCAGGTCCGAACTGGCCCCAGCCGGGGGGAGTGCAGATGACTCTAGGACAATGCGAAACAGTTCACGCTCCGCAGCTGAGTCGAACCTGCGCCAGCGTGGCCTGAAAACGGCAGTGAAGCCGAGGCACTGCGGTATAGTGGCCGGCAGACCTTCAGACAGGAGCGCGTCATGGGCTTTCGCCTCTCCCGCATCTATACCCGTACCGGTGACGACGGCACTACCGCCGTGGCGGATGGCAGTCGTGTCAGCAAGGATCACGCCCGCATTGAGGCGATCGGCGCCGTTGATGAACTGAACAGCGTCATCGGCATGCTGGTGGCAGAGCTGCCAGTCGATGATGAGTTTCACGCGCCCCTGCTGGCCATCCAGCACGTCCTGTTCAATATCGGCGGTGAGCTGGCGATGCCGGGGGAGCAACTGGTGGCTGCGGAAGCGGCGGCGGAGCTGGAGCAACAGCTCGATGCCTTGAATGAACGGTTGCCCCCACTGGAAAACTTCGTACTGCCGGGCGGTTCACGTGCAGCGGCGATCTGTCATCAGGCACGCAGCGTCTGCCGCCGGGCAGAACGGCGGCTGGTAGCGCTGACGCGTCAGGCGCCTGTCACCGAGGAGAGCCGCCGCTATCTCAACCGGCTGTCGGATCTGCTGTTTGTCATGGCACGCCTGCTGGCACGCCGCAACGGCGCGCAAGAGGTGTTGTGGCAGCAGCCGCCGCGCCCCACCGAACCCAGCCCCGATTCCGCCTGAGCGCGTTCAGAGCAGCTGCAGAATGGCCAGTGCTACCAGCCACGCCACCGAGCTGCGACTCAGTAACGCCCGCAGCTCCAGCAGTTCCTGTGCCGCCATCGCATGCCAGCGGCTGGAGTCTGCACTGTCGCGGCGGGCCACGGCGCCTTCGAGCGCCGCATTTTCGAACTCCGCCAGCAATACGGGGGCCGTGCTGCCGCCCGAGAGGCTGTCGCAGAAACGCCGGAAACAGGCTGAGAAAGTGCCCGTGAAGGCGAATGCCAGTCCCAGCAGACGCACCGGCACCCAGTCAGCCCAGTGCAGCCAGCGCGACAGAGCAGCGCGTTCGTCAGCCGTCACGCCCTCCTCGCCACGCAGCAACTGCAGCGTGCGATAGCCGAGCGCACCGGCGGGCCCGAGCAGGACAAACCAGAACACCACTGCGAACCAGCGTTCGTAGCCGCGATACAGCAGCGCCGCGCGCACCTGATGGTGCAACGCCACCGCATCGGTCACTGCGGCGTCCGCCGGCACCTCATCCGGGCGCAGAATCTGCAGCGCTACCGCCGACTCATAGGCGGCCGCCAGATCGCCGCGGTTCCAGCGCTCGAGGTATTCGTCCACCATGCGCTGGAAGTCGCCCCGTCCAAGGCTGTATGCCAGTACCAGCAGGCCGAACAGAAACAGCGGGACACCGCCCACCGCACCGCCCAGCACGATAGCGATGAGACCGGCGAGCAGCGCCGGGGCCGCCACTGCCAGCGCCAGCCGGAACGGCTGGGGTATGGCCGCCAGCGCGGTGCTGGCCCTGTGATACCAGCTGAACAGCCAGTGATCGCGGTGCAGCGAAGTGCTCGGACCAAGCCATTGCAGCAGGCCCCACGCGCCCAGCACGACGAGAAAGTTCATGATGCCTCCAGTAGCTGATGCAGCCGCGACCAGTCGAACGCAGGCCCGGGGTCGCTCTTGCGGCCCGGCGCAATATCGCAATGGCCGACGATGCTGTCAGCCCCGAGCTTCGGAAAATGATGCCACAGCAGCCGGATCAGGCGTGCCAGCCGCTGGTACTGGCGCTGCGTATAGGGCCGGGTATCGGTCCCTTCGAGCTCGATGCCGATGCTGAAATCATTGCAGTTTTCGCGACCGCACCAGGCGGAAAGTCCCGCATGCCAGGCGCGGTCATGCAGTGAGACGAACTGGGTCAGCCGGCCGCGCCGGTCGATAAACAGATGAGCCGAAACCCTGAGGCCTTCAAGGTCGGCAAAGGCAGGATGCGCTGTGGAATCGAGGGTATTGGTGAACAACGCCTCGACATTGCCGCCGCCAAACCGGCCGGGCGGCAGGCTGATGTTATGGATAACCACCAGCTCCACCGGCGTGCCGGCTGGGCGCTGGTTGAAGTTGGCCGATGGCAGGTGGCGGGCAGGGCGCAGCCAGCCATCCGGGTCAAGGCGCAGCATGGCGAAGTCTGGTCTCCGCGACAGCCGCCGCAGCGGCAAAAAGCCGCATGGTAACGGTTCAGCCGCACTGCGCCAAAGGGGTCAGCTGCGGCCGCGCATCTCCCGGAGACTGCCGATCACCGACTCCAGCGCGCGATCAAAGAGCCGGCCATCGTCAAGAATGGTGAGCTGGCCGGATGCCAGCAGCTCGGCCAGACCTTCCCGCGTGTTCTCAGCGACCTTGAGGCCGGCGCGGTTGACGAAAATGAACTTGCCGGTAGCGCGGATGATCGCCGCCAGGCGGCAGCGCAGAATGCGCTCTTCCTGGATCAGCTCCACCCAGCCGCCAACCTGCAGCTGATCGACCCGCGCATGTGCTTCAGCCAGCACCTCGGGCGCCGGCCGGATAGCGACCGGCAGCACCTCTGCCTGTTCTTCGGGCGCCTGTGCCGTGACTGGCTGTTCCGCATCCGGT
>JAJUJZ010000071.1 GCA_029265075.1 Gammaproteobacteria bacterium | reverse complement strand
TGCGCTGCAGCCCTGGCCGAGCTGGACCGGGGTGCACTGCAGGACCTGCTGCCGGAGCCGGTACCGTTGCCGGATGCCCCCATGCATCTGGCCGACGCATTGCGCTATCTGCATGCGCCGCCGCGCGAAGCCAATCTCGCACAGCTGGCAGCCGGTGCTCACCCCTGTCAGCGCCGGCTGGCCTTCGAGGAACTGGTCGCTCACCAGCTCAGCCTGCTCAGTCTGCGGGAGCAGCTGCAGCGTCACGGCGCGCCACCGCTGACCGGCCCCAGCGATCTGATCCGTCAGTTTCTGGCGCAGCTGCCATTTACGTTGACCGGCGCCCAGCAGCGGGTGGCGCGTGAGGTTGCCGATGATCTGCGCAAGCCAGTGCCGATGTTGCGGCTGGTGCAGGGCGATGTGGGGTCAGGCAAAACCGTGATCGCGGCGCTGGCAGCGTTGCGCGCGGTCGCCAGTGGCTACCAGGTAGCGCTGATGGCACCCACCGAGTTGCTGGCTGAACAGCATTGCGCCAATTTCCGACAGTGGCTCGAACCGCTCGGCCTGCGGGTCGGCTGGCTGGCGGGCAAGGTAAAAGGGAAGGAGCGCGAAGCCACTCTCGCCGCGCTCCACGATGGATCACTGCAAATTGCCGTCGGCACGCATGCGCTGCTGCAGGAGCGTGTCTCATTCGCTCGCCTGGGGCTCGCCATTATCGACGAACAGCACCGCTTCGGCGTCCATCAGCGCCTGCAGCTGCAGGAAAAAGGACTGGCGCCGCATCAGCTCATCATGACGGCGACGCCGATCCCGCGGACGCTGGCCATGAGTGCCTATGCTGACCTCGACACCTCTGTCATCGACGAACTGCCGCCCGGCCGCCAGCCGGTGCAGACCGTGGTGATCGGTAGCGACCGGCGGGCCGCGGTCACCGAACGCATCCGCCATGTCTGCCGTCAGGGCCGGCAGGTCTACTGGGTCTGTACGCTGATCGAGGAGTCGGAGCAGCTGCAGGCACAGGCGGCCGAGACCAGCTGGCAGGAGCTGAGTGAGGCGCTTCCGGAACTGCGGGTGGTGCTGCTCCACGGCCGCATGAAGGCGGCGGAAAAAGCCGCGGTGATGGCCAGTTTCAAAGCTGGCGAGATTGATGTGCTGGTCGCTACCACCGTCATCGAGGTGGGCGTTGACGTGCCCAATGCCAGCCTGATGGTGATCGAGAATCCGGAACGTCTCGGCCTGGCCCAGCTCCATCAGCTGCGCGGCCGGGTCGGGCGGGGCAGTCTCGAGAGCTTTTGCGTTCTGCTCTATCAGACGCCGCTGTCGCGCACCGGCCGCGCCCGGCTGCAGGTGCTGCGCGACAGCAATGACGGCTTCGTCATCGCTGAGCGCGATCTCGAACTGCGCGGCCCGGGCGAAGTGCTGGGCACCCGGCAGACCGGTCTGCTCACCATGAAGCTAGCCGACCTGCAGCGCGATGCCGATCTGCTGCCGCTGGTGCGCAGCTACGCGCAGCAGATTGCCGTCCGGCATCCCGCCGTGGCAGCAGCGCTGATTCGCCGCTGGCTGCCAAACCGCGAGCGCTACGCCCGGGTATAGCGGGCGCACGCCACCATTCCGCCATCCGACGCCGCGCGGCGGCGCGGAGTGGTCTACACTCGCCCAGATTCACCCCTGAGTTGCTGGAGTTTGCCATGGTTCTGCCGGCGCCCGTCGAACAGTTATTGCGTGCGCAGAATATCGTCTATCGCATCGTCGACATGCATGACGCCGGCGCCGCCGAGTCCGACGCTACCATCCGCTGCACCCTGCTGCGCGATGGCAATGAACGGCTGCAGGTCCTCTATCCGGCCAGCTGTCTGCTCGACCTTGGCGCGGTCAATCGCTCTGTCGGCGGTAACTGGCGCGCCATGGCGCGTGATGAAGTACTGCGCCTCTGCCGCGATTTGCAGGTGGCCTCGCCGCTGGCCCTCCCGGGCGTGCTGGGCGTGCCGGCGCTGGCTGACCAGCGTCTGCTCGACCGGTCGGAGCTGCAGCTCGCTGCAGGCGATGCCCAGCTGCTGCGGCTCGATGTCGAGCAGTTTCGCCGCAGTCTGGCTGATGCCCCCATCGCCGACGTTGCGGTGCCACTGGCAACGTTGCGCAGCGGCCCGCTGGACGAGATCGAGGACATCGAACAGATCACCCGGGCAGTGGCCAGCTTTACCCAGCTGCGCATCAGGCAGCGTCTTGAAGAGACCCTCGAGCTGCCGCCGCTGCCAGTTACCGCACAGGAGATCATCAAGCTACGGGTCGACCCCTATGCCGATGTGCGCCGGCTGGCCGAGATCGTCGAGATGGATCCGGCACTGGCGGCCCAGGTGGTCGGCTGGGCCAACTCGCCATACTACGCCGCACCCGGCAAGGTGCGCTCGGTCCACGACGCCATCGCGCGGGTGCTCGGCTTCGATCTGGTGCTGAACCTCGCGCTCGGCCTGGCGCTGGGCAAGTCGCTCGAGCTGCCGAAAGATGCGGCACGAGGCGGCACGCCATACTGGCAGAACGCCGTATTCTGCGCCACGGCGGTGGAAGCACTGATCGGCACATTGCCGGCGCTGCGACGTCCTGCGAGCGGCCTCGGCTACCTGGCCGGTCTGCTGCACAACTTCGGCTATCTGGTCATGGCGGAAATCTTTCCGCCCCATTTTTCCACTTACTGCCGCTTCCAGGAGGCCAACCCGACGGTGGGCTACAGCCTGGTCGAGCGACACCTGCTGGGCATCACCCGCGATCAGCTGGCGGGCTGGCTGATGCGCTTCTGGACCATGCCGGAGGAGGTCATCGTCGGCCTGCGGTATCAGGCGACCCCCGAATATCGGGGGCAGCACCGGGAATACGCTGGCCTGGTGCTGGTGGCAAAGCGTCTGCTGCGTCTCCATGGGGTGGGGGATGCCGCGCTGGAGCCGGTGCCTGCCCAGCTTTACGCCGAACTCGGTCTCGACCCCGGCGCCGCACTGCAAGCGGTGCAGCAGGTGATGGACGCCAGTGCCGAAATCCAGACACTGGCGCACTCGCTGAGCGCTTCAGCCTGATCCGGAAGCCGGCGCGCTGTTCTGCGCGCCATCCTGTTCAGCCTCGAGTGCCGCGATCTGACCGCGCAACGCCGCCACAGCCGCATCGAGTACATGTCGCACCGGCGGTGCGCGCAGCACACCCAGCCAGGCCGTCAGATCGTCATCCTTGAGATAGCGGTAGCTGTAGTACTGCCAGGGGAGCAGACGCGCCTGCAGCCAGCGCTGGCGGAGTGCCACCTCTTCAGCCGCGGGCGGCGTCTCGGTCAGCAGGCCTGCTTCCTGACGGACGGCCCGCGCGGCCAGGGTCTGCAGCAGCGCCACCATCTCAGTGAAGCGACTGGCCTCGCCGATCTCGCGCAGCAGCCCGACCCTCTCCGGACTCAGCTCACGTCCCGGCGGCGCCTGCAAAAACTCCCGCAGGTTGGCGGCAGCGCCCCGCTGCCCCATGGCTTCTTCAAAATAGCGGACCCGGCGCGCCTCTGACTGTTCCAGCAGTGCGTGGGCATGGCGCAGCGCGGCCGCTTCACTGGTGGTGGTCACCTGCTCAATGATTGCTTCGCGGAGTTGCCTGTCGTTCACTCGCCGGGCGACGCTGCGCTGCCACCCGCTCGCCTCACGCGCCGATGCGCCGCGCGCTTCGCGCTCGGCATTGACCGCGTAGGCCACCGCATTGGATGTCTGATCGAGCAGCGGCAGTACGCCCAGCAACTCCAGCAACTGACGGGCTTCGGCCTGCTTCGCTGCATCCGGCCCGGCCATAGCGCCGGCCGTCACCAGCAGCAAACCGAACAGGAGAAGGCGGGCAACGCAGCTCATCGCGAGATATTGGTCTGTTCGCCTTCGCTGTGGGCGATGATGGCAGCACCGCAGGTATCGCTGAAGACGTTTACGGCCGTGCGCATCATGTCGAGGATGCGGTCAGTGACCAGCAGCATGCCGATCCCCTCCAGTGGCAGGCCGATGACACCGAGAATGACGCCAATCGCGACCAGGCTGGCAGCGGGAATGCCCGCCACTCCGATGGAGGTAAGCACTGCCGTAATCACAATCAGAAACTGTTGCCCGAAGGTGAGATCGAGCCCATATGCCTGCGCAATGAACATCGCGGCCGCACACTCATAGAGCGCGGTGCCATTCATATTGATGGTTGCGCCGAGCGGCAGCACGAACCCGCTGATGCGGTTGGAAACGCCGACGTGTTTTTCCATGCGCTCGATCGTCACCGGCAGCGTGGCGGAGCTGCTGGCAGTAGAGAAAGCCGTGAGCAGCGCGGGCGTCATCAGCTTGATATGCATGTAGGGGCGAACCCGGCCGAAGACGCGCATCAGCAGCGGCAGCACCACCAGCGAATGGATGGCCAGCCCCAGCACTACCGCTATAAAAAATACCAGCAGCGGCGAAAATGCTTCGAAGCCGGTCGCCGCCACCGTGCGGGCCACCAGACCAAAGACCCCGAGCGGCGCAAACTTCATCACCAGCTCGGTGATGGCCATCATGGTTTCGAACACGCCCTGCCAGAAGTCGTGCAGCACACGGGCCGGCCCTTCAGCTACCCGCGACATGAAAAAGCCAAACAGCAGGCTGAAGGTGATCAGCCCCAGCATCTGCCCTTCCACCGCGGCGGCGACCACGTTAACCGGTATCAGGTCATAAAATATGCTGAGGAAATCACGGCCACTGTGGCTCGCCACATGCGCCAGCGTCTCCTGGACGCCGGGGTCGTTCATGGTGAGATTGAGGCGTCCCCCGGCCGGCTCGCCATTGGCAATGCCGGGCTCCAGCAGATTGACAATCACCAGCCCCAGCAGCACCGCGAGCAGCGTGCTGCCAAGAAAATATAGAATGATCTTGGTGCCGACCCGACCGAGGTTCTCGCCCCGCGAGAAGGTTGCAATACCGACAATGATCGACGACATGATCAGCGGCACGATAAGCATCTTCAGCGCGTTGAGAAACAACGTGCCGACGAATTCGTAAGCCACATAGAAACGCAGCGGACCGATGCTGCCGTCGGTGCCGGTCAGCAGACCGGCGCCTACAGCAAATACGATGGCGATGGCAATCTGCCAGTGCAGTGCGAGTCGGATCATGAAGATACCGCGGCCGGGTCGCAGTGATCAGCTCACTGCTTCACGCAACGCTTTGCCGGCGCGGAAGCCAACGGTGTTGCTGGCAGCAATCTGGATGGTGGCGCCCGATTGCGGGTTTTTGCCCTGGCGGGCAGCGCGGTGGCGACGTTCGAAGGTACCGAACCCGACCAGACTGACGGTCTCACCCCGGCTCAGCGCCAGCGTGATTTCATCGAGGATGGCAGTGAGGGCCTGCTGCGCCTTGTCGGCGGAAATATCTGCCTTGTCGGCAATGATGGCTGCAAGATCAGGTTTACGCATGCTGCATTCTCTCTCCGTATATGGTCCTGCGGCCACGCGGGCCGCTCATTATTGTTGCCCTGCAGCCACCCATGGCTGACGGCCCCCAGCAATGTACCGGCCGCCGGCTCTGCGGTAAAGGTCGACTCTTGGTCCGGGCCCATCGCGGGCCTGTATACTCCTGCGATCCACGGCAAGGAGTACCGACCATGGTATCGCTGACCCAGCGTCTTCCCATCTATGTGAAACTGATGCGCGTAGACCGGCCCATCGGTATCCTGCTGCTGCTGTGGCCGACCTGGTGGGCCCTGTGGCTGGGCGCGGAGGGCTTCCCGCCGGTGCACCTGTTCATCATCTTCACGGCTGGCGTCTTCCTGATGCGCTCGGCCGGCTGCGTCATCAACGATCTCGCCGACCGCCATATCGACGGCCACGTCAAACGGACTGCCGCCCGGCCGCTGGCCACCGGCGCCGCCAGCCGCAAAGAGGCGCTGGCACTGTTCGGGGTGCTCTGCCTGCTCTCTGCGGTGCTGGTGCTCTTCACCAACCGGCTCACCGTCCTGCTTGCCTTCCCGGCACTGGCGCTGGCCGCCTGCTACCCGCTCGCCAAGCGCTATACCCATCTGCCCCAGGTAGTGCTGGGCGCGGCCTTCGGCTGGAGCATCCCGATGGCGTTTGCTGCTGTAGAGGGCGAACTCACCCGCGGCGCCTGGCTGGTGTTCACCGCCAATATGTTCTGGACGGTGGCGTACGACACTTACTACGCCATGGTGGACCGGGATGATGACCTCAAAATCGGCGTCAAATCGACGGCCATCCTGTTTGGCGAGGATGACCGCCTCATCATCGCCATCCTGCAGGCCTGCACGCTGCTGACACTGGCGCTGGTCGGCCGCTACTACGCACTGGGCTACTGGTACTACATCGGCCTGCTGGGAGCGGCAGGGTGGTTCATCTGGCAGTATCTGATCACCCGCCACCGCGAGCGCGACGCCTGCTTCCGCGCGTTCCTCAACAACAACTGGGCGGGCGCCACGGTGTTCGCCGGAATTCTGGTGCACTACCTGAGTGCCGGCTGAGTATGTGGCGCCTGCAGTACCTCGATCGTATCGATGACGTCCCCGCCGCGCTCTGGAACGAGGTGGCAGGGGACGACTATCCGTTTACCCGGCACGAATTTCTCGCCACACTGGAACGCACCGGCGCGGTCAGCAGCAGCACCGGCTGGACGCCTCAGCACCTGCTGGTCTGGCATGGCCGCGAGCTGGTGGCAGTGCTGCCGCTCTATCTGAAGGATCATTCCTGGGGCGAGTATGTGTTCGACTGGAGCTGGGCAGATGCAGCGGCTCAGCTCGGCATCGACTGGCATCCCAAGCTGCTGGCGGCTATTCCCTATACGCCCGCCACTGGGCCGCGCCTCTGCATCCGCGCCGGGGAGCCGGCAGACCAAGTGACAGCGGCTGTGGTGGAGGAGCTGCGCCGGCGCGTCCGCGACGACGGTCTTTCATCGCTGCACCTGCTGTTTCCCACTGCGGAGGCCTGTGATGAGCTGGCTGCTGCGGGACTGGCGGTTCGCCACGGTGCCCAGTATCACTGGTTCAACCAGCAATACCGGGACTTCGACGACTTCCTCGCAACCGTCAGCTCCCGCAAGCGCAAAAACCTGCGCAAGGAGCGGCAGCGGGTAGTAGAGCAGGGAATCGAACTGCGGGTGCTCGAAGGCGATGCAGTCACGGCTGCGGAGTGGCGCCGCTTCCACCACTTCTACCAGTTCACCTACGCCAGACGCAGCGGCCACGGCGGCTATCTGCCCGCCGCCTTCTTCAGCGAAATCGGCCGCCTGCTGCCCGAAAAAGTCGTGCTGGTACTGGCTGACTGGCAGGGCGAAACCATTGCCGGTGCCCTTAATTTCCGCGACAGCGAAACGCTCTATGGGCGTTACTGGGGTTGCATCCAGGAGTTCGACCAGCTGCACTTCGAGGCGTGTTACTACCAAGGCATCGACTACTGCATTCGCCACGGGCTGCTTCGCTTCGACCCGGGCGCCCAGGGTGAGCACAAGATCCAGCGCGGCTTCCGGCCCATCACCACCTACTCCTGTCACTGGATCGAGCATGGGCGGCTGCGTCGCGCCATCGACCATTTCCTCGCCCAGGAGCGACGCCATATCGCGCACTACCTGCAGGATGCCGCCACCCTGCTGCCATTCCGCGTCCCCGACTGACGCGCACACTGTCCCTGCTGCCGCGCGTCAGCCGCTCGCCCGCGAGGTCGCCCTGGTCGACGCGGCCAGCTGATCACAGACCGTGTCGTACAGCGAGCGCCAGCCTGGTGGCAGCGCGGCTACATTGGCCGCCAGCGCTTCGCGCGACGCGGTGAATACCGCCCGGCTCCCGTAGTACTCGAATTCAGGACTGATCTGGCGCCAGTGCATGCCCCAGCGCAGGAGATGGCGTTGCAGGCGCGGCTCCGCCACCATGAAGGCATGGGCATACTTGCCCTGCAGGATCAGCGCGATGGAAGCGTAGTAGAGCGATACCACCCCGAACGGAAAGCGCTGCACCCGGCCGGCGTCACCCGGCAGCTGCAATGGGCGCCGAAATTCAGGGGTCACCGCCAGTCGGGACACTTCGCAGCATTGCGAGAGATCGACCTGCCCCATATCGAACAGCGCCGGATCGACATGCGGCACCCCAAAGCGTTCGAATGGCAGCCCCTGCCCCCTGGATCCCGAAATGAGGCGGGCACAGCCGACATCGATGCGCTGCCTGTGATGCGCGAGGAGGTAATGGATCGCCTGGTCATCAAAGACATCGCTTTCGTGACCATCGCGATGCGCCATGCCATAGCCCAGCTCTTCGCAGAACACGCGGTAGCGAAGCTGAAAAACCCGTCGGCATTGCGCGGGGCGGACGATCGACACGTTGAAGTCAGCAGCAAAGATATCGCCTATCGCTGCCGATCCGCTGGTGTCGTCATGCATGTGCTACTGCCCGTGTTGCGTAAGCGTGATCACCCGGGCATTCGCCGGGCAATGGATCTGGAAGCAGGCGCCGAACGATTACTCCGCCCCTCAGGGCAGGCCACGCCAGGTCACTTCCAGCAGAATCTGGCGGCCCATATCGCGAATGCCGCCGCGGCTGTTGGTAATCGATGGCCAGCTGTTGTCGCGGTCGAAAAGATTACGCACGACAACCCGCCCCTGCCAGCGATTCCGCCAGGTCTGCGCCAGTGACAGGTCACTGCGGATAAAGGTACCTGCGTCAGTCACGCCGACCCGTGTCAGCGAGGTATCGCCGGTGGTGACGTCCTGGTGAATATGGGTCGACCAGTACAGCTCCAGATTGTACTGCGGCCAGCGATAGCCAATGCCGAGATTGGTGACCCATTCCGGGAACAGGCTCGGTTCCCGGCGGGTATCACGGTTTTCGTTATGCATGGCAGTGGCATTGAGTTCGAACCGCCAGCGCGGCCCGAGATAGGTGAGCGCACTCTCGATACCCTGTGCTTCGCTGGAGCCGATGTTGGTATACCGCCGGCCCAGCGGATCGGTCAGGTCCTGCACCAGCAGAATGCGGTCTTCCCAGCGATTGGCGAAACCCACCAGCTCCCACTGCCAGTTGCCACTCAGGTAGGTGAAGGCGAGCTCAAAACTCTCCATCGCCTCGGGATCGAGATTGCGATTTCCGGATACGAAGTTGATGCCCCGCAGTTCGTTGGCGTTGGGCGCGCGAAAGGCACTGCCGTAGACCGCGCGAATACTGGAACTGTCCGTCGGGAACCAGATCAGACCCAGCCGTGGCGAGAGTTCGCCGCCAAAGGTCGAATAGTCGTCGAACCGGCCGCCATAGATAAGCTGCCAGCGCCCGTCAGCCCAGCGGGTCTTGCCCTCGATCGCCACACTGTAAATCGTCTGATCAAGCCCGTCGTAATCGGCGGGCGGATCGCTCAGGCTGACACCGCTCAGCAGCAGCCGCTCATTATCGTGATCACTGATGCCGGCGCGCTCGGCGCCGACGGTGAGTGCGAGCTGAGTAGTGGTGGCACCAAACTTCAGATCTTCACGCTTGAGCTCGGCCCGGCTGCCGTAGCGGTACTCGACGAACTGCTGCCGATCCTCGATGAAGCCATGTACCGGCGACGGCAGGTAATAGCTCTGACCGAAATCGTTGCGCCAGCCGTACAGATCCCATACCCATTTCCAGCCGGAAGCCAGCGCGCCATCCAGTGCACCTTTCAGCAGCCACAGCTCGCCGTTGCGATCAGCCAGATCGTTAGGGCCGACATCACCCGTGAGGGTGCCGCTGCCAGGAAACTCCTCGGCCTCGGTCTTGTCGACCAGCAGCTGCAGCTCGTAACCGATATCGGGCGTCCGGCCGCGCCAGCGCACCATCGCCGTACCGGCTTCATAGCTCATGCCGCGGCGCTCGCGCGTCATCGAACCGTTAGCGTGAGCGGCAGCGAACGGATTGCCCATGTCGCCCTGATGGGCCACCGAGATGGCCGTTTCCAGCCGCTGTCCGTTACCGACTGTCTGCGATGCCCGCAGCGCCAGCCGCTGGTAATCGCGCGAGCCGGCCGCGCCGCTGACTTCGACACCGGGGGCATCACTGCGATAGGTGGAAAGCAGCAGCGCGCTATGGAAGGCGTCGCTGCCGTACAGGATGGAGCTGGGACCACGCACCAGCTCGAGACTGTCCAGCACCGGCAGCTGCAGTTCGGCGTTGGAGAACACTTCCGACCCGAATGCGAAGGTATTGATGGGGACCCCATCGATCAGAGTGGCGCGTCCGCGCAGGGAGGTGGAGTCGTAACTCCGCACTTGAATCAGCGGTCCGCCATCCGGTGGATAAAGCAGCATCACGCCAGGCAGATGCATTGCTGCATCGGGAATGGTACGCGCGCCGCGGCGCTCCCAGTCAGCCCGCTGCACGACGCTCACCGATGCACTGGCGTCGAGTGCTGATTCGGTAAATGCGGAGGCGGCCGTAACCCGCAGGCGGCTCAGATCCGCTGGCAGGAAATCAAAAAAATCTTCGCCCTGCGCCAGACCGAGCTGAGAAGTGCCAGCCACCGCCACGGCGACCAGCCACCGCAGGCATCGTTTGGGACAAGAATGGCGCAAGCCCCGCATGTCACCCTCGGTCGCCAGATATTATTGAAGCGGCAAGTCTATACGCGTCCGTTGGCTTCAGCCAATCGCTGCGCTTAAAGCTGTGATGCAATGCGAACTCAGTGGACACGCGACTCGCGCGGTCCCTGCGGCGTGTTCTCGTCGGGCAGGATGTAGTCAAGGTGCGTCATCTCCGCCACCAGCTGCCGGGTCGCCTCGATGGAGGTTGTCAGGAAGTGGATGAACTGTGCGCCTGTCAGGCCGGCGCCGGTAAGCAGGGAAGCGCCGGATACCAGCTGCGGCATGGCGTCATCGACGATGTCGAGGAATAGCTTCAGTACCGGATAATCGATGTTGAGGCGTGTCAGATCGGTCGCCAGCGGCAGAATCGCGGTAGGCCGCACCACAATTTCAGTGCTCAGCAGCAAGCCCCAGGGCTCGACGAAGAGCCGGCTGTCGGTGACACCCTCGAGTTCCTGCAGACGCGGCAAGTGCAGACCATGACACTGATCGCAGACGTAGTGCGACAATCCAGACTCATCCAGCCACTGCTCCAGCTGTTCTCGGTTCAGCTCGTTCCGGTCGACCATGGGCACTCTCGGTTGGCACATTGCGGGCGCCGGGAGAACGGCGCGAAAGGCCGCCATTCTACGCCACCGCGCTGCGACGCCAAACCATCGTCCGGCGGTAGCGTGGCGATTGGCCTATCATGGCCCGCTCGCACGCCACGCGCATCGGGATGCCGCTGGCAGGAACACCTGGAATCACAAGGAGAGCTCGATGAAACCCCTACTGATCATCACCGGCGCCAGCAGCGGTATCGGCGCGGCTACGGCGGAGCGATTTCTGACCGACGGGTATCAGGTGGTCAATCTGTCACGCCGGGCGCCCGCGCATGCAGATGTGGTGCACATCGAGACCGATCTCACCGCTGCGGACTGGCTGACCACCACACTGCCGCAGCTGATGCCGTACCTGGAGGCCGCCACGCGCGTGACGCTGGTACACAACGCGGGCGCCAATGCCCGCGACAGCATTGCCGATGTGACCGGCAATACGCTGCGACGCTTGCTGGAAGTGAATGTGGTGGCGCCGGCGCTGCTGACCCAGGCGGTGCTGCCTTCGCTGCCAGCCGGCTCTTCGATCATCTACGTCGGCTCGACCCTGAGCGAAATCGCTGTGCCCAACAGCGTCTCCTACGCGACCGCCAAGCACGCTCTGCTGGGGCTGATGCGCGCCACCTGCCAGGACCTCGCCGGCCGGCAGATTCATACCGCCTGCGTCTGCCCCGGTTTTACCGATACAGCCATGCTGCGTCAGCATGTCGGTCACAGTGAGGAGGTGCTGGCCGCACTGGCAGCGCATGTGACCCAGGGACGGCTGATCGAGCCGGCCGAAATCGCCGAGACAATCTGGTTCTGCAGTCAGCAGCCGGTGATCAATGGCGCAGTGATCCACGCCAATCTCGGCCAGTGCCAGTCGTGACTGCCGTCAGCCGCCGGGTGCCGGTGTCGCGGCCGGCATGCTGCAGTTGCCGCCTGCCGCCCGCGCCTGCGCCAGCCCTGCCTCGGCACGGGGCAGCAGCGTCCGCAGCGCTACCGCACCGGCTGCAGTCGCCACGCCGGCCGACAGCGTGACCGCGACCGGCTGCTCCCGGAAATAGAACGGGCACTCCGCCACCGCCAGCCGGGCCGCTTCGACCTGCGCCAGCGCAGCCGCGCTGTCCAGGTCGGCAAACAGCAGCACAAATGCGGCATCGTTATACCGGGCACCGAAATCGGCGCGCCGCAGCCGCACGCGCAACGTGCGCGCTACGATGCGCAGCACCTTGTTCGCAGCCTGCTCGCCGTAGCGCTCCCGAAGAACGGCAAGCTGGTCGATTTCGCAGATCGCCAGTGTCAGCTGCGTGCCGCCTTCCACGCTGCCCCGGGTCTGCTGCAAACGCTCATCCAGCGCCTGACGGCTGGGCATCTGCGTGACCAGATCGAACCGCAGCAGTTCATGCTGCGCGGCCAGCCGCTGGCCGGCCTGAGCCGACTCCTGCTCCTGCTCCCGCAGGCGCCGCGAGAGTGCGTCGAGCTGCGCCTCCAGCGCCGCCCGGTGGCGCTGTTCCTCCTGCTTATGTTCGGTCACAGAAGCCAACAGCGCATCGAGCCGCGCGCTCACCGCCCCCTTGAGCTCCTCGACCGAGTCCGCTGCAGCGGTGGCGTCACGCAAAGCAGCAACGCGGTCCCGCACCGCCGCCTGTAAAGCATCATCGGCATCCTGACGCCTGGCAGCCTCGCGCCGCACCAGATCAAGCGACGCCTGCGCTGCCATCAGCTGCTGGTCCAGCGTTGCCAGAAACTGCAGAAACGCTTCGCGATCATGCGTCAGCGCTGCCAGCACGAGGGTGCTGAGTTCCTGCACCGCAGTCACGATCTCGTCGCCGCTCAGCCCCAGTTTCAGCCGGCGGACCAGTTGCTGCCGCTCTTCGCGGACTGCTGCCGGTACCGGCAGCTGTTGCAGCAGTTGCAGTAACAGCGGCGGCAGTTCTTCAGCGAGGCATAACGGTGCGTCGGTGGACGCCGCCGCGTTTGTATCACGACGGAACAGCCGGCCCCAGAAGGGAGGGCGCCGCCGCGCCAGCAGCTCACGCTGGGCATCGCCAATGCGTGCCAGCAGGTCCGGCAGCGAGGGTAGCGCGGGCGCGGCACACTGATCGCGCAGCGTGATCAGCTGGTGCTGAAGGGGCCGGACACGGCGCTGGCCAGCAGCGGTGCCAGCAACCGCTGCAACGCCTGTTGCAGCGTGATGGCTTCGGCATCCGCGACCTGGTCGATCGCCCTGATACGGCGCTCGATCGCCGCCACCACCTGCGCAAAGCGCGC
>JAJUJZ010000111.1 GCA_029265075.1 Gammaproteobacteria bacterium | reverse complement strand
TCCGATGTCATCGCCAATGACGTGATCGTGCTGGAGTTGCGAGCGTACCGGAACTAGCGAGGTGAGCTGTAGAGTAGCTCGCTGGCCGGCGGAACCGGAGCACTGTTTGCTGCATGCGGGAGCTGGCTACTCAGCGGTAATCGCCACGCTCTGGCTGGGAGCGACAGCCTGCGGGCCCAGCGGGAGGCGGATGGTGACCGTCAGCCCCTGCTCTCCACCCAGTTCGATGGTGGCGTTATGGATCGAGCAGACCGCTGCGACCAGCGTCAGTCCGAGCCCGGTACCGCGAGTGCCGCGGTGCTTCTCGAGGCGATAGAAGCGCTTCAGCACGTTGTCGCGTTCCGACTCGGGAATGCCCGGTCCGGAGTCGCTGACGGTGATGACCGCATGGTCCTGGTCGCGCGCAAAGGCGAGCCGTACCACGCCGCCACCCGGGCTGTATTTGTAAGCATTGTCGAGCAGGTTGCTGAGCGCCTGCAGCCACAGGTCGCGGTCACCGTACATCACCAGCTCTTCGGCCGGCAGCGCGGTCTGCAGCTCGATCTCTTTATCGGCCAGCACCAGTTCATAGGCGTCGCGCAGCTGGCTTACCAGCGATTCGGCATTGAAGTGAACGAACGCCCGCCGGCGGGTGCCCTGCTCGAGCTGGCTGATGCGCAGCAGTGCATTGAAAGCGGCCAGTACCTGATCGGCTTCGGCAATCACCGCTTCGATCGCCTGATCGCTGCGATCGGGCAGATTGAGCAGCAGTTCAAGCTGGCCCCGCAGGCGCGCCAGCGGTGTTTTCAGATCGTGGGCGATGGCATCGGAAATGTCGCGCACGCCGCCCATCAGCTGCTCGATACGGTCGAGCATGTGGTTGATGCCGGCCGCAATATGGTCGAAGTCGCTGTCGTTGGTGCGCGTGGTCAGCCGGCTCTTGAGATCGCCCTGGGCTATGCGGTCGATGGCGCGCGTGATGGTGCGCATGCCGTTGAGTACCCGCTGTGACACGAAGATCGCCAGCGCCAGCGAGAAGGTGGCCGTGATCAGCAGGCCCCAGAAGCGCAGTCGTCGCAACTGCTCGATCGGCTCCATGTAGGCGTCGAACGGGAGGCCGTAGATCAGCCGTCCGCCGTCACTCAGTAACTGCTCGCGCACCAGACAGTACTGCGTCTGCTGTGCCTCGCGGTTGGCGTGGAAGCGATGACCGGTGTAGCTGGCCACGAAGTAGGGGCCCAGCCGCATGGACGAGGTGCCAGCTTCGACATTGGTGAGCTGCAACTCGCCGTCGGCTTCGTACAGCGCGAGACAGGCCTCCATTTCGGCGATCTCCCGCGCGTAATGGCGGTAGAGCCAGAGCGTCACGCCGGCATGGGCGGGCAGCTCGGACGGCCATGCATCGAGGCGCTGCGTGATGTCGCGGTCGATCTGCTGTTTCAGGTCGCGGGTGAGCGCCTCCAGCGTGAAATCGTAGAGCGCCAGCACCACCAGCGTATTGAGCAGCCAGCCACCGAGCCACGCGATAAGCGTGATGCGGACGGCTGAGCTGCGCCAGAAGCGGCGCGAGGTGAAGCGCGCCCTGACAGACTGCGGATCAATCACGGAGAACGTAACCCTGTCCCCGCACCGTATGGATCAGCCGCTTTTCAAAGCCCTTGTCGACCTTGGCGCGCAACCGGCTCATATGCACCTCGACCACATTGGTCTGCGGATCGAAATGGAGATTCCAGACATTCTCCAGCAGCATGGTGCGCGTCACTACCTGACCGGCGTTGCGCATCAGGTATTCGAGGAGACGATATTCCAGCGGCCACAGCTCGATGGTCTGGTCGTTGCGGCGTGCCACATGCTCGATCAGGTCGAGCGTCAGGTCGCCCACCTGCAGCATGGTGGTGGGTGCGCTCTGTTCGCGACGACGCAGCGCCTCAACCCGCGCCAGCAGCTCGACAAAGGAGAACGGTTTGGCGAGGTAGTCATCGGCACCCTGCAGCAGGCCGGTGACCCGGTGATCCACCTCGCCGAGCGCGCTCAGCATCAGCACCGGCGTGTTGATGCCGCGCCGCCGCAGCTCGGTGACGGCGCCGATGCCGTCCAGCTCCGGCAGCATGCGGTCAAAAATGATCAGTTCATGCGCGCCACTACTGGCGAGCTCGAGCCCGGTGCGGCCATTGTCGGCGGTGGTAACCTTGTGACCTGCCGTGGCCAGGCCCTGCTCGAGGAAGTCGCGCATTTCTGGGTCGTCCTCGACGACCAGAATAGCAATACTCATGGCACTTATTGTTCTGCAAACAGCGGAGCCGTGAGGATAGCCCATCGTGCGGGACCCCAGCCACCCGATCACACCGCCGCTTGCCGGCGAAGGGCGAGCGCTATACATTTTGGCGCCCCGCTGATGGGGCGCGGTCAGAGACGAAATGATTAGCCCCTCTCAAATTGCTGATGCATTGCATACCGCTGGCTGGTGCCTGGTGCCCGGCTATCTCGATGCGTCCCAGTGCGATGCGCTCCGCGCCGATCTCGCCGCCCACCGCGACCAGCTGCGACCAGCTGGCATCGGCCGCGCCGGCAATCACCGCCGTGCCGGCGAGATCCGGCGGGACGAGACCCTCTGGCTGACCGGAGGCACTGCGCCCCAGCAGGAGCTGCTCGCCGCCATGGAGGCGCTGCGCGTCGAACTCAACTTCGAACTGCAGCTCGGGCTGTTCGACTACGAAGCACACTACGCCCGCTATGCCCCGGGCGCCTTTTACCGACGCCATCTCGATGCCTTTCGGGGCGGCTCGAACCGCCGCCTCTCGACGGTGTTTTACCTCAACCGCGACTGGCGGGAAGATGACGGGGGCGAGCTGGTACTGTGGGATGCCGAGGGTCGCTTTCTGGCTGAGGTGCTGCCCCACGACGGCACGGCCCTCTTTTTTCTCAGTGAAATCTTTCCGCACGAAGTCTTGCCAGCGCGGCGCGAGCGGCTGAGTATTGCCGGCTGGTTCCGTGTCAACAGCGGCCCTTTACCCGGTATGGACTGATTACGGCGCCCGTTTTTATTGCGGCTGAAAATCATTCTCGTTAGGATGGCCGCTCCCAGATCTGGATGAGTTCAGAGGCGATGACAGTATGATAAACGCAGGCAACCGGCTGCTGGCAGGTGCACTGTTTGCGCTCAGCTGCGGTGCGCTATGGGCGGCGCCGGCGCCGGCCGCTGTGACCGGACACTATGCCGAGATGGCGAGTGCCATGTACGCCGACACTGTGGTGAGTGCCGAGCGCCTGCAGACCGCCGTCGAGCAGCTGCTTGCTGAACCGGGCGCGGCCACGCTGGAGGCGGCGCGTGCAGCCTGGGTGGAGGCGCGCCGGATCTATCCGCAGACGGAAGCGCTGCGTTTCGGCAACCCGGTGGTGGATGAGTGGGAGGGCAAGGTCAATGCCTGGCCGCTCGATGAAGGGCTGATCGACTATGTCGATCCGGGCTACTCGGTCGCCTCCGATCAGAACCCGCTGCACAGCGCCAATGTCATCGCCAATCCCCGGCTCAATGTCGGCGCACGCATGATCGATGCCAGTACGATCACCCCGGATCTGCTGGAAAACGAACTGCATCAGGTCGGCCAGATCGAGGCCAACGTCGCCACCGGCTATCACGCCATTGAATTTCTGTTGTGGGGGCAGGATCTGAACGGGACCGGGCCCGGCGCCGGCGCGCGGCCCTGGACCGACTTCGCGCAGGACGACCGGTGCACCAACGATAACTGTGACCGGCGCGCCGCCTACCTGCGGGCGGCCACCGAGCTGCTGGTCAGCGATCTGCGCTGGATGGCGGGCGAGTGGGAGCAGGGCGGCAGTGCCCGCGAGGTGGTCACTGGCGTGGCGCCGGACACGGGGCTGGCAGTGATGCTGACCGGGCTCGGCAGCCTCTCCTACGGTGAGCTGGCCGGGGAGCGGATGAAACTCGCTCTGTTGCTCAACGACCCGGAAGAGGAGCAGGACTGCTTCTCCGACAATACCCACAACTCCCATTACTACAACGTCGTTGGCATGGAGGCGATCTATCTCGGCCGTTACCTGCGCGCCGACGGCTCTGTGGTGGCAGGACCGTCGCTGAGCGCGCTGGTAGCGGCACGCGCGCCGGCGCTGGACGCCGAAATGCGTGAGCGGCTGCAGGCCTCCCGCGCCGCCATGACCGCGCTGAAAGAGCGTGCCGAAGCCGGCGAGCGTTTTGATCAGATGATTGCGCCGGGTAACAGCGCGGGCCATGCAGTGGTACAGGCGGCGATCGATGCGCTGACCACGCAAACCCGCACCATCGAGCGTATCGTGGCTGCACTGGAGCTGCAGCCGATCGAGATCGAGGGTTCTGACAGCCTCGATAATCCGGAAGCTGTATTTGGCAGCGACGATCCGGCAGCGGTATTCCAGTAGACGCGATGCGGGCGCCGCCCGCTCACAGGTTCTGCAGTTAATGAAGCAACCAGCTCATCCCGCGCTCCGGCGCCTGCTTGCCGGCTGGCTGATCGCCAGCGCGAGCGCCGGTAGCGCCGTGGCGGCCAGCGCCGATCCGGCCGAGACCCAGCGCATCGCCGCTGTTACCCGTCCGACGCAGGATTTCAGCCGCGCCGAGCCCTTTGAAGCCAACCCCGCCGGTGCGGCAACGGTGACGGCGCAGCTCAACGCCACCGCATTCTCCTACCCGTCCGGCAATATGTCGTTCGAGCGCCAGCTCGATTTCCGGGTGGGTGACGGCATCTTCCGCAAGCTATGGGTGTCGGCGCCCAGTTCCACCCGGAGTTCCGACGGCCTTGGCCCACTGTTCAATGCCCGTTCCTGCCAGACCTGTCACCTGCGCGACGGGCGCGGCCAGCCGCCGCGCGGCGACGACCCGGCCACGGCACTGTTTCTGCGGCTGTCGATCCCGCCGCAAACGCCCGCCGACCACGCAGCACTCGCCAGTGGTCAGGCGACGGTCATTGCCGAGCCGACCTATGGCACGCAACTGCAGAATTTCGCCGTTGCCGGGCTCAGTCCCGAAGGGCAGATGGTCATCGACTTCGAGGCGGTGCCTATCACGCTGGCGGACGGCGCAGTGGTGGAGCTGCAGAAGCCTCGTTACCGCATCGAACGGCTCGGTTATGGACCGCTCCATCCGGAGACCATGCTGTCGCCCCGCATCGCGTCACCCATGATCGGCATGGGGCTGCTGGAGGCGATTCCTGCCGAGGCCATTCTGGCGCGCGAAGATCCGGATGATCGTGATGGCGATGGCATCTCGGGCCGCGCCAACTGGGTCTGGGACAATGAAACCGGGCAGCTTGAGCTGGGGCGATTCGGGTGGAAGGCCGGTCAGCCGTCGGTGGCGCTGCAGTCGGCCCATGCCTTCGCCGGCGACATGGGCATCGCGTCGCCGCTGGTGCAGTTGCCGGCCGGTGACTGCACCGAACGCCAGCCAGACTGTCTTGCAGCGCCGCATGGGGTGGAGCCTGGTACGCAGCTCGAAATCGACCAGCAGATGTTCGACCTGGTGGTGTTCTACTCCCGCAATCTCGGCGTACCGGCGCGGCGGGATGTCAATGATCCACAGGTACTGGCGGGTAAAAAACTGTTCTATGAGGCGGGCTGCACCGGCTGTCATACACCGAAGTTCGTCACCCGGCGGGACAGCGCGGGTCCGGAACAGTCGTTCCAGCTGATCTGGCCCTACACCGATCTGTTGTTGCACGACATGGGGGAAGGACTGGCTGACAATCGTCCTGAGGGGCGGGCCAGCGGCCGTGAATGGCGTACGCCGCCACTCTGGGGGCTGGGACTGACCGCGCATGTCAGCGGCGAGACTACCTTCCTGCACGATGGCCGCGCGCGCAGCATTCTGGAAGCGATTCTCTGGCACGGTGGCGAAGCACAGGCTGCCCGTGACCGGGTGGTAGCGATGAGCAAGGCGGAGCGCGATCAGCTGCTCGCGTTTCTCAATTCACTCTGACGATCGGGCCATCTCATGAACAAGCGAGCAGTGCAGCGCGGCTGGACCGCATTCCGCCAGGCTCTTGTGTGCGGGTATCTGCTGACCAGCCTGACGAGCAGCGCCCAGCCGGCCGCGGAGGACTACCGGGCCCTCAATCAGGCGCTGCTGACGCAGCACGTTCTGCCGCGCTACCAGATGCTGGCAACCACCGCCGCCTCGCTGGCTGCTGACACGGCTGCCGCCTGCGCGGACGGCCGTGTTGAAGACGCGGAGATGACTCGGCTGCAGACCGCGTACGGCGACGCCAGCGATGCCTGGCAGTCGATCCAGCATGTCCGGTTCGGGCCGGCTGAGCTGTTCATGCGGGGCACCCGGCTGGCGTTCTGGCCAGACCCGCGCGGTGCCGCTGACAGCCAGCTCAGGGCGCTGCTGCAGAGCGGCGACCCGGCACGCCTTGCCCCCGATCGCTTTGCCGACAACGGGGTGGCGGTGCAGGGGTTCCCCGCGCTGGAGCGCCTGCTCTTTGCCGACAGCAGCGAGGTGCTCGCCAGCCCGTCGGCGGAGGCTGCCTACCGCTGCCAGGTGCTGACGGCCATGACGCGCGGCATCAGTGACATGACGGCGGGGCTGGCGGCCGACTGGCGCAGCTTCGTGGCGGAGCTGGAGGCGGGTGATGGGGCCGGGGGCTTTTATGAGACGCCGGCCGAAGTCACTCTTGATCTGTTCAAAAGTCTCTATACCAGCGTCGAGCTGGCTGCTGATCACAAGCTGGCGCGCGCCATTGGTACTCGCATCGAGGATGCGCGCCCGCAGCAGACCGAGGCATGGCGCAGTCAGCGTTCGCTCAGCAACATCCGGCTCAACCTCGCCGCTGGCGCGGCCATGTTCGGAGGTGAGGCAGCCGCAGTGGAAGGCGGTCCGCGCTTTGCCGACCTCGTCGACAATGACTTGCGAGTTTTACTGAGCCGGGCATTCCGGCAGACACTGGCCACAGCCGAGTCGCTGCCAGCGCCGCTGGAGGTGGCGCTGACCGATCCGGACCACCGGCCGCAGGTGGAAAAGCTGCTGCGTGAGATGCTGGCCCTCAAGACACTGCTCGCGCAGCGGCTGCCTCCGGCGCTCGGCATACCGCTCGGTTTTAACGCACTGGACGGCGACTGATGGCGAGTGCGCTGTCACGCCGCCAGCTGCTGCAATGGCTGGGGCTGATGGGGGCTGGTGCGGTGCTGCCCTGCCGCCCACTGGCACTACCTGCCGCGACCGGTTTTGCCGGTGCTACCGTTGATATCGCTGGCCAGTACGCCACCACTGTCTGCGATGATAGAGGTGGATTGCTGTGGCAGCAGCCGCTGCCGGATCGCGGCCATGCGCTGGCACTGCATCCCAATGGTCGCTGGCTGGCGCAGTGCAGCCGGCGTCCCGGCTATTACCTGCAGCTGTTCGAGCGGCGCGACGGCACGCCGCTGGCCACCATCGAGGCCGCGTCGGGACGCTATTTCAACGGTCATTGCCTGTTCGGCGAGCGTCTGCTGTACGCAACGGAAACTGTGGCGGAGAGTGGCGCAGGCTGCATCGGCATTTACGATGGCGCGGCTGGCTGGCAGCGGGTGGGCGAATGGGACAGCGGTGGTCTCGACCCGCATGACCTGCGCTGGAGTGCGGACGGGCGTCTGATCGTCGTAGCAAATGGCGGTCTGCTGAGCCATCCGGAAACGCCCGGTATCAAGCTCAATATCGCCACCATGGAATCCAGCCTTGCCTGGCTGGATGCCCACACGGGGACGATCGTCGCCCAGCCGCGGCTGGCGCCCGAACTGCATCAGCTCAGTCTGCGCCATCTGGCGGTCGATCGTCGTGGTGAGGTGGCGGTAGCAATGCAGTGGGAGGGCGCCGCCATGCAGCGCGTGCCCCTGGTGGCCGTGCAGCACGAGGTGTCTGGCGGACTGGAGACGCTGGCACTGCCACCGGCGCTGCTGCGGTCCCTGCGGCAGTACTGCGGCAGCGCCGCGGTGGATGCGTCCGGGCGCCTGCTGGCAGT
>JAJUJZ010000134.1 GCA_029265075.1 Gammaproteobacteria bacterium | reverse complement strand
CTGATCAACACCGGCGAGCGGACGCTGGTGCAGTATCTGGTTCAGCCAGCCACCAATGCGCTTGCACGTTCACTGATCGAAGATTGATGGCTATTTCGCTGAAACGTCTGTTTGCTGCCGTAACGCTGGGGCTGGCCATGGCGCCGGCTGCGGTCTTTGCCGCTGTCGAAGCGGTTCCCTCCGAGATCATGAGCGATGTTGAGCAGCAGGTGGCGCGCAGCGATCGCGGCTATCTGAATCTCTGGCAGCTCTATCTCGACGCCATGCAGGCCGACCCGCGCATTCTGGCCGCGGAAGGGCGCGCGATGAGCGGTGAAGGTCGCCGCATCGATGCGCGCGGGCAGTTGCTGCCGCAGCTCTCTGCCAGTGGCTCCTACCAGCGCAGTGACCGACGGGTCGATCCCAATCGCGATCTCTATAACGGTGAGCGCTATGGGCTCAACCTCAGTCAGGTGATCTTCAATGCCAGCGCCTGGCGCAACTACCAGCGCTTCAAGTCGCTGGCGGCGCAGCGTGCGGCGGAGTATCAGGACATCAGGAGCGAGGCGGCTGTCGATCTGGCGCAGCGTTATTTCTCGGCACTGGCGGCGGAGGATGAGCTGGCGCTGACGCAGGCCGAGCGCCGCGCCATGCAGCGCAATCTCGATCAGGTGAACTCGCTCTACGAGCGGCGACTGGCGAAGATCACCGATGTGCTGCAGATCTCGGCGCGGGTCGATGCGCTGGTGGCGCGCGAAATCGAGGCCGCCAACAATGTCGCGGTGAGCCGGGCGGCGCTGGCGGAGGTGGTGGGCTATCCCATCGACCAGCGTCTCGAGCGGATCCGGCCCGACGCCGAGTTCAGAATGCCCGCCATGGATGAGCATTACTGGATTCAGGCCGCACTGAGCAGCAATCCGGCGCTGACGGCGCGTCAGCAGGCGGTAGCGGCTGCTGAAGCTGGCGTGGGCGAGGCGCGTGGCGGCCATCTGCCGACCGTCAGCCTCTATGCCAGCGCCCAGCAGAGCGATATCGGCTACGAAAACACGCTCATGCCCGAGACCGAGACATTCGTGGTGGGTGTCGGGGTGCAGATTCCGATCTTCAGCGGCGGTTCCACCAGCGGTCGTGTACGCGCCGCCTACGGCGAGCTGACCGCGGCGCAGCAGGACTATGAGGCGCTGCGTCGGGAAATCGAACGGGAAGTGCGCACCGCCTATCTCAATGTGCAGGCCAGCGTAAGTAAGGTGAAGGCGTCGGAGCGGGCGCTGGTGTCCGCCGAGAAGGCCCGCGTCGCTGCCGAGCGCGGCTTTTCCTATGGCGTTGAAACCGCCGTCGATGTGCTCAATGCCATCCAGGAGGAGTATCGCGCGCGGCGTGATTATCAGCAGGCACAGTATGAGTTTGTGATTGGCCTGCTGGTGCTCAATCGCTGGGGCGGGTCGCTGGGCGACGAGCACATCCAGATGGCGAACGGCTGGCTCGGCGTGCCGGTTGCCGATGCCACTCAAGGCTGATCAGCTGCGCTGCAGACAATCCCGATAGACCGCCAGCGTGCGGGCGCCCATCGTCTCCAGTGAAAACTCCCGCAGGGCGTGCTCGCGCGCCTGCCGTCCCAGCCGTTCGCGCAGCGCAGCATCATCCAGCAGGCGCTGCAGGGCTGCCGCCAGCGCCGGAATATCGTCCGGCGGCACCAGCAGGCCCGTCTCGCCATCCCGGTTCACTACGCTGACGCCACTTTGCAGGCGGGTGCTGACCACCGGGCGCCCGGCAGCCATGGCTTCAACCTGCACGATGCCGAAAGCCTCAGCCTCCGATACCGCAGGCAGGCAGAACACGTCACAGGCCTGATACCACGCCGGCAGCTCTGCTTCCGGCAGCAGGCCGGTGAAATGCACCCGCTGCGCGATGCCGAGCTGCCCGGCCAGTTCGCGCCAGCTCTCGGTCAGTGGACCGGTGCCACCAATGATGAGCTGGATGTCCGACGGCAGGGTGGCCACTGCGCTTATCAGGCGGTCGAACCCCTTGTAATAGACGTGTCGTCCCAGTGCGAAAATGCGCCGCCCGGGGAATCGCTGCCGGATTGTCGCCACCGTCTCGGGCCGGGCCTGCTGCCGGGCGAAATCGAAGCCGTAGGGAATGACATGCGGCTGGCGCTCAGCTGGCAGGCTGCTCAGCGCCGGTGAGCTGCTGATATGGGAAGGCGTGGCTACGATAATGGCGCCGGCCCGCTGCACCGCGCGCCGCAGCAGCGGGCGATAGAGCGCCAGCAACCGCTTCTGGCGGACCACATCGGCATGCCAGGTGATGACCCAGGGCAGTTCCCGCGGCAGCGCCAGGGCCGCGAGGTGAGACATCGGGTCGGGAAAGTGGAGGTGGACCAGATCGAACTGGTAGCGCCGATGCAGCCGGCGTGCTTCGGTTACCAGCCCTGGCGAAATGGCGAGACTGCCATCCAGATTGAGGCTGGCGCGGCGGATGAGCGGAAAGCCTTCCAGCGTGTCGACACTGCTGCGGTGGTTGCGGCTCGGCACCAGATGTACGTATTCCACCTCGCCCCGCAAGGCGCGGAACAGGTGCTCCACGTGACGCTGCATGCCCCCGGGAATGTCATCGTAGAAGCGGCCAAAGCACAAGACGCGCACGGTAACGAGAGTTCCTTATCGCTATCTGTCAGTAGCCGCCGGATTGCTGGCGGCCAGCATCCATGCCACCGTTTCCTCCAGTGGCGGCATCGACCACTCTCCGATCAGCGACCGCAGCCGCGACGGGTCTCCGCGCAGAGATCGCACCTCATTGGCGCGCACGAAGGCCGGATTGACGGTCACCTCGAGACTGTGGCCGGTCAGCGATTCTGCCATGGCTATCACTTCGCGCAGCGAATGTGTCCTGCCGGAGCAGATATTGACGATTTCGCCCACCGGTTTCACTTCCGCCAGCCGGCGGTATGCGGTGGCGACGGCGCGTACATCGCTGAAGTCGCGCCAGACATCGAGATTGCCGAGTTCGATGCGCGTCGCACGGCGCTGAAAATGGCTCACGATCTTGGGTAGCAGGAAGTTTTCCGCCTGCCCCACACCGGTGTAGTTGAACGGGCGGGTAATGACGATCGGCAGGCGCGGCAGCCAGGTCTTCGCCATGTATTCCATGGCCAGCTTGCTGACGGCATAGTCGTTGGCTGGGTTGGGTGGCGACGCCTCGGTGAGCACCGCATCCTCCTCGCCCTGACCATACACATTGGCGCTGCTGGCAAGTATCACGCAGTCGGGCCGCTGCGGCAGCTCGGCCAGTGCTGCCAGCAGGTTGCGCGTGCCAATGGTGTTGACCTGATAGAACTCGGCGGGATCGCCATGCCCGACAAAAGCGATGGCAGCGAGGTGAATCACCAGCTGCGGACGGACCTTGGCGAGTGCGGCGCTGAGTGCTGCCGGGTCGCCCAGGTCCGCCTGCAACTGGTAGCGCTGGTCGCCGGGGTGATGGCCGCTCAGGCCGTACACCTCCCAGCCGTGCCGTTCGAGTTCGGCGCGAACGTAACGGCCGGTAAAGCCGCTCGCCCCTGTGATCAGCGCCCGCATAAGCCTCCCTGATGGCCGGGTCTAGAACGAAAAACCGCGCTCGTTACGGCGGAGGTCGGCTTCCACCATCATGCGGCACAGCTCTTCGAGCGGTGTTTTCGGCTCCCAGCCGAGTTCACGCTTCGCCTTGCTGGGATCGCCTTTGAGCAGGTCGACTTCGGCCGGCCGGAAGTAGCGCGGGTTAACGCGTACCAGGGTCTTGCCGCTTTTGGTGCAGAGGCCTACTTCCGAAACGCCTTCGCCGCGCCATTCGAGCTGGACATCGACTGCCGCAAAGGCCATTTCCACGAAGGAGCGCACCGGTACCGTGCGGTTGGTGGCCAGCACGTAGGTGTCCGAACGTTCGGTCTGCAGCATGCGCCACATGCCTTCGACATACTCTTTGGCATAGCCCCAGTCGCGTTGCGCGTCGAGGTTGCCGAGCTCCAGTACGTCAGCCTTGCCGAGCTTGATTTTGGCGACGGTATCGCTGATTTTGCGGGTGACAAACTCGCGCCCGCGCAGCGGCGATTCATGGTTGAAGAGGATGCCGCTGGTGGCAAAGATGTCGTACGACTCGCGATAGTTGACCGTCATCCAGTGCGCGAACAGCTTGGAGACGCCGTAGGGGCTGCGCGGATAGAAGGGGGTTGATTCGTTCTGCGGAATCGCCTGCACCTTGCCGAACATCTCGGAGGTGGAAGCCTGATAGTAACGGGCTTTCGGATTGACGATGCGGATCGCTTCCAGCAGGTTGACCGCTCCGAGCCCGGTGATTTCCGACGTCGTCAGCGGCTGGTCAAACGAGACGCCGACGAAGCTCTGCGCCGCAAGGTTATAGACCTCGGTGGCGCCGCTGGTCTGCAGCAGACGAATAGAGGAAGAGAGATCAGTCAGGTCATACTCGACCAGGCGCAGGTTGGGGTGATCCTGGATTCCCAGCTCTTCGATACGCCAGAAGTTGACCGAACTGGTGCGACGATAGGTACCGTAGACGGTGTACCCTTTCTCCAGCAGAAGCTCTGCCAGATAGGCGCCGTCCTGGCCGGTGACCCCCGTCACTATTGCAATTGCAGTGCTCATGGAAAGTCAGTATTCCCGTGCTGAATTGATCGCACCGGCTGCTGGGCCGGCAGGAAGGGCGGCATTCTAGCCGAAATCCCAGTATCACGGTGGGACGTAGGTTGGCATTTGGCGCTTCCGGCGATGGTGGCGAGCTGCCATTTATGGTGAAATAGCGGCCGCTATATTTCGGCTGCGATGCGCCCAGTGTTTGCTGGCCCCCCGACCGCACCCTGACTCATCTTTTTCTCTGGAGTTCCCGCTATGTCGATGGCCGACCGCGACGGTCTTATCTGGTTCGATGGTGAGATGGTCCCCTGGAGGGAGGCCAAAACACACGTGCTGACGCACACGTTGCACTACGGGATGGGTGTGTTCGAAGGGGTGCGGGCCTACGAGACCCAGAGCCGCGGCACCTGCATCTTCCGTCTGAAGGAGCACACCGACCGCCTGTTCGACTCGGCAAAGATCATGAACATGCCAATGCCGTTCTCCAAAGACGAGATCAACGAGGCGCAGTGCCGCGCGGTGCGCGAGAACGATCTGCACGAAGCCTATATCCGCCCGATGGTCTTTTACGGTTCGGAAGGCATGGGGCTGCGGGCCACCAACCTGAAGGTTCACGTCATCGTGGCGGCGTGGTACTGGCCCTCCTATATGGCACCGGAGGCGCGCGAGCAGGGCATCAAGGTGCGGACCAGCTCCTTTACGCGCCACCACGTCAACATTTCGATGACCCGCGCCAAGGCCAACGGCCACTACATCAACTCGATGCTGGCCCTGCAGGAAGCCCTCACCGGCGGTGCCGAAGAGGCGCTGCTGCTGGATCCGGAAGGCTATGTGGCAGAAGGGTCGGGCGAGAACTTCTTCCTGGTGCGCGATGGCGTTATCTACACGCCAGAGCTGACCGCCTGCCTCAACGGCATCACGCGTAACACGATCTTCCACCTCGCCGAAGAGATCGGCGTCAAGGTGGTCGAGAAGCGCATCACCCGCGATGAGGTCTATATCGCTGATGAGGCGTTCTTCACCGGCACCGCG
>JAJUJZ010000207.1 GCA_029265075.1 Gammaproteobacteria bacterium | reverse complement strand
GACTCAGCTCACTGTCATCGGCACTGCTTCGCGGGCGGAAACCCAGAGCTGGGTGACGCAGCTCGGTGCTCATCATGTGATCGACCATAGTCAGCCACTGTATGCAGAACTGCAGCGCGTCGGCATCGAGAGCGTTGACTACGTCGCCAGCCTCACGCACACCGATCATCACTTCACCCAGCTGGTAGCGGCATTACGCCCGCAGGGCAGGCTGGGGCTGATCGATGATCCCGTCGGTATCGATATCCGCGCACTCAAGCAGAAGAGCCTGTCACTGCACTGGGAATATATGTTTACCCGCACGATGTTCGCCACCCCTGACCAGATCCGTCAGCACGAAATCCTGACGCAGGTGGCGAAGCTGATCGACGCTGGCGTGCTGCGCACCACGCTGGCTGATCACTATGGGGTCATCAATGCGGAAAACCTGCGGCGTGCACATGCACTGATTGAGAGCGGACGCGCGCGCGGCAAGATCGTGCTCGAGGGGTTCGATTAAGAGGCCTGTCCGACCCGGCGACGTCACCGCCGCGGCGAACCATTGAGTGAAATCTTGCGCTGGCTTCCGGCTCCATTGCTGACATTGCTCTAGCCTTGCATTTTTGCCGCCGGAAGCGGCACCGTCACACTTCAAAGGATTGAAGTTTCCATGTCAGCCGTTGCTTCTGCACGCAGCCACGCGCACGCGCTTCTGCGCCGCCTCCCACTCCATACGGCTTTGGTCGCGCACCACTGCGCAGGGGGCGCCGGCGCGCAGTCAGCAGCAAATGTATACCGCCGCCGCTGATCAAGCCCGGATCTGGCACGGCTGTTGAAGTTCTAAAGGTCATCGACCCTTTCCAGCTCCAGTTTCCGTCTTTCTATCTAGTGGGAAGCTTACGGTACGAATTGATCAGCGCGGTCCCAGAATGAGTTCCAGCTGATCGTCCTGCGGTGCACCCTGGTGATATTGCAGGCGCCCGGTCTCGTTACGCCAGAAGATCGTGGGCGTGGCCTGGGCACCGAGACGGTGCATAACTTCCCGGTTGCCGCTCAGCTGGCGAGCGATATCAGCAGGAATTTCTGATAGTGGCGAAAGCGTGCTGGCCCGCCCTGCTCGTTCATGCTCCTGCAGTGCCTGCTCCGGATCATCTGCCGCCAGCAACGCCGCGGCCTTGCCCACACTATCCTCGCGGAGGATACCCACCGGGATGTGGCGTAGCTGCACCTTGCCCGCTTCGACCCAGGGGCGCGCGCTGTTCCAGAACGCCGTGCAGTAAGGACAGTTAGGGTCAACGAATACGTAAATTTTTCGTTCGGCGTCGTTGTTACCATCGGCAATCCAGCTGGTCGACGCCATGGCGGACCACATCTCTGCCGACAGCGGCATGTAAACCAGCTCCTCCAGCGGCGCCGCACCAAGATCATTGCCATCTGCATCCAGCAACTGGCCCAGCAGTACATGCTCGCCGTCCGGCAACAGATAGAGAGTAAGCACCTGTCCCTGGTACTCCACCGCATAACCGGTGAGGCCGGCCGGGGCGTCGAAGCTGCCAGCCACGCGCGCGCCTTGCTCTACCAGTGTTGCCATAGCAGGCAGCAGCGGTTCGGCCGCGTATGGTGAGAAGGCGACGGTCATGGCCAGGCCAGCCAGACCACTTCTTATCCAGTTCATGTCTGCTCCGGAAAGTCGATTACTGGCTGGCGGACGCACTAGCCAGCGCTGCAAGATAATGGGCAAGGGTCGCTGGCGAAAGCTCACCGAGATGGTGTCCGGCCTGACGCCCCTGCGCATCGTAGAAGATCGTGGTCGGCAATGCTCGCGAGCCAACGTGGCGACTCAGCTGGCCGCCGCTGTCAAAG
>JAJUJZ010000045.1 GCA_029265075.1 Gammaproteobacteria bacterium | reverse complement strand
GCTGGTCGCTGCGCTGGTTCCGCCGCGACGGCGGACAGGCGCCTGACACCCTGTCAGCGCTGAAAGGGGCTTAGTCCCGATCGAGTATCTGCAGACGTTTTATCCGGGACAGACCGGGCTGATTCCGCCCGCGCTGACGACCTTGCACGCATATCTCAGGCGGCCGTACCGGCAGTTCTTTCCGCTCGAGCGCCCCGCACCTGATGCATAGCCGGGCTGGCCGTGTTCTTCACTATTGCGGCACGCTCCGCCATGATGGAGGGCTTTGTTGATCTGCGTTTCATGATGTCATGCAAACCTCGCTGTTTTCCGAGCCGGAGGGAGTGGTTGAGGCAGCGCCCGCCGACGCCGGGCTGCACGCACTTGGCCAGACCCTGCCCGAGCGGCTCTACCTCGGCACTTCTTCGTGGAATTTTCCCGGCTGGCGGGGACTGGTCTGGGATCGCGACTATCCCGAAGCCACACTGGCGCGCTTTGGCCTGCCGGCTTATGCCAGGCACCCGTTGTTCCGCACCGTCTGTATCGATCGCAGTTTCTACCGGCCGCTGGCAGCGGCGGAATATGCAGAGTACGCGGCGCAGGTGCCAGCCGGGTTCCGGTTCATGGTGAAGGCGCCGGCGCAGATTACGGATGCGCTGGTGCGTGACCAGTCCGGGCGCGGCAGGGCGCGCAATCCGGATTTCCTCAATGCAGAGCTTGCACTGCGGGAGTTTATTGAGCCGGTGGTCGCGGGACTGCGTGAGAAGCTGGGTGCGGTCGTTTTTCAGATCAGTCCGTTACCGGAGCCATGGCTGGCCCACGTCCCTGAATTGCTGGAGCAACTGCGATCGTTGCTGAGCGTCATCCCTGATCTGCGTGCAGATGCGCCCGACAGCGTGGTGGCGGTAGAAGTGCGTAATGCGGAGTGGCTGAAGCCGCAATTTGTCGAGGTGCTGCGCGAGAGCGGTGCGACGTATTGTCTGGGGTTGCACGCAAAAATGCCGGTTATTGCGGACCAGCTGCCGCTGCTGCGCGCGCTCTGGCCGGGGCCACTGGTATGTCGCTGGAACCTGCATGCGCTGCACGGCGCCTACGGCTTTGAGGCGGCGCGCCAGCGCTATGAGCCATACGACCGACTGGTCGATGAGGATCTGGAAACACGTGAGCAGCTGACGCGCGTCATCAACGGCACCCTTGGAGGCGGCCACAGCGCCCATGTCGTGCTGAGCAACAAAGCTGAAGGGTCTGCGCCGTTGTCGGTCGCAGCACTGGCGCGGGCGGTCACGCAGCACCGCCAGCGCTGAACGGTACCGAAATCAGCGCGTGCCGATGCGCAGCCGCTGCCACCAGCGCTGTTGCTGCTGCTCTTCGGGCGACGGCCAGCGCAGCTGCTTGCTCTCACACTGGACCACGCCATTGGCGCCGAGCCGCAGGCGCCAGCGCTGCGCGTTGCTGTGATCCTGACCGGGTTCGCGGAACACCACCAGCAGGTTGTAATCCTGCTGGCGCTCGATGCGGTGCACCTGCACCTCCTGGGTGCCGTCCTCGTTGTCGGCCAGCAGGTAGAGCCGGTCGCGGCTCTCCTTGATCAGCTCGCACAGCTGTTCGCAGTCGAGCGTGATGCGTTCGCGAATCTCATCATCCTCCAGCGCGGCTTTATCGAGATTCAGTAACGAGCGGTAGAGAATGACCTGCCGCTCTTCACTGTTGGCCCACTTGCCGGAGTGCTCGGCCACCGCGCGCGGCAGTTCGGGCAGCTTGCGGTAATCGAGCCACACCTGCTGCTGGGCCAGCTGCTGGCCGGTATACGGCATCAGCAGGCGAATGCGCCAGCGCGGTTTGCCCTTGCGTAGCCAGCGGGTCAGCATGTCGATCATGTCGTCGCGCAGCAGGTCGCGAATGGCATAGATCAGCGCGATGCTGAGCAGTACGGTAATTGAGAGTGTCTGGCTGAATTCGCGTGCCGTAAATAGCAGGTAGGTGAACAGCGACATGATCACCATCGTGCTGGCGGCCTTGACCAGCTTGCGCGTGCCTGAACCGAGTTCGGTAACCTTGGCCCGCAGTGATACCGGGTATTCCAGCAGCCGGTTGTACAGGCTCATGCGATTCCAGATGGCGGTGGGTGTCCCCTGGAAGTCGTGCAGATAGTCCCGCTCCTTGCGAATCCGGGCTTCCTGCTGCAGGAACTCCGCGACAGCCTGCTTCAGCTCTTCATCAAGCGCGTCGTAGCCTTCCAGCGTCTGGCACTCCAGAAAGAATTGCTCGGCGAACCACGAGAAGTAGATGTCCATCTGGCGGAAATAGCGCCGCACCTTGTTCTGCTGCGGAATGTCCTTACGCATCCGCTGCGCATAGGTCTGGCTGAGACGCAGGGCGCGTGCGATCGGTTCGGCAGCAGCGACTTCTCCGCTCAGCAGCTGCTGGCGCAGCCGGTCCATGGAAGCCTTGTACTGGAACAGCCAGCCGCCGTGAGCGATCTCGAAGTGCGGCGAGAGGAGGGAATAGGAGGTGTCGCTTTTGCTGGCACGGTCCTTCGACTGAATGCCGAGCAGGCCGAAGCGATGGCTGATTGAACCGAAGTAGAACTGTTCCTCGGTCAGCGTTCTCGCAGACAGATCGACTTCCAGCGGGGTGAACAGGTACAGCTCGACATTGTACCGGCCGGGCGTGCGGAGAATCCGGTCCAGCTGCAGCTGATAATCACCCTTACGCTTCAACGAGAACAATCACTACTCCACATTCAGTAGCAGACCTCCAGATATTGGCTGCTCACGGCTGACTCCACAAGGGAGTCGGGCACCACGAGGCGATCCGCACTCACGGCACCGAATGGCAGCCGCGTCAGCGCTGCGAAATGACAGGAAAGGCGTGTGATGCGAGTGGCCGCGTGTTACCGCACAGCGGGTCGCAGGAGCCGATAGAAGTAAACGAGGATCACCAGGGCGACCACGATGGTCGAGCCGGGATCGAGGTAATCGGCTACCCGATGATACTCGGCGTTGAGCACATAGCCAGCTACGGTGAGGATGGCGGTCCAGATCAGCGAGCCGGCCAGGGTCAGCACCGTAAAGCTCGCAAAGGGCATCCGCGCCAGTCCGGCCGGTACCGAGATCAGCGTGCGAACAGCCGGTACCAGGCGGCCGAAGAACACGGCCTTGCCGCCGTGCCTGCCGAACCAGTCGAGTGCCTGGTCGAAATCCTGCTCTGACATGGTCAGCCAGCGGCCCCAGCGCCGGATCTGGCGGCGGGTGAACTCCTCGTTGACTGCCCGGGCGCCCCAGTACCACGGCAGGGCGCCGACGTAAGAGCCCAGCGTGCCAGCCAGAATGACCAGCTCCCAGCGCAGCTCACCTTTGGCGGCGAGGTAGCCGGCGAGCGGCATGATCAGTTCTGAGGGGATGGGAGGAAACACGTTTTCCAGCACCATCAGCAGAAAGATTCCGACGTAACCCGCCTGACTGATGAGCTGGGTAATCCATTCGAACACGTGCTTCTCCTTCGTCGGCCGGGTCATCGTTGTGGGCGTCGCATGCTATCGCAGCAGGGTCAACAGAACCACCCGCGGCGGCTTCAGTGCACGCATTCTGTGATGCCGGCAGAACGGGAACGTGTCGCCATCTTACAGGATCAGGTCACGAAATGGCTGAGATTTGCCAAAAAAGCGAGCAATCTTCAGAGATTTCGCGTATGGTGAGTGGTTCCTGTGAAAAGTGGAGATGTTGCTATGTCGAGAATAAAAAAGCCCATCACTCGTCACACGGTTTCGGCGCCGCCCATTGCTCAGCAGCAGGAAATCGCCGAACAGACTGCCGCATTTCTTGCGCGCGGTGGGAAAGTTCAGCAGATTCCGTCCGGTGTCAGCGGTCAGCAGCACCTCGGCTGGTCGCAATCGAGTCGCGGCGCCACCGCCAGCAAGCGTGGTGCGGCTGCAGCCAAGAGCTGATCTGCCAGCAATTCACAGCAGAGTGATCTCCAATGCGATAGATGCCGCGGCTGCCGGCTCTATCGCAACGCTGTCCTCCAGCACATTCGCGGTCTCAATGCAGACCATTCCCCGCCAGGCGTCCGACGCAAACTGTGACAGCCGTTGCGACTTCCCGATCCACGGGTTCCATACCACCGCCGAGCTTGAGTGACGGGTACGAATCTCGATACGGCGGTGCCAGCCGCTGTCGTGGAGTACCAACCGCTCCGGCACGTCGCAGTAGATGCGATCAGTCTCGTCTGTGAAGCGAACGCTGCCGGCCTGAGCGGTTTCGCGCCAGTTGTCGAGCGTATCGATATAGCGAAGCTGTTCCAGACCGGTTACTTCGACGGCCGTGATATCGCTGACGGCAAAATAGGTATGCAGGGCCTGCGTCAGCGTAATCAGTGCGGCACCGAGATTGCGGGTGGTGAGCTGGAGTCGCAGTGAGCGTCCCATACGAATCTCGAGCTCCAGTTCAGCGCAGTGCGGCCAGTGCTGCTGGCTGCGGCAGTCCGTAATGTGACCGAAGGTAATAGCGGTGGTGTCCTGCTGCGTGGTGTCCTGCTGCGTGTGGTCATGCTGCTGATCAATGCGGCGCAGGGCCCAGTCGAGGCTGCGGACCAGTCCGTGTGCCGGCAGGTCGGTGCCGCGCGTCATGGCTCGCACCGGTTCGGGATTCCGCTCCAGGGCACCGAACCATGGCCAGCAGATGGGAATGCCGCCGCGCACCGACTGGCCGCGCTGGTAAGCCGCCTGCTCGCTGAGCCAGATTACCGGTTGCTGGCCATGTGGCGTGTATTCGAGCAGCTGCGCGCCCTGCAGCGCGATGGTCGCTCGGGCATGAGCATTATTTATTTCAATAACGGGCAGTTCATTGCGCTGCCGCAGAGTGAAGCCGGGCGGGCTGGGCGAGGCCTGAAGCTGGGACATCCGTGCATTCCACCGCTGAGAACAGACCGCATTCTAGGCGGCTGCAGGTGACTCTGGCCAGGCGGTTTGAGGTTACAGATCAAGCCCGAGCTGAGGAGTGGTCTGTCTGGGTCTGGCCAGCAATCTGCCGCCAGCAGCGGCATAGCTGAGATGTCCGTCGATGTCGCGTGCCGGGGCGGTGTAGGGATGCTGCGAGAGGTGTGATGCATCCTGGATGTGGTGCACCTCGCAGCGGTTGAATTTCAGCAGGTCCGAGATCAGTGAGCGGTGGCAGCGCCACCACAGCAGCTCGGCGCACATCATGGCGGTGCGGCGGCTCGCAGCGAGCGCGAGCAGCTGGTCAAGGCCCGCGGCGAACTCGGCGCTGGCCATATGATCGGCGTACCCCTGGAACGAGCTGTTGCGCCAGCCGGTATTGACGGAGTCTCTGGCGACGCGGCGCCGGCCACCCAGCTCCGGAATCCAGCGGTATTCGATGCCGTGTGCCGGCAGGGCGGCGGCGAGCGCCTCACTGCCGAAATGGGGCAGCCGCCGCGAGCCGGGATGCCGGCGCACATCGGCTATCGCTTCGATGGCGTAGTGGTCGAGCAGGGCCAGGAACTCATCGAGCGAGCGTGTCGAGTGACCGACGCTCCAGATCGCTGCAGGGAATGACATGTGTAATCAGTGGATGCGCTTGAGGGCGGTGCCTTTGTGCATCGCGATATGGCCGGTCTTGTCACTTTCGATTTCGTACTGCGGCGCTTCCGGGCTGCAGTGCCGCGTGCGTCCGCGAAACTGGAAATTTTCCTTGTGCACTTTGCGGATGATGCCGCTGACCATGCCTGCTTCCGAATTCCAGCGAACGTGATCCCCAATTCGGAACTCCGTACTCATGGCGTTGCTTCCTCGGTTGCGGTTGTCTCTCCTGTGACCGCAGTTCGCCAGGTGTGCTCCGCAGGGGGGGGGCTGGCGGGTCTTCTGATGACTGCTGCAGCGTCCTGTGGAGGCGGCCCTGCCAGAGAATGGTTGCCTGCGTCTGCCGGCGAATGGTCAGGGCCGCATGTCGCCGGTGTCGAGAAAGCGCTGATGCCAGGCGAAAGCCTGGCCCGGCAGCATGGGTGTCTGCCGGCCATAGGAGTCGCGCATGGCACGCTCGAAGTAATCCTTCAGCAGCGGCCGGTAGTCGGGGTGCGCGCAGTGTTCGATGACCACCCTGGCGCGCTGCTTGGGCGAAAGCCCGCGCAGGTCGGCCAGTCCCTGCTCGGTAACGATGACCTGCACATCCTGGGTAATGTGATCCACGTGTGAAACATGCGGCACGATTGCCGAAATCTTGCCGCCCTTGGCAGTAGAGGGGCTCACAAACACCGAGATATAGGCGTTGCGGGCAAAGTCACCCGAGCCGCCGATGCCGTTGTAGATGCGCGAGCCCATGATGTGCGTGGAGTTGATGTTGCCGTAGATGTCGGCTTCGATCAGGCCGTTCATGGTGATGCAGCCAAGGCGGCGCACCAGCTCGGGATGGTTACTGATTTCCTGTGGGCGCAGAATGAGTTTGTCGCGGAAGAAGGCCATCCGGTCGTTCAGCGAGGCGGCGGCTTCCGGGCTGAGTGACATCGCGGTGGCTGATGCTACACGCAGTTTGCCACTCTCCAGCAGGGTCAGCATGCCGTCCTGAATGACTTCGGTGAAGGCGGTGAGATTTTCAAACGGGCCTTCGTTCAGCCCCTCCATGACGGCGTTAGCAACGTTGCCGACTCCCGACTGCAGCGGCAGCAGCGATGCCGGCAGACGGCCTTTTTTCACTTCGTGACCGAAGAACTCCATCAGGTGGCCGGCAATGGCGCGGGCATTCTCATCCGGTGGAGAGAACGGGGCATTGCGATCGGGCGCGTCGGTCTCAACGATGGCAACGATCTTGTCGGGATCGCAGCGCAGGTAAGGCTGGCCAATGCGGTCGGTCGGTTTTATGAGTGGAATCGGGACGCGGTGAGGCGGCAGCGCTGTGCCGTAGTAGATGTCGTGCACTCCTTCCAGGTCGGCGCTCTGCCAGCGGTTTACCTCGAGGATTACGCGCTCGGCACGCTCGAGCCACGTCTTGTTGTTGCCGACGGAGGCGGAGGGAATGAGATCGCCTTCCCCGGTGATTCCGACGATCTCGATAACGGCGGTATCGAGCGGTCCGAGAAAGCCCTGCCACGCCATCGGTGCGACCTGACTCAGGTGCATGTCGAGATATTCCATCTCGCCGTTATTGATGCGCTCGCGTGCGATCGGGTCGGAGTTGTAGGGCAGGCGAAATTCGATGCCGTCGACCCTGGCCAGCGCGCCGTCCAGCTCGGGGCCGGTGGAGGCGCCGGTCCAGACCCGCAGCCGGAACGGGTTGCCGGCGGCACGCTCTGCTTCAATACGCCGCGCCAGCGCTTGTGGCACGGCCTTGGGGTAACCCGAGCCCGTGAAGCCGCTCATGCCGACAGTGGCACCGGAGCCAATCATTGCCGCAGCCTCTTCGGCCGTCATTAGCTTTTGCTGAAGCTTGTTGTTTCGTATCCGCGTCACGATGGCTCTCCGCAAATCTGAAAAGTGTGGCGGGCAACTGCCGGCACACCTGAAAACAGGGTTCTCACTGTCTCCCGTCGCAGTTATCCGCGCGCCGGGAGCGATCCGGCACCATGCGCCGACGAGGCCGGCTCCTGCATCCGTGGTGGCGTCTCCTCGCGCAAGAGCCTGCCGTGCAGACAAATGAACGCGGCACGCGGTCGGCGCACAGCCGTTCCCGTCATCGCTCCATTCGCGGTTTACAGCAGCATTACGCCGCCGTCGACCACCAGCAGTGAACCCACCATGTAGCTGGCCTCATCCGACGCGAGAAACAGTGCTACAGCTGCCGCTTCTTCCGCTTCGCCGACGCGTCCGATCGGCGCCTGCGCGCCCAGCTGAGCTTCGGCTTCGGGTGTGGCCAGCGCCTCGGCCAGCATGCCAGTTCGGGTAAGACCCGGACAGATAGCATTTACACGGATACCATGCGGGATGAGATCGAGCGCTGCTGCTCTGGTCAGGCCGGCAACGGCGTGTTTGCTTGCGACATAAGCGGGCATTCCCGGCTGAGCAATATGACTCGCCACCGATGCCGTGTTGACGATGGCAGTGCCGCCACACGCCCGCATGGCCGGCACTTCGGCCTTCATGGCGTAGAACACTCCGTTGAGATTGGTATCGATCAGGCGCTGCCAGTCGGCGATGTCGACATCCTCGAACTGACCGCCGATGGGGGAAGGGATCCCGGCGTTGTTGAAAGCGATATGCAGGGCGCCATAGGTCTCCAGTGTGTGCTGTACCATCGCCCGGCAATCCTCGAAGCGGCTGACATCCACGGTTACAGCCGATGCTTCGCCACCCCCATCGCGAATGGCGGCCACAGCGGCTTCCGCCGACTGGCCGTTGCGGTCGGCGGCTACCACGCGGCCGCCTTCGCGCGCGAAGGCCAGCGCCGCGGCCCGGCCGATGCCGCTACCGGCGCCGGTCACCAGAATCACCTTGTCGACAAATCGTTGTGCGTTGGGACGATCTACAGGCTGGTTCATACGATATTTCCTGTTGTTATGGCTGTGGAATCGGCGGCTGTTGCGCGTTCGCTCAGATACTGGCTCAGGCGCAGCTGCTGCTGGGGTGAAGCGTGAGGCCGAGCTTGGTGCGGCGCCAGAGGATGTCATCGGACGTCTGCGCCTCCTTGCTTTACAGAGCCATCAGCATGCCTGAGAAGCGGGCGCGGGTTAAGCCAGTATGGTGAAGTTGCCCGGCAAGCGGGCGCGGCTAGTCGTCGGCGATGCTGACGAGGTTGAGGTGATGGTCGAATATCAGAGCGCGGGAGCGGGTGGTGCCCCGGGCTGGGACTGCGTAGCCCGCCCCTGCGTGGCAGAGGCACCCGCTTCGGAAGCCCACTCAGCGGGTTACCTCAGCCACTCAGGGCTGGGGGAGAGCGCTCAGATAATGCCCTGGGCCAGCATGGCGTCGGCTACTTTGACGAAGCCGGCGATGTTGGCGCCGTCAACGTAGCTGATTTTGCCATCGGCACCACGGCCGTATTCCAGGCAGGCGGCGTGGATGCCTTGCATGATTTGCAGCAGGCGGCAGTCGACTTCTTCACGCGGCCAGGAAATGCGTTCGGCGTTCTGGCTCATTTCCAGACCAGAGGTGGCGACACCGCCTGCATTGCTGGCTTTGCCGGGCGCGAACAGGACGTCGGCTTGCTCGAAGGCCTGGATCGCTTCGAGCGTGCAGGGCATGTTGGCCGCTTCGGCCACACACATGACGCCATTTCTGATCAGGGTTTCGGCATCTTCGCGGTCCAGCTCGTTCTGCGTGGCGCAGGGGAGAGCGACGTCCACCGGGACATGCCAGGGGCGTTTGCCGGCTTCGTAACGAGCACCGACACGCTCTGCGTATTCGCTGACGCGGCCGTAATGCTGGTTCTTCAGCTCCATGAGGACAGCCAGCTTTTCCGGCGTGAAGCCATCTTCATCGATGACGGTGCCGTCCGAGTCGGAGAGGGTGACGACGGTGGCGCCCAGGGCCATGGCCTTTTCGATGGCATATTGCGCCACGTTGCCCGAGCCGGAGACGCTGACGCGCATGCCTTCGAACGAGCGGCCGCGGGTTTTTAGCATCTCTTCGGCGAAGTAGACGGCGCCGTAGCCGGTTGCCTCGGGGCGGATCAGGGAGCCGCCGTAGCTCAGGCCCTTGCCGGTGAAGACGCAGTCTGCGCGGTTAGTGAGTTTTTTGACCATGCCGGTCATGAAGCCAACTTCGCGCGCGCCGACACCGATATCGCCGGCCGGCACATCGGTGTCGGCGCCGACGTGGCGGAACAGTTCGGTCACGAACGACTGGCAGAAGCGCATGATTTCACCGGTGCTTTTGCCTTTCGGGTCGAAGTCGGCACCGCCTTTGCCGCCGCCCATCGGCAGCGTGGTAAGCGCGTTCTTGAAGGTCTGTTCGAAAGCGAGGAACTTGAGGACTGAGAGGTTGACTGAGGGGTGGAAGCGAAGACCGCCCTTGTAGGGACCGATCGCCATGCTGTGCTGCACCCGATAGCCGCGGTTGACCTGGACGCGGCCTTTGTCATCGACCCAGGAAACGCGAAACATCACTACCCGCTCGGGCTCGACCAGGCGGTCGAGCAGACCATGTTCAGCGTACTTGGGGTGAGCTTCGATGAATGGCCACAGGCTCTCCATCACCTCCGTGACGGCCTGCAAATATTCGGGCTGACCGGGGTTTCGATCGGCGACGTGCTGGAGAAACTGCTGAACTGAGCCGTATTTCATCTACTTTCCCAAGGTTGCAAAAAATCAGGGGGCGCAATTTTACACATATCCCGCCTATTTTTCGCCACTTCGGGATAGTCCGTACCGATGCAGAGTGTACATCAGAGCTGCACTGAGCCCTGCCGGCACCACCAGCATAGTGAGAATACTGGCTCCGCCCAGGCCCGCAGCGATAGCTGCGGAGCCGATCAGCGGCCCGCTGATCGAGCCGAGCCTGCCCACCGAGCCGGTCCAGCCGATGCCGGTTGCCAGCAGGGTGGAGGGGTAGACCATCGCCAGCATGGCGACCAGTGCGAAGGTGGTGCCGCCCAGGCCCGCGCCGATGTAGAAAATCAGCGGATACCAGAAAACCGGCGTTGACGGCAGGATGGGAAACAGCATGACCACCAGCGCGCAGCTCGCGAACACGCCGGTCAGCACCGCTGTGGGTGATAAGCGGTCAATGGCGGCAGCCATGGCGAGCCCGCCGACCAGACCACCGATCGAGTAGAAGGCAATCGCCCACATCGATGCGGCGGGCGCCCAGCCGGCCAGCTGCAGCACCGAGGGCAGCCAGTTCATGGCGAAGTGCTGACCCACGGTCATGGCCGTGAAAGTGCCCCACACCAGCAGGGTGCGGGTGCGGAATTCTGGCGCCAGCAGGCCGCGCACCGAACCTTGCCGTTCCGGCGCGGTGGTGTCCTGGACGGCAATGGCGACGGGCTCCGAGGGGGCCAGCCGCAGCAGCAGACGCTGCAGGCGTTGTCCGTTCGGCTGCTTTCGCATCAGATACTTGACCGACTCGGGCATCATCAGGGCGACAATGCCGGCGCCGAGCAGCGGCACCACGCCACCCACCACGAACAGGCTGTACCACTCCCAGCGGGCGATCAGGCTGGCGCCAGTCATGCCGGCAACCATGCTGCCGATGGCGACGTTGGCGTACGCGCAGGTAAGCAGGAATGAGCGTCGTCCCGGTGGCATGAAGTCGGCCACCAGTGCGTAAGCGACAGGGATCGAGACGCCGAGGCCGATGCCGGTGCAGAAACGCGCAATGACCAGCCAGGTGAGGCCGGGCGCAGCGGCGCTGGCCAGCGAACCGAGCCCCACGGCCAGCAGGGCACCGATGACGAACGGCCGGCGGCCGTACCGGTCGGAGAGCGGCGCAATGAACAGTCCGCCGGCGCCGACGCCCGCCATGGTCGAAGCCATGGCGATGCCCAGATTGGCGAGCGGGATGCCCCAGTCGGCAGCAATCGATGGCGTGGTAAGCGCCATCGTCTGCATGTCGAAGCCATCCATGAACATGATCAGCGCGCCGAGCAGCAGCACGCGCCACTGCAGAGCGTTGAGCGGCTGGTCGTCGAGAATGGCTTCGAGCGTGCGGGGCAGCGCTGCGTCGTTCGGTTGCAAGCTTATTACTCCTTATGGACTGTCCGAGCCGCCGCCCTTCCAGGCTCAGCGCTGGCGGGCCTTCGCTCTCGCTACTTCGTCCGCTGGTACCCAGGTGCCGTGCACCTGCGGCCGCAGCCGGAATGGCAGCTTCACCTTCGCAATCGCGCCTCTGGCGATGTCGCTGGCCTCCAGAAACCAGAGTTCCGACGACATTGTCGAGTGCGTATCAACCACTGCCGCCAGATAGCCCTCATGGCCGGGCTGGTGCGAAGGAATATGAACTGGTTCGTTTATGGCGCGGTCCGGGCCGAGGCCCAGCGTGGTCACGTCATTATTCTTTAAGCCGACGCGCACCAGTGTATTGAAGCCTGCGCCAACCACACTATGGATGATGGGCGGGCCGACACGCGGATCGTAGCAGGCGTAGTAGCCGTAATCGAACTCCGCACACTGATTACAGGCCGCAATGCGCGACATGTCGCCGGGCGGTCCGATCTTCTTCGAGGTGTAGCCGGCCTCGAGATTGTCGGTGTCGAGGGTCCAGTGCACCAGGTCGCCGCGCACGTCAGCCGGGCTCGGATCCATGCCGGACGCAGCGCGAATGAACGGGAAGGTGTTGGTGTCGGTGACGTTGAGCACCATGTGGACCAGGCTCGAGCCGCTGGACTTTTCATCCCAGCCGCCCAGCATGTGGAAGGCGGAGATGCCTTTCGGCCCTTCGATCCACTTCATCTCTTCAACCTTGCCGTAGCGCGGCATGATGCCGAGCCAGCTTGGTTTGTCCTGATGATGCGACCACGCCGGGCCGCCCGCCTTCATGCGCTCCAGATCGGGGATGGTAGGAAAGACGGGGAAAATGGCGTAGTGCTCAGTGACAATGAAGTCGTGCAGCATCGAGCAGTAGGGGGCATCAAACCACTGCTCTGAAACCAGGTTGCCGTCCTTGTCGACGATGCAGTAAGCGACCTTGGTCGAAGTGACGCCATCGGCTTCGTAGCCGTGGAAGAACATTTCGCCGGTGCGGGGATCAATGCGCGGGTGCGCACTCATGGTCAGCGACTTCAGCTTGCCGTCGAAATCATAGCTGCGCAGCGTTTCCAGCGTTTCCGGATCGATCTCGTAGGGGCGGCTGTCCTCCTTGGTCATCAGCAGGCGGCCAGCGTGCCACACCGGGGTGGTGTTGGCAGTGGTGCGATCGATGCCCTGGACGCTCGGGTGGTCGGTAAACGGGTTGTGGTAGGCACCGAACAACGCCTTGCGCGCCTCACGCTCTGCTTTGTAGCGAGCGGTCTCGACGTACCGGATTGCAAAATCGACCGTGTTACCGTCGATCCGGAAACGCGACACCATCCCGTCGCCCGACAGGAAAGTGTCGTACTCGACGGTGGGTACGTGGGCAGGGTCGGCCGTGGCGCGGAAAAAATCGCCCTTGATTTCAGCGGGAATTTCGCCCTCGACTTCGAGGTTAGGGCGACTCCACTCTACCCCAATGGGCTCGTTGAAGCCTTCGAAGTCGAATGACTTCGGCCAGTTTCTTGCCATCTCAGCTTCCTCTCGATTATCTGGCCGGAGCCAGAGCTCCGGGCATTATTTTCAATTCACATTTGTGACTTGGCTGCGCGGCAGGCTCAGGCAGTGGCGGGCACCGCGAACAGCGTTTCGGGACGAGATTACTTCGCCGCTTCCCGGCGGCCTGAACAGGGATGCTATCAACCGGCTCCGGCGCCCTCAAGCGGTTTGAGTAACTTATGTTATTAATCCGCTTGCGGCTATTGATCCGCATCAAGGTACGGAAAGACGACCGGCATGTGCTGGCAGCCCCTGTCCGCCGCTCCTGTGTGATGCACTCCTCGCCGTCGGGTCAGAGTCGCGAAGCGGCGAGGTCAGCGCCTTCGCGCAGTGCCTTCAGCTTCTTCCAGGTCACACCGGGGTCGATCTTGCCGTAGCCCGCGAAGGTACCGAAGCCACAGTCGGTACTGGCGACCACGCGGTCAGCGCCGACGATGCCGGCAAAGCGCTCGATACGCTGGGCGATCAGCTCGGGATGTTCGACATAGTTGGAGCAGCTGTCGATCAGGCCGGGCGCGAGGATTTTGTCGTCCGGAATCTGCGCATCGCGCCACACCGTCCACTCATGCTCGTGGCGCGGGTTGGCCGCCTCGAACAGAATGGTCGAGGGCCGGGCCTTCAGGATGTACTGGATGATGCGCTCCAGCGGAATGTCATGGTCGTGCGGACCTTCATAGTTGCCCCAGCAGATATGCATCCGCAGCCGCTCCGCCGGAATGTTGGCGGTGGCGGCGTTGAGCGCCTCGACGTTGGCCTGCACGATGCGAATGAATTCCTCTTCGCTCTTGTCCTGATAGCCGGTGTGGCGGGACATGGCGAGGTCGGGACAGTCGAGCTGCAGGTCGAACCCGGCAGCGACGATTGCCTCATACTCTGGCTTCATCGCATCGACCAGTGCCGTGAGATAGGCCTCGTGCGACGGGTAGTAGCGGTTAATCTGGAAGGCGGTGATCAGACCGGGAGAGGCCGCGTTCATGAACGCGCGCACCGGTTTACTGGCCTTGTCCAGCACGCTTCTGAAACGGCGGATATCGTCGTGCAGCGGCTCGAGCGTTACCAGCTCCACCGGGCCAATGCAGGAGGCGCGTGTGAATTCCTGCTTGCCCATGATTGCTGACAGCTTGCGCATCAGCTCGGGATAGGGCGCCAGGTCGAGCGCCGGGCGCCGCTCGACGTCGCCGCCGAAGCCTGACAGGCGCTCGGTGATATAGGTCGAGTAACCAACTTTGCCCAGCTCGCCGTCGCTGACGATGGTGACCCCCGCTTCAATCTGTCTCTCGACGGCGTCGGCCACTTCGCGGCTCACCAGCGCGTCGAACGCGGCCGGGTCTGTGTCGCCGCCGTGGTCGCGCTCGATCAGCATGCGCGCCAGCTCTTCCGAGCGTGGCAGGCTGCCGACATGGGTGGTCGCGATCGGGCTGGACATGGTGGATATCCTCTGCTGGTTATCATCGGCAGCGTCGGCTCCAGCGACGCTGTGGGAATCACGGATGTTACATCATGTCGCGTCCCGCCTCAGCGTATTCAGCTACCAGCTGATCTTGACGGCCGGCGCGGAGCGCTCTGCTGCGCCGTGGTAAACGGCTTCGATATTGTTGCCGTCCGGATCCAGCAGAAACCCGCCATAGTAACCGGGGTGATACTGTGGTCTTTCGCCGGGCGCGCCGAAGTCGCGGCCACCTGCGGCCAGTCCTGCCGCGTGAAAGCGATCCACCATGGCGCGGTCGGCAGCCTGAAAAGCGAGATGCACCCGCCCCGTCAGCTCGCCCAGCGCCTGTTCTCCTTCCCGGCTCGAGACAAACAGCTCGTCGTACCAGAAGAAACTGGGGCCTTCGCCACCGAATGGAATGCCCAGCACCTCGAATACCGCGTCATAGAAGCGCCGGCTGGTGGTCAGGTCTTTCACGACCAGCTGAATATGGTCGATAAGCCGGCCCCGGCAGAGTTCGAATGTCTCCATGTGATTTCCTCCGTGGTGGGTGGGCAGGGTGAGCTGAGGCAATACCCATGCGCTCATGGTCGATTTTGCCGCTGCGAAAACGACAAACGATCGTACGCACTGTTCCTCTGGAGACGCTTTGATGGACAAGATCACGCCCAATCTCTGGTTCAACGACACCGCGGAAGAGGCCGTCAACTTTTATGTCGGGCTGTTTCCCGACAGCCGGGTCGATGCCGTCCATAGCGCACCTGCTGACAATCCTTCGGTGAAGAAGGGCGAGGTATTGTTCATCGAATTCACGCTCGGCGGTCGCAGCTTCGCCGCCATCAACGGGGGGCCGGCCTTTCCCTTCACCGAAGCGGTATCCTTCAGCATCGAGTGTGAGGATCAGGCGGAAGTCGACCGCTACTGGGAAGCGCTGACCGGGAATGGCGGGCAGGCGGTGCAGTGCGGGTGGTGCAAGGATCGCTTTGGCCTGTCGTGGCAGGTCGTGCCACGGCGGCTGCGGGAACTGATGAGCGATACCGACCCGGCGGTCGCGGAACGCGTGATGCAGGCAATGATGGGCATGGTCAGGCTCGACGTGGCCGCGCTCGAAGCGGCCGCCCGCGGCTGAAGGGGCGGGCGCCGGTCCTGCCAGGGAATGGATTGAAAGACGGGGTGGCGGCAACTCGCCTGCAGTTGAGGACTAGCGCAGCTGGCTGTCCTTGCTGCCGCGCCGGTTGTAGCCGCTGAAGGCGCGATCCTCGGCGTCCTCCTTGCTCTGACAGGTCACACAGAGCCGTACGCCCGGCAGTGCTTCGCGCCGCGCTTGTGGAATAGGTTCATCACACGCTTCACAGTGGGTGAGACTTTCGCCCCGCGGCAGACGGCTGCGCGCCCGCGCCAGAGCATCTTCAATCGTGGCATCGATCTGCTGTTGCACAGCGCCGTCGCCCGCCCAGCCATTGGCCATGCGCACCTCCACGCGTCAGTCGATGGAACCTCGATGGTACACCATCCGGCCATTTATCCAGCCAGCGAGCCGGTTCGTCGAGGCCGCGGCACCGGCGCAGCGAGAGAGCGTAAGAGGGCGACAGACAAAAAAGCCGGTCACAAGGACCGGCTTTTCAGGGGGATAACCCTCAGCGAGTCGCTGGGGCCGGCGTGACCGCCGGGTCGGTGGCCGCGTTCGCGGTGCTGGTGCCGCCATCGATATCCGGACTGAGTTTGAGGAAGAACAGCGCCGCGGCTGCGATCAGCGAACCAGCGCTGATGATGAAGGCGACTGACGGCAGCTCGAACCCGGCAGCGAACAGGAAGCCGCCGAGCATCGGAGCCAGTACCGAGCCACCGCGCCCGGTACCGATGGCGAAGCCGGTGCCCGACCCGCGGACATGGGTGGGGAAGGCCCGCGCCAGAATCGCGTAGAGACCCACGACGCCTGCGTTGGTGAAGAAGCCTGCGCAGGCACAGATAAGCGAGATCTGCGCCAGATCGGCCTCGACATGGCCAAACACAGTCACCATGACTGTCGAGATGATCAGGACGCCAATCGTGAGCGCCTTGACGTTATAGCGCTGAGCGAGCAGTCCCAGCACCGCACCCCCGGTGGCACCGCCCACGTTGGCCCAAGTGAGCACGCCCGCAGCGGAGGAGGCCGCGAAGCCCATGTCGACCACGATCTTCGGCACCCACTTGAGGATGAAGTAGAAGGTGGTGATATGGAGGAAGTATGCCAGCGTCACCAGAATGGTGGTGAGAATCAGACCGCGCGTGAAAATGCCGGTCGCGGACTGCTTGCGCTGGGTTTCAGTGACCACTGGCAGTGCTGTGATGGTCGGGTGACCCATGCGGGTCAGGGTCCGGTTGATCTTGTCGAGTGCGCCTTTCGGCTGCTTCTGGCTGAGCCAGTGCACCGACTCCGGTACAAACAGCAGTACCAGCGGGATGAACAGTGCGGTGACCAGACCGCCGAAGTAGAAGATCGACCGCCACTCGTAGAATTTGAGCAGCTGGGCTACCACGAGGCCGCCGAGAACCGCGCCCACCGGGTAGCCGATGGCCATCAGTGAGACGTTGAGGTCCCGCCGTTTGGAGTTGGAGAACTCGGCTGCTGCCGCGTTGATGGCGGCCAGCATGCCGCCGATCCCGAGACCGGTCAGTACGCGCCAGACGGAGAGTTCGAGCATGCCCGTCGCACTGGGCACCATCAGCATGCCGCCGGTCATCACTACCAGACAGGCGAGAATGGTGGGGCGACGACCGATGCGGTCGGCCAGTCCGCCCAGGGCAATGGAACCGATGGCCATGCCCACCAGCTCCATCGACAGCACGATGCCGAGCTCGGCGCGATTGATGCCCCACTCCTCGGCGATGCCGGGCGCCGCAAAGCTGATAGCCAGTACGTCAAAACCATCCAGGGCGTTAAGTCCAATGGTAATCGCTACCGCGATGACCTGAAGCATGCTCATTTTGGAGCGCGATAGAAGTTCACGTGGATCGGGGGTCACTGCTATCTCCCTGGATAGTTATCTGTCATAACGGTTCGCATGATGCAGCGAGCAGGCGGCATGCACAATAGCTGACGTTGCCCGGGGCAGTCATCCGTCTTCCAAACCTGCCTGGCGGCGGTGGATGATAACCCGTGTTGCCACCGCATACCCATCCACATCTGCAGAGCAGAAAAGGGGGGCAGGGTTGTCGCCTGCCGCCGGGAGAGGCAGCATGCGTCCTCTTTTTATTTTGTTCCCGGTTGTGTGAGGTGCAGATTGTCCCCCCAGAATTCGCCGGGCGTCACACTCAGCTGGACCGGCCTGCTGGCTGGCTTCCGCATGATGGCGCCGCTATCGCTGTTTGTCGGTGCATTCAGTCTCGCCTTTGGTGTCGCGGCGGTACAGCGGGGGCTGGACGCGACGGAAATCATGGCGATCACCACCCTGGTGTTTGCGGGCGCGTCGCAGTTCGCCGCCCTGGAGATGTGGCAGGAGCCGCTGCCCGTACTGCCGCTGCTGCTCTCGACCCTGGCCATTAACGCCCGTTTTCTGCTGATGAGCGCGTCACTCTATCCCTGGCTGCGCGATCTGCGGCCCGCGGCCCGATATGGCTGCGCAGTGCTGCTCACTGACTCCAACTGGGCCATGTCGATGACCGCGTATTACCGTGGCGAGAACAATGCCGGCATCCTGCTGGGCAGTGGTCTGGCGCTCTGGGTGGCCTGGGTGATCGGCGGCTGGATCGGGGTCTGTTTCAGCAGCGGTATCACCGCGCCGGAGCGGTTTGGCCTGGATGTGATCATGGGCTGCTTTCTGCTGACCATGCTGCTGAGCGGGCGCCGCGATTTTCCGGTCCTGCTGCCGTGGAGCGTCGCGGGTCTGGCGGCGCTGGCCGCGGTGTGGTGGCTGCCACCGCACACGCATGTCGTGGTCGGCGGGCTGGCAGGGGGTTGTGCCAGCCTCCTGCTGCCGTTCAGATCCGACACGCAGTCGGCGGCTGAGCCGGCAGCAGAGGAGCGGCACTCATGATGGTCGATCAGTCACTGGTGGCGCTGGGCGTCATCCTGCTCATGGCTCTGGTAACGCTGGCTACGCGGGTGGGCGGGCTGGTGATCATGTCATGGGTGCCGATTGGGCCGCGCGTGGAGCGGTTCATCAATGGC
>JAJUJZ010000028.1 GCA_029265075.1 Gammaproteobacteria bacterium | reverse complement strand
CCGAAGAGCTCGCGCCCTGGCTGCAACAGCCGGCCGCGGTGGAGCTGCTCTGTCGCCTCTGCAACCAGGCCGCCATTCGCCTCGTCGAGGACTGACTCCCTCAAGGCTGCGCCTGGCATCTCGGGCCGGCCGGCTCCCATCAGTCGCAAATGAAGCTTTCGGCCCAGATCACGGACCACACGGGTCGGCAACCAGCGAGCTTTAAACCCGAGCCTTTTCTGCCGGCGGAAATGGCGGCCGAGGATGTCGGGGAAGACGAGTACCGGGGGAGCGCTGTCAACGAAGCGGTAGACTCCGCACTGACCATGGTAAGGTTTGCCTTATCCCTACTAACGGTCAGGGTAAGGACATCCAGTGCAGGACTCCCTCCTCGTCATCAATGCCGGCAGCTCCAGCCTCAAGTTCCATCTTTATGAGCTGGGGACCGACAGGACGCTGCAGCTCATCCAGCGCGGCCAGGTCGGCGGTATTGGCACCGCCAGCCCCGCTTTGCGCGTACACGGCAGTGACGGAACAACGCTGCATCAGCAGAGCTTTGCACCGGCCGACTGCCGCGATCTCAACGCCGCGCAGCATCATCTTGGCGGCTGGCTGACTAGCCAGCTGACGCAGGCGCCGCGGGCAGTCGGTCATCGCATTGTGCACGGCGGTCCGGACTTTACCGACAGCGTCATCATCGATGCAGGGATCCTCGCCCAGCTGGAAGCCCTCGCGCCGCTCGCCCCCCTGCACCAGCACAACAATCTGGCGCCGGTACAGGTACTGCTGGAGCACTGGCCGCAGATTGTGCAGGTAGCCTGCTTCGACACAGCTTTCCATCGCACCCATTCGCCCATCGTAGACCGCTACGCCCTTCCCGACCGCTACTATCGCGAAGGCATTCGCCGTTACGGCTTCCACGGTCTCTCCTACGAATACATCGCTGAGCGCCTGCGCCAGACCCGGCCCGAACTGGCTCGGGGCAGAGTCGTGGTCGCACACCTCGGCTCAGGCGCTTCCGCCTGTGCCCTGCGCGATGGCATCAGTGTCGAGACCACAATGGGCTTTACTGCGCTGGATGGACTGCCAATGGCAACCCGGCCCGGCAGTCTCGATGCAGGCGTGGTGCTGTGGATGCTGAGCCAGGGAATGAGCCACGCCGACATTCAGCGGCTGCTCTATACCGAATCGGGTCTGCTGGGCCTTTCCGGCATCAGCGGTGATGTGCGCGAACTGCTGGCCAGTACCGAGCCGCAGGCGAAACTGGCACTCGATCTGTTTGCCTATCGTTGCGCCGAGAAGCTTGCCGGCCTGGCGGTGCCGCTGGGTGGCATTGATGCCCTGGTGTTCACGGCCGGTATCGGGGAAAACCAGCCAGCCATCCGCGCCGCAATCTGTGCGCACCTGGGTTGGCTGGGTGTCAGGCTGGACGATGCCAGCAACCAAGCCGGCGCCGCTGTCATCTCCACGGCAGAGAGTCGCGTTCAGGTGCTGATTGAGCCCACCAGCGAAGAGTGGATGATAGCCCGCAAAACCGTTGCTTTATTGACCGACCGGTAGAACGGTTACCGGCACCCGGCCGATCCTGAATGGAAGCTGCAGATGTCCCAACTGCCCGACACCGCCTGTTCACCCGCGCAGATGCACAGTCAGCCGGGCGAAGCCGTGCTCGCTGCGCTCGCCAGCAAGGCGACCGGGCTGAGCATCGCCGAAGCGCGTGACCGGCTGCAGCGGCACGGCCGCAACGCGCTGCCCACAACACTGCGCCGCAGCCCAATCCGGCGTTTTCTTGCCCAGTTCAACAACGCCATCATCCACTTCATGCTGGTCGCCACCATAGCGGCGGTGCTGCTGGGTCATTTCATCGATGCCGGCGTCATTCTTGCTGTGATTATCGGCAACGCGATTATAGGGTTTCTCCAGGAAGGCAAAGCCGAACAGGCGCTGGACGCCATCAGCCGGATGATCGCGCCCACCGCGACGGTAGTGCGCGCTGGCGTGCGCTGCACAGTGGCGGCCGACGAGCTGGTACCCGGTGATATCGTACTGATCGAAGCGGGCGACCAGGTGCCGGCGGATCTCCGCCTGCTGAGCTGCCGTGCCCTGGTGGTCGACGAGGCCGTCCTGACCGGCGAATCGGTTCCGGCAGAGAAAAGTCCCGATCCGGTCGCCGTGGATACCCCTCTCGGCGACCGCACCTGCATGGCGTGGTCCGGCACACTGGTAGCCGCGGGTCACGGGATGGGCGTGGTGACGGCCACGGGCAGCGCGACGCAGATCGGCCAGATCAGCAGCATGCTCGGCGAGGTCGAGCTGCTGACGACGCCCCTGCTGCAGCAGATCAACCGCTTCGGCCGCCGCTTTGCCGCTGGCGCGATCACGGCAGCTGCGCTGGTGTTCCTGTTCGCCGTTTTTGCCCGAGACTATGTCTGGCACGAAGCGCTGCTGCTGGTCGTTGCGCTCGCCGTTGGCGTCGTGCCGGAGGGGCTGCTGGCCGTCATCACCATCACGCTGGCCATCGGTGTACAGCGCATGGCGCAGCGCAATGCCATCGTGCGGCGGCTGCCGGCGGTGGAAACGCTGGGTGCTACCTCGATCATCTGTTCCGACAAGACCGGCACCCTGACCCGCAACGAGATGACAGTGCGACGTATTGTGACCGCCGACGGCGAAGTCGTGGTGGATGGCGCCGGCTACGAACCGACCGGTGCCCTGCTGATCGACGGCCAGCCCGGTTCCGCCCCGCCAGTGGCAGCCACGCTGATCGAAACTGGCCTGCTCTGTAACGACGCTCAGCTCATTAACGACGATGGTCAGTGGCGCGCCGAGGGCGATCCCATGGAAGGGGCGCTGGTCGCACTGGCGATCAAGGCCGGCTTCGACATCGACCATGTTCGCGGAGACCATCCGCGGCTCGACGCTATTCCGTTCGATGCGCGCTATCGCTATATGGCGACGCTGCATCTGAGCGGGGGCCACCAGTCGGCACACATCTGCATCAAGGGCGCACCGGAACAGCTGCTTGGCATGTGCGACCGGCAGGCGACCAGCGCCGGCGACGTCCCGCTCGATCCGGATTACTGGAACCAGCGCATTGACGCTGTTGCTGCGCAGGGCGAACGCGTGCTCGGCTTTGCCGTTGCTGACGCCAGCGATGCGACCCTGGACCATGACCAGCTCGCCGGCGGACTCCGCTTTCTCGGGATTGCCGGTTTTATCGATCCGCCGCGGCCGGAAGCGCTTGCCGCCATCAGCGAGTGTCGCAGCGCCGGCATTCAGGTGAAGATGATCACCGGCGATCACGCGCTGACCGCCAGTGCCATAGCCCGCCAGCTCGGCCTTACCGATCAGCCCACCGTCATTACCGGCGCGGAGCTCGACTGGATCGACGATGCCGAATTGCCGGCCGCGGCGCAGGGCGGGGCCGTGTTCGCGCGTACCAGCCCTGAACATAAGCTGCGCCTGGTGCGCGCGCTGCAGAGCAATGGCGATATCGTCGCCATGACCGGCGACGGGGTGAATGATGCGCCGGCACTCAAACAGGCAAACGTCGGCGTGGCGATGGGCCGCAAAGGTACCGAGGCAGCGAAACAGGCGGCCGAGATGGTGCTGGCCGACGACAACTTCGCCACCATCGTCAATGCCGTACACGAAGGCCGCACCGTCTTCGACAACATCCGCAAGGTGATCGCCTGGACTCTGCCCACCAACGGTGGTGAGGCACTGACGCTGCTGGTGGCACTGGCGCTTGGAGTGACACTGCCACTGACGCCGGTGCAGATTCTCTGGATCAACCTGGTCACCACCATCACGCTGGGACTGGTGCTGGCATTCGAACCGGCTGAGCCCGATGTCATGCAGCGACCGCCGCGGCGGGCTGACAGCTCGCTGCTGACACCGTTCATGCTGTGGCGCATCGGTCTGGTGTCAGTGCTGTTCGTGATCGGGGCGGTCGCCGTGTTCACGTGGGCAAACGCGCAGGCACTCCCCATCGAAACCGCGCGCACCATGGTGGTCAATGTCATCGTCGTGATGGAGATCTTCTACCTGTTCAGTGTGCGCTATCTGCATGCACCGTCCATCAGCCTGCGCGGCATCGTCGGCACACCGGTGGTGCTGAGTGCGCTGGTCGTCATTACGCTGGCCCAGTTCGCCTTCACGTACCTGCCGCTCATGCACACGCTGTTCGATTCGCGACCGGTTCCCTTAGCCGGCGGTCTGCTGATCGTCGGCACCGGCGTTGCCCTGCTGCTGTTGCTGGAGGTGGAAAAGACCATCATGCGACGTACCGGATTGATGCAACGCATGGGCGGATAAGCCACCGTCCATGCCAGGGATAAACCTGTGACGGCATCACCCGCCACTATCAGACAGAGAGGGATTCTTCATGACCACCCGTTCCACTGAAGCCATTGGCACCAAGCCGCTCGACGCCCGCGAACTGCGCGCGCTCGACGCCTGGTGGCGCGCCGCCAACTATCTCTCGGTTGGCCAGATCTATCTGCTCGACAACCCGCTGCTGCGCGAGCCGCTCACCATCGAGCACATCAAGCCGCGCCTGCTGGGCCACTGGGGTACCACGCCCGGGCTCACGTTCATCTACGCCCACCTCAACCGGGCGATCCGCCAGCGCGATCTCGACATGATTTACGTCTGCGGCCCGGGGCACGGTGGCCCGGCGATGGTCGCCGCGAGCTGGCTCGAAGGCACCTGGTCGGAATGCTATCCCGATGTGCCGCAGAACGTCGACGGCATGAGGACACTGTTCCGCCAGTTCTCCTTCCCCGGCGGCATTCCAAGTCACGTCGCACCCGACGTCCCCGGCTCGATCAATGAAGGCGGCGAGCTGGGCTATTCACTGGCCCACGCCTACGGCGCCGCGCTGGATAACCCCGAACTGATCGTCGCCTGCGTGATCGGCGATGGCGAGGCGGAGACCGGACCGCTTGCAGCCGCCTGGCATTCCAACAAGTTCATTAACCCGGCACACGATGGCGCCGTTCTGCCGATTCTCCACCTCAACGGCTACAAGATCGCCAATCCCACTGTCCTGGCGCGCATTCCAGAAGCAGAGCTGAAGAGTCTGATGATCGGCTACGGCCATGATCCAATCTTCGTTTCCGGCCACGAACCGGAGAAGATGCATCAGGCCATGGCTGCCGCCATCGACACCGCGGTGGTTCGCATCCGGGCCATTCAGCGCGCCGCGCGTCACGGCTCGCTCTCCGGACGTCCACGCTGGCCGGTGATTGTGTTGCGCAGTCCCAAGGGATGGACCGGCCCGGCTGAGGTGGATGGCAAGAAGACGGAAGATTTCTGGCGTTCGCATCAGGTGCCGCTGTCGGGTCTGGCGAGCAATCCCGAGCACCTGCAGCAGCTGGAGACCTGGCTGCGCAGCTACCGGCCGGAGGAGCTGTTTGACGCCAGCGGCGCGCCGCGGGAACTGGTGCGCGACCAGGCACCACTCGGTCCCCGCCGGATGAGCGCCAATCCGCATGCCAACGGCGGCCTGGTGCGCCGCGATCTGACGCTGCCGCCGGTTGCCGATGTTGCCGTCAGCGTCGAGACGCCTGGCGGGACCGTCGCCGAAGCGACCCGGGTAATGGGCAATTATCTGCGCGAGGTGGCACGGGCCAACGCCGTGCACCGCAATTTCAGACTGGTCGGTCCGGATGAAACTGCGTCCAACCGGCTTGATGCCGTGTTTGAAGTGACACCCCGCAGCTGGATGGCGGAACAGCTGCCAGAGGACACTTTCCTCAGCCCCGACGGACGGGTGCTGGAGATCCTGTCCGAGCACACTTGTCAGGGCTGGCTGGAAGGCTATCTGCTGACCGGACGCCACGGCCTGTTCTCATGTTATGAGGCGTTCATCCACATTATCGATTCGATGTTCAACCAGCACGCCAAATGGCTGGACGCGGCGCGCGATATCCCGTGGCGCGCACCGATCGCCTCCCTCAACTATCTGCTGACCAGCCACGTCTGGCGCCAGGACCACAATGGCTTCAGCCACCAGGACCCCGGCTTTATCGACGTGGCGCTCAACAAGAAGACCGACATCGTGCGGGCATATCTGCCGCCGGATGCCAACACCCTGCTGTGCGTGACCCGGCATATTCTCGGCACCTGGAACCGGATCAACATTGTGGTGGCCGGCAAGCAGCCGCAGCCGCAGTGGCTCTCCCTCGAAGAGGCGGAAGCACACTGCAAGGCCGGGCTCGGCAAATGGGAGTGGGCGTCGAGTGACAGTGATGGCGAGCCGGATATCGTGCTGGCCTGTGCGGGCGATGTGCCGACCATCGAAACGATGGCTACCGTCGACCTGCTCAGGCAGTACCTGCCGGAGCTCAGGGTACGGGTGATCAACGTGGTCGATCTGATGACACTGCTGCCGCACGACGTGCATCCGCACGGGCTCACGGATGAAGCGTTCGACGCGCTCTTCACCCGCGACAAGCCGGTTCTCTTTGCCTACCACGGCTATCCATGGACCATCCACCGCCTCACCTACCGGCGCACTAATCACGCCAACATCCACGTACGTGGCTATCGCGAAGAAGGAACTACCACCACACCGTTCGACATGACAGTGATGAACGGTCTCGACCGTTTCCATCTGGTGTGCGACGTAATCGGATATGTTCCCGGTCTGGCAGAACGCGGGGCCGATGTCCGCGCCACAATGGAGGCGAAGCTGGAGGAGCACCACCGCTACATTCGTAAGCACGGAGAAGATCTGCCTGAGGTTCGCGAGTGGCAGTGGAACGCACGGGCGTCGCAGGTTAACCCGGAGGGTTGATATACCTCTCAGACAGCAGCCCGGGCACTGGACCCGGCCAGCTGGCCGGGCTTAAATGTTGCAACAGAGTAATAACCGCGGACAACATGAGCTGGGAGATTCGAAGGGCCGCATGGGACGCTGACGGTGACGTGCTCGCCGCCATCAGGCGCGAAGTATTCATCGACGAGCAGCGGGTAGCCGAATCGCTGGAATGGGATGGGCTCGACGACCAGGCCAGTCACTGGCTTGCGTTCGCCGACGGCGAGCCGGCCGGCACCCTGCGGTTGCTGCCAGATGGACATATCGGCCGGGTGGCAGTGCGGCGACCCTGGCGCGGCCGCGGCATCGGTAGGGCTTTAATGCGCACGGCACTTGCGAGTGCGCGCGCCACTGGCTTCCATGAAGTGCACCTCAATGCCCAGGTCGATGCGCTCGGCTTTTATGAACGCCTCGGCTTCACCGCCTTCGGACCGGAGTTTGACGATGCCGGCATTCCGCATCGCGTAATGCGGCTGACGCTTGCACCGCGCCAGCTGGGACGTCACGCCGGCCGGTTTGCGGTGTCCGACCGCGCCGCCATCGCACTTGACCTGGTGCGCCAGAGCCGAGTGCAGCTGCGTATTCTCTCCAGCGTGCTGGAGCCCGCCGTATATGACCGCGACGAGTTCGCTGCTGCAGTCTCGGGGCTGGCCCGACGTCATCGCAACAGTGAAGTGCGGCTGCTGCTGCTCGACGGCCGCCAGATTGCTCAGCGCGGCCATCGCCTGCTGGCGCTGCATCGGCGGCTGCCCAGTGCGGTGCAGATCCGGCGACTTGAACTGCCACCGAATGAGGTGCCCGAAGCTTTTTTGATTGCCGACCAAAGCGGACTGCTCTGTCATGACCTGCGCGAACCAGAGAGCGCCTGGGCGGATTACCACAATCGTCCGCTGGCCGAATCCTATCGCTTGCAGTTCGACGACTGGTGGCAACGCAGCAGTCCCGATCCGGAACTGCGGGAGCTATTGCTATGAGAAGGATTTGTACCGCGCTGACCGCGCTGTTGTTCGCGGCGCCGGCCATGGCCGGCAGCGAAGTATGGCAGCTGCGTGGCCCCAATCCTGACGAGGTAGTGACTGCCCTGCGCGGACTGTACGGCGACGCAGTACGTGTCGAACGCATCAACGACCGCCTGCTGCTGGTCGGTCAGGAACAGCAGCTGCAAGGGATTCTCGACCTGCTCGAAGAGATCGATCAGCCTCCCCTGCCGCTGCTCCTGACGATCAGTATGGTCCCGCCACCACAGGCCGGCTCGCGGCTCTACGCCACCGGCGACTCCAGCTATCGGATCGAAACTGTCGAGCAGGCACTGGTGGCGATCGACCACGAACGGCTCGCACAGCGCTTCTCCGGCAGCGATGGATGGGTAGTAATGATTGATGAAGAGCCGGTGGAGGTGCGTTCGCTGATGCTGCAGATCCGCCGCCTCGGCAGTGACACTATCGAAGTTCTGACCAGTTTCGCACAGCGCGATGGCGACCACCGCCGGGTGCTGGGCAATCAGCGCACCGGCCGTCTGGGCGAATGGATACCGTTGCTGCCCACCCCGGCTGCTTCAGTAACCCCGGCGCGCTACACCAGCAGCCACAGCGATCAGCTATGGCTGCTGGTAGAAGCACTGGAACGTCGCTGAGTGGGCTGCGTAAGTCGGACTGCCCAGGTCCGGCTGCGCGGGTTCTGTGTCTTCAGCTCGACCAGTGTCAGGACTGCAGTGTCCGCACGACAGTCTCAAGACGATCGCCCTCACCAAACAGCACCAGTACATCATCCCCGGCCAGTTCGGTTGAAGGATCGGGATCAATGCGACGATCGCCCTGCCGCACCAGCGCGGAAATCGAGACGCCTTCCAAGGGGAGTGCAGCGAGCGGTACGCCGATAAAACGGCTTTCTGGCGGAACAACCATGGGCTGCAGCCGCTCAGAGCCGCCATTGCTGTCAAGCACGGCGCTGTGGAACAACTGACGTGCGATTCGATAAAACCCTGCCCGCCGCGCCTGTGCCCGCCGCGCGACCTGTCCCAGTGGCATACCGAGTAATACGAGCGTCTGCGACGCGATCATCAGTCCCGCTTCCAGCGTTTCGGGCACAACCTCGGTCGCACCTGCTGCGCGCAGCTCATCCACGTGACTGAGATCACGGGTACGCACCATCACCGGCACATGCGGCCGCAGGGCGCGTATGGCGCGCAGGCCGCGCACTGCTGCCGCCGTGTCCTCATGACTGATAACAACCAGCCGGGCGCGATCGATGCCGATCAGCTCCAGCATGTCGTGTTCACCGATATCACCAAAGAAGCAAGGCTCACCTGCGAGCCGCGCCTGCCGCACAATGCCGGGATCGACGTCGAGCGCGATATGGGGAATACCTTCATCTTCCAGTACATTCCCGACCACCTGACCGGTGCGCCCGTAGCCACAGATGATCACATGATCCTGCAGCTCGCTGGTGAGTTCCGGTGAAGGTCTCAGCCCCTGACCATCGTCGGCCGACTCCCGGTATCGGGTCAGGAATGCGGCGATTGGCCCGTTATAACGAATCAGGAATGGCGCGATGATAATCGAAAGCAGAACCGACCCCAGCAGCATCTGACTGATCAGTCCGCTGACAACGCCGGCATTGGCCGCAATGGCCAGAATGGCAAAGCCGAACTCACCACCAACGGCCAGCAGCAGACCAGTCTTGCAGGCAGTTAGCCTGTCGACGCCTGAACGCAGCACAATCCAGGTCACCAGTGCGATCTTTACCAGCATCAGCACCACTGCGCCTAGCAGCGTCCAATGCCAGATGTCGGGAATCGATTTCGGATCGATCATCATCCCGATGCCGATGAAGAACAGCCCGAGCAATACGTCCCGGAATGGCCGGATGGTGGCTTCGACCTGATGCCGAAACTCGGTTTCGCCCAGTACCATCCCTGCCAGAAATGCGCCAAACGCCAGCGACAGTCCGAAATGATTCGTGATCCAGCCAGCCAGCAGAGAGATAAACAGCACTGTCAGCGTGAATACTTCCGCTGACCGATACTCAGTGACGAAATGGAAAAATGGCCGTAGTAACCAGCGTCCTGCCCCCAGGACCACGGCCGTTGCCAGCACCGCCTTGAGCAGGGCCCAGCCGAGCTCTGTAGCGATTGCCTGAGCGCCCACAGCGGCACCCAGTGCCGGGATCACAACGACGAAAGGTACCGCGGTGACATCCTGGAACACCGACATGGCCACACCGAGACGACCATGACGACTGTTCTCTTCCCCCTCTTCCGCGAGTTGCCGGGAAATGACGGTGGTAGAGGATTGCGCGAATACGGCGCCAACAACAAACGCCACTGCCCAGGGCAGCCCGGCAAGGCCCGCCATGACCATCACCAGCAAGGTCGTCAGGGCTACCTGCGCCGTGCCCTGGCCAAGGACCTGATGTCGCAGCGCATGTATCTGGGGCAACGAGAAGTTCAGACCAATAGTGAACAGCAGGAAGACGATGCCAAACTCCGACAGCGCCTGAACCTGCGCGCTGTCGACTGCCGGGCCCGGCGTAAACGGTCCGAGCAGCAGACCGACCAGCAGATAGCCGAGACTTGAAGGGATGTTAAAACGCTGAAACGCCAGAATAACCGCCACGGCGGTCCCGAGTACCAGCAACACCTGGGCCAGCGTTTCCATCTTTTCCCTCGCAACAATTGCCAGTTTCAGCCAAGTGCAGCACCCGCACTGCCCAGCCGGCCAGAAAGCCCAGAGTTGATGTTTTCGGAATTACGCTATGTTACTCGCTCCCAGAAGGCAATTGCTCCTGGCTGACACTCAAACAGCGGATGCTGATCAGGCCGTCCGAGGGAATACCACCGGTCGTAACATCCCGGGCTGCGCGCCGCGAGCTTCGTCAGCAGATGCCACCACTCATAGTCGAGCTGGCCGGTGGTGACCGTAATGGTCTCAATGCCACGCACTGGCCCGATCCTGGAGCGATCAAACGCGTAGCCGCGTTCGCATGCTTCGTCGTATACAGCGTGCAGATACGCGTTGATTGCCAGCCTGGGCGCACGGTGCGCCTGAAACCGCTCCAGCTGCGGATGATACCGGTAGCCCCTGGTCTTGCCGCGCAGCACCGCCCTGGCCAGCAGTGCTTCACGCCAGACGGCAACAAGACCTTGTCGATCGAGATAACGCGGGTGCAGCGACCACAATCTCATATCTGGCGATATCCCATTCTCTGCTCATTGCCTGCGCGCGGTCTTGCCGGCTAATGATAGGTGTGATCATCAAACTCAATCAGGCAGAAACCGTGACCGAACGGATCGGAAAAAGTAGCACAGCGTGACCCGCGCCATTCGCGCCAGGCGCCCTCTGGGCGCGCACCGGCTTTCACAGCCCGCGCCGAACTTTGCTCCAGATCGCTCACAACGAAATCCAGATGCACGGGCGTCCAGTGACGAGCATAGCGCCGTGGCTCCTGCACCGTTGCCGCGGGCTTCGCACCAGCGGGTGCAACGAGGAGGCAGAGCATCATGTCACCGCCCATCAGTTCCGCGACATCGTCATCCATAATACGACTGAGTTCGAGACCCAGGGCGTCACAATAAAAGGCGATAGCCGGCGTCAGCGCGGGGACGTCGATATTGGCGATGATACGCATCAGCTGTCCTCCGGAACACGATCTGTCATTTCACATTCAATGGGTGCGAACGGCGGTAGCACGAACGCACTCTCTGCCCCCAAACCTGTTCAGCCTGTGGAGCCGAACATGAGCAGCGCTCGTTCAGATGCTCGGCCGTCCGAGCCCGGCGTGCTCAGCTGGCCAGTACCGGGGCTGCACCCGGTTTCCGGCGGTACAGGCGGTTCGCGAAACGGCTGACATACAGAAACACTACCGGCACTACCAGCAGACTCAGCGCCGTTGACGTTAGCAGTCCACCAATGACGGCGATTGCCATCGGCTGACGGAAACTGGCATCGCCTGTCAGGCCCACGGCGACCGGCAGCATCCCGGCACTCATTGCCAGCGTCGTCATCACAATGGGCCGGGCGCGCTTATGACAGGCGTCGGTCATGGCGTCGATCAGGGACATACCGTGTTCGCGTTGCGCCATCACTGCGAAGTCGACCAGTAAGATCGAGTTCTTGGTCACGATGCCCAGCAACATCACCATACCGATCAGCGCCGAAAGGCCCATTTCGGCCTGTGCCAGCAGCAAGGCGAAGAAAGCTCCGCCCACCGAGAGCGGCACCGCTGAGAGGATGGTGACAGGCTGAAACCAATCCTTGAATAACAGCACCAGCACGCAGTAAACGCAGATCACACCAATCACCAGCGCCACTGCGAAGCCCGAGAAGAGCTCGCGCATGATTTCCGCGTCCCCGGCTTCGATCATGCGCACGCTGGGGGGCAGATTGCGCACCGCAGGCAGCTCATCGCGTGCGGCCATTGCCCGTCCTACCGGGTAGCCGCCGAGATCGGCAGAGATAGTGACCTGACGTTCGCGATTGTAACGATCGATCTGGGATGGTCCGCTTTCGATCGCCAGCGACGCCACGCTTCCCAGCGGCACCGGTCCGGAACGACCTGGCACACGTAGTGCAGCAATGGCGTCGAGATCGGTGCGCACGTCATCGCCTGCCTGCACCCGGATATCGAGCTGCCGGCGGTCGAGGTTGAGTTTTGCAAGCGCTGCATCGAAATCACCGGCCAGGGCGATGCGCACCGTTTCGCCAATCGCCTGCGTACTGACCCCCTGTTCCGCGGCCCGTGCCGGATCGGGACGAATGGTCACTTCGGGCCGCTCCAGGCTGGCTGTTGAGGTCACGCTGCCAAGAAAACTCAGCCCGCGCAGTTCGCGCTCGATGGCCGCAGCCGATGCATGCAGCAGATGATTGTCCGGGCTGACCAGTACAATCTGCATCTTCTCGCCAGGGTTGCCCGCACCAATCGCAAACCGGGCACCAGGGATCTCTGCCAGCAACGGCCGCAGCTCCCGCTCAATCTCCTGCTGGCTGGGGCGCTCGTCCCGGGGCGCCAGTACCAGTGTCAGCGTACCTTTACGCACCTCGCCAATTGCCGCCGCGGAACGCGTCAGGGTGATCGGCGGTGCACCGATGGAAGCGAATACCGAATCGATGCCTCCGACCTCCGCCAGTACGTTGCGCACCTCTTCCGCCACCCGTTCGGAGTCCTCAATACGACTGCCCGGTGGCAGTTCCACGCTGATCTGAATGGCGCCTTCGTCCGCAGCCGCGATGAAACCGACCGGCAACAGCGGCACCAGTGCCAGCGAGACGATGAAAAAGCCGGTGCCGGCGAGCAGCGTCAGACGGGGATGTGCCAGACACCAGCGTGCCAGCCGCATGTAGCTGGCCATCAGGCGCCCGTCGGTCCGCTCGTGTCGGTCCGGCCTGAGCAGCCAGATCGCCATGACCGGGGTGATCAGTCGTGCCACGGCCAGCGAGGCGACTACCGCGGTAACAATGGTCCAGCCGAACTGTTTGAACAGCAGCCCCGGCACTCCCGGCATAAATGCGGTCGGCAGAAACACCACCACCAGTGTCGATGTGGTAGCCAGCACCGCCAGCGCAATCTCGCTGACAGCGTCGACCGTCGCGGTGCGCACATCCTTGCCCTGGCGCATATGGCGCGCCACGTTTTCGACTTCCACGATGGCATCATCAACCAGGATGCCCACCACCACCGCCATCGCCAGCAGCGAAATTGTATTGAGGGAATAGCCCAGCCACTCCATCACGGCAAAGGTGGGGATGATGGAAAGCGGCAGCGCGGCTGCACCAATCAGAGTGGCGCGCCAGTCACGAAGAAAAATCCAGATGACGATGACCGCCAGCAGCGCCCCTTCCAGCAGCATCTGCATCGACGCATGGTACTGCTCCAGCGCGTAGGTAACGGCCGAGAACACCAGCGTCGCTTTCAGGCCGGGGTAATCGCGTTCGAGCTGCTGAACAGCGCGCCGGACATCCTCTGCGATACGTGTCTCATCGGCACCACGGGAGCGCGCGATCTGGAAGCCGACCGAGGGTTCGCCATTCAGCAGCGCCAGCCGGCTGCGTTCGGCATGAGTGTCCGCAACTGTCGCCACCTGATCGAGCCGCACCATGCGACCGTCGGCCAGCGCCAGCGGCAGAGCGGCCAGATCGGCAGCCTGGCGCACCGTAGCGATGGTGCGCACGCCCTGCTCACCACCATCGACCTGCCCGCGGCCGCCAGACACCTCTTGCTGGACCCGGCGCAGTGCGCGGGATACATCGGCCGCAGTCACACCGAGGGCGGCCATGCGCACCGGATCAACGGTCACCTGTACCTCGCGCTGCACACCGCCCACGCGGGTAACATTGCCAACGCCGGGTACAGCCAGCATCGCCCTGCCGACAATGTCATCGATAAACCAGGAAAGCTCCTCCTCACTCATATCACTATGGGTCAGCGCATAGATGAGAATGGGGGCAGAGGCAATCGTGACCTTGCTGACCTGCGGTTCCTCCAGGTCAGTCGGCAGATCATTGCGAACGCGGTCGATGGCGTCCTGCACATCGGCCAGAGCATCCGTCAGATCGCGCTCCAGTTCGAACTGCGCGGCGATGCTGACCATGCCGTCGGACACCGTGGTTCGCAGATGCTTGAGCTGCTGCAGCGTCGCCATCGCGTCTTCTACCGGGCGCGCGACTTCGGTCTCCAGCTGGGCTGGCGCCGCACCGGGCTGCACCAGCGATACCTGAACCGTCGGCAGTTCAATGTCAGGCAGGTTCTGGATAGCGAGCTGCTGAAAACCCCACAGGCCCGCCAGCGTGAAAATGGCGAACAGCAGAATGCAGGGAATGGGATTGCGAACCGACCAGGTGGCGAGGTTCATCGGCGTGTCCCTTTGGCTGCCAGTACCACTGGCGAATCGGCCACGCGCACGAGGTCGCCGTCAGCGAGAAAGCCGGCGCCCCGCACTGCTACCACGGCACCGGCTGCCAGGCCGTCGGTGATTTCAATGAAGCCAGCGCGGCTGCGTCCGGTTCTCACCGGTACCCGGGTGACGCGTTGCTCATCACTGACAACGAACACCGCGCTGCGGCCATCGCGCACCACTACTGCTCCGGCTGGCACCGCCAGCGCAGGTGCATCGTCGAGCAGAATGGTGCCACTGGCATACATGCCGGCCCGCGCCGCTGTGCCGGGCGGCAGGTCGACATAAGCGATACCGAGGCGCGCGCCCTCCTCCAGTGCAGGTGCCAGCTGCCGCACTGTACCCGTGATCAGGCTGCTGCCGGCTGGCGACAGCTCCACCGTCCGGCCCGGCGCCAGCTGCGCCAGCTGCTCCGCGGTGAGTTCAGCGCGCCATTCCAACCGCTCCTGCCGGATCAGCCGGAACAGCTCGGTGCCGGCGGCCGGCGTCTGCCCGAGGGAGGCAGTGCGACTCGCGATGACGCCGTCATCTGCCGCCCGCACGACAGTTTCGGCCAGGCGGATCTGCTGTTGCTCCACCAGTGCTGCCCCCAGTGCCTCGCGGGCTCGTGCGGCGTCAGCGGTAGCCGCGGCCGCTTCCAGCTCGCGGTCATTCATCACGCCCTTGCTGTGCAGTACCTTGGCTCGCGCATGGTCAGCTTCGGCGAGGCGCGCCTCTGCCCTGGCCTGCGCCAGCTGGGCCTCGGCCTGTGCCAGCTCGGCGCGGACCGACCGGTCATCAAACCGGGCCAGCACAGCGCCACGGTGCACCCGATCGCCCACCTCTGCGCCGACTTCCACCAGCGGCAAGCCGCTGTTGTAGGCGCTGATCACGGCTTCCTGCCACGGCGCAATCCGCCCCGGGACAGTAATGGTGCGCGGCCACTGCTGCAGCTCTGCCCGCGCAACAGTGATGGTCATGCTGGGCTGGACCGTCTCTTCAGTAACGCCGGTGCTGTCACCACAGCCGCTCAGCCAGCTCGTGATAACCAGCAGAGCAAGGCAGTGATAAACGTGATGGCGCGACAGTAAATGTGACATGGGCATGTCCGGCAGATTAATCGCAAGAAATTGCAGCAGCGGCCAGGCGGTCGAATGCCGCTCCCGCCAGCTGGCCATAGTGTTCAACCCGGGCGGGATCGCCGGTGTTGGTGCTCAGCACCACGAGGCCGATAAAAGTGGCGTGGAACAGCCCCAGGTCGGATTCGGAAGGTTGCAGCCCCATACGGTGGAAAACCTCGCGCAGATGCTCCAGCATCTCCCGGTCATGCTGCGCCAGCCAGTCTCGCAGGACGGGGTCTTCATCACTCATATTGGCGAGTGCCAGCATCAGACGGGCCAGCAGCGGTTCCCGGATGCGTCTGACGAGAAAGGCACGCAGACACTGCAGGGCATCGCGATCAAGCTGACCGGCAGGCGTACTGTGCGCAGCCAGCAGCGGCTCGACGGTCTCCATAATTTCCAGATGAATACGCTCGATCAGCGCCTGCAGCAGCGCGCGCCGGGTGGGAAAGTAGTAGGTGAGATGGCTCTGACGCAGGCCGGCGGCAGCAGCAACCCGCGCCTGGCTGAGACTGCGCATGCCTTCAGTACGCACCAGCTCCAGCGCAGCTGACAGCAGCCGCTCCGGCACACTGACGGTGTCGGCAGAGGCAACGCTGGAGGGAGGCTGGGCAGGCATGGCAATGGCCTTTGGTTGAATGACCAAAGCGTAGCGATATCTGGTGAGATAACCAACAGGATTTTCAGATCCTGTCCAAACGTTAATGCACCGTCGCTACCCGGCGACAGCCGGTCAGAGAATCACCCCCAGGTCACGCTCGCGCTCGACAATCGTGTAGCGGCGCAGCCCTCGGCACGGCTCTTCCGTGGCGTACAGCAGCGCTCCCGTGTTCAGTGCGAACCGGTAGTCATGCAGCGCACAGCGCACTGTGCCCGCTTCCGGGTCAACATCAGCAGCGGTCAGGGGGTGACCGCGGTGGGGACAGGTCGCTTCAATGAGATAGCGCTGGCCCGCCTCCTGGATCAGCAGAAGGCGGTGGTGTTCGATCTGAAACACCTGGCGATAACCGTCGTGCAGATCGATGAAATACGCCAGCTGGTAGTAGCGCATCCGTTGCCGCGCCCGCACTGCGGGCGCGTGGCCTCCATCAGTTGCTCTTCTCGGCGAGGAAGAGCCAGGTTTCGAGGACCGAGTCGGGGCTCAGCGAGACCGAATCGATACCCTGCTCCATCAGCCAGCGGGCAAAATCCGGATGGTCGGACGGACCCTGGCCACAGATCCCGACATATTTGCCGGCCTTCTTGCAGGCGGCAATGGCACTGCTGAGCAGCACCTTCACCGCATCGTTGCGCTCATCGAACAGATGCGCCACCAGGCCCGAATCGCGGTCGAGACCAAGCGTGAGCTGGGTAAGGTCATTGGAGCCGATCGAGAAGCCGTCGAAGTGTTCCAGGAACTGCTCCGCCAGCAGAGCATTGGCTGGAATCTCACACATCATGATCAGCCTCAGACCATTCTCGCCGCGCCGCAGGCCATTCTGGGAGAGCAGCTCGACAACCTGCCGTGCTTCGCCCACCGTGCGCACGAACGGCACCATGATCTCGACGTTAGTCAGACCCATCTCATCACGCACCCGCTTCAGCGCCCGGCATTCGAGATCAAAGCACTCGCGGAATGAGTCCGAGATGTAGCGCGATGCACCACGGAAGCCCAGCATCGGGTTCTCCTCGGCCGGCTCATAGAGACTGCCGCCGATCAGGTGCGCATATTCATTCGATTTGAAATCCGACATCCGCACGATGACGCGCTTCGGATAGAACGCCGCAGCGATGGTGCTCACGCCCTCAACCAGCTTGTCGACATAGAAATCGACCGGCGATGCGTAGCCGGCCATGCGGCGCTCGATGCTCTGCCGCACATCGCGTGGCACGTCCTGGAAGTTAATCAGCGCTTTCGGGTGCACGCCGATCATGCGGTTGATGATGAACTCCAGCCGCGCCAGACCAACACCCTCGTTCGGGTAGCCGGCAAAATCGAATGCGCGATCGGGGTTCCCGACGTTCATCATGATTTTGAACGGCAGCTCCGGCATGGTCTGCAGATCGCTGGTGGTGATATCGAACGAGAGCCGGCCCTCGTAGACGATCCCGGTATCACCCTCGGCACAGCTCACGGTAACCAGCTGACCATTTTCCAGTACGTCGGTGGCATTGCCACAGCCGACAACAGCCGGAATGCCCAGCTCGCGGGCAATGATTGCCGCGTGGCAGGTACGACCGCCACGGTTGGTGACGATCGCCGACGCCCGCTTCATCACCGGCTCCCAGTCGGGATCAGTCATGTCGGTGACCAGCACGTCGCCCGGCTGCACCTGATCCATCTCGCTGATGCCGTTGATAACCCGCACCGGACCATTACCGATGCGCTGACCGATGGAGCGACCTTCTGCCAGTACGCGACCTTTTTCGCGCAGCAGGTAGCGCTCCATGATGTTGCTGGCGACACGGCTTTTTACTGTCTCTGGCCGCGCCTGCACGATGTAGAGCTTGCCGTCGTCGCCATCTTTTGCCCACTCGATGTCCATCGGACGCTGATAGTGCTTTTCAATAATCAGCGCCTGTTTTGCCAGCTCTTCCACTTCAGCATCGGTGATGGAAAAACGATTGCGATCAGCTTCCGGTACTTCGACAGTCAGCACCGAACGACCGGCCTGGCTGCTGTCGGCATACACCATCTTGATCGCCTTGCTACCGAGGTTGCGGCGCAGGACTGCGGGCCGCCCTTCCGTCAGAATCGGCTTGTGTACATAAAACTCATCGGGGTTGACTGACCCCTGCACGACAGTTTCGCCGAGTCCGTAGGAGGCAGTAATAAACACCACCTGATCAAAGCCTGATTCAGTGTCCATGGTGAACATCACACCGCTGGCGCCGGTCTCGGAGCGCACCATGCGCTGAATACCGGCGGAAAGGGCGACGTTCGAATGATCGAAGCCTTTGTGTACGCGATAAGCGATTGCGCGATCGTTGAACAGTGAAGCGAACACTTCCTTGATTGCGATCAGCACGTTGTCGATGCCGCGGATATTGAGGAAGGTCTCCTGCTGCCCTGCGAACGAAGCGTCAGGCAGGTCTTCAGCCGTGGCCGATGAGCGCACGGCGACAGCAATCTGCGGGTTCTCAGCGGCGAGCTTGCTGAATGCCTCGCGCACGGCGGCTTCCAGCTCAGGTGTGAGCGGTGTCTCGACAATGCGACGACGAATGCTTTCGCCGGTAGCCGCAAGAGCGTTCACATCATCCACATCCAGTGCTGCAAGCTGTTCTGCGATCCACTGATCGATGCCGCTCTGGCTCAGGAAGGTACGGTATGCCTCAGCCGTCGTGGCGAAGCCACCCGGTACCGAAACACCGGCACCCGCGAGGTGACTGATCATCTCGCCGAGCGATGCATTCTTACCGCCGACGCGCTCGACGTCGCCCATGCCCAACTGGTCAAACCACACGATGTACTCGGCCAACGACTGATCTCCTGTTAGCGTGCTGTGCTAGAGTGAGTGCCGATGAGTCGGCAGTGGATGGGCTGCATCATAGCGAAAAAATTCCCTCTTCCGACGCCTTCATTGAAATGAAATTTAACTACGGAAATCAGCTGTCAGAAGCACAATTCTGTAGTTTTTTAACGACACGGATCCTGGCCTCTCCGGCGGCCTCGACAACAGGACGCGAATGATGCGACGTACGGCGTTTTTCATCTCGGACAGCACCGGCATAACTGCTGAAACACTCGGTCAGAGCCTGCTCGCCCAGTTCGAGAATATCGAGTTCGACAAGGTGGTGATGCCGTTCGTCGACAACGAGGAGAAAGCGCGGCGCGCGGTCGACCGCATCAACGATGCCGCGGACCGGGACGGCGCCGCGCCGATCATCTTCGATACCATCGTCAATCAGGAGATCCGCGCCATCATCGGCGCCAGCCGCGGCGAGCTGCTCGACATCTTTTCCACGTTTCTGTCACCACTCGAGCGGGCGCTTGGCACCAAGTCGAGCTTTACTGTCGGTCGCGGCTACAGCGGCACCCGCGAACTGCAATACCAGAAGCGCATCAGCGCGGTGAACTATGCGCTGGAGAATGACGATGGCGCGCGCATCAATCGCTACGGTCAGGCCGAGATCATCCTGGTAGGCGTATCGCGGAGCGGCAAAACGCCGACTTGTCTCTACATGGCGATGCAGCATGGAATCTTTGCTGCCAACTATCCGCTTACCGAAGAGGATCTCGATCACGGCGGCATTCCGCGACCGCTGCTGCCCTATCGCAGCAAGCTGTACGGCCTGACTATCGAACCAGAGCGGCTGGCGGCCATCCGCAACGAGCGCCGGGCCAACAGCTCCTACGCCAGCATGTCGCGTTGCGAGGATGAAGTGCGCATGGCCGAGTCCCTCTTCAGCCGGCATGGCATCCCGTTCATCGACGTGACACACAGCTCGGTCGAAGAGCTGTCTGCCAAGATCCTGGCCGAGACCGGCATGCGCGAACACATCCGGTAACGATGACGGCTGCCTCGCTTCCGTACGACAACCCTTTCGGCCTGCTGCTGCCGGGCGGCGGTGCCCGCGCCGCTTATCAGGTTGGAGTGCTGAAGGGTATTGCCGCCATCCTGCCGCGTACGGCACTGCCCTGTCCCATCGTCTGCGGCACCTCAGCCGGCGCCATCAACGCCGTGGCACTGGCAAGCCGGGCGGCCGACCTTGGCGAGGCAGTGCAGCGTCTCGAAGAGCTCTGGCTGCGCCTCGAATCACATCAGGTCTATCGCTCTGACTGGCTCGCCGTGGCTCTCAACACTGCCCGTCTGCTGCTCTCACTGGTGACTGGTGGTCGCGCAGTGCCGCAGCCGGTCGCGTTGCTGGACAACACACCACTGCGGGAGCTGCTCGGCCGCGAAGTCGACTTCTCCGCCATCGCTGATCAGCTGCGCGCCGGCCATCTCAAGGCCCTGGCTGTCACCGCAATCAACTACACCCAGGGGGCAACCGTCACGTTCTATCAGGGAGGACCGCTGGCGGGTGGCTGGCAGCGCTGGCGCCGCGCCGGTGTGCCGCATCCCATCGAGCTGCCGCACCTGATGGCCTCTACCGCCATTCCGACTCTGTTTCCGGCCGAAAACATCGGCGGTCAGTTCTATGGCGACGGCGCCCTGCGGCAGCTGACCCCGATCAGTCCTCTGCTTCACCTGGGTGCGCGCCGGATCCTGGTGATTCCGCCCAACGGACACCGCCGCAATTACGCCCGGCGCCATCAGCCAGTCCGCAAACCAGCCTTTGGCGAGATCATCGGCCACCTGCTCAGCAGCGCCTTCGTGGACAATCTCGAGACCGATCTGGAAATGCTGGAACGGCTCAACGAGCTGCTGAACTGCATCCCTGCTGAGCTGCATTGCCACATCCGCACGACCCTGCGCCCGGTAGAGACGCTGATCGTGTCGCCGTCGCAGGACCTCGACGAAATTGCCCGGGATCATGTCCGCAGCCTGCCCTACAGCGTGCAGACCTTCCTGCGCATGACCGGCGGACACCGCAATGCCGGAGGCGTCAATCTGGCCAGCTACCTCCTGTTTACGCGCCCCTACATCCGCACCCTGATCGAGCTCGGCTACCGCGACGCACTGGACCGGCGCGCCGAAATTGCCAGGTTCTTCGCGCCCAGCACAATTTCCGCATCTGCGTGACCCGCCGGGCTCGGTGGTCTTCGCGCAACCTGCCGGTGCGCAACAACCCGGCCGGTGGCGCGAACCTCCTGGTACGGCTACCATAGCCGCCCTTCCTGTTGATTGAGTCGCCCATGCCGTCAGGCGGGCCAGCTGTTCCGGATATCGCCGTGTTAATAGAGCCGTTGCCCCATCATGAGGATGCCAGCCAGTGGTTGCCACGGATCCGTGGGCTGGGGAACAGTGTCTGGCTGGACAGTGGCCGGCCCACCGGCGACCGTGGCCGTTTCGACATCATCAGTGCGGCGCCACTCGCCATTGTCGAGCCCAAGCCGGGCGTCACGCTCAGCGCCTTCAAGCGCGTCCGCAAGGCGCTGGAACAGTACCTGCCGGCCGTCACAGGCCAGCCCGACATCCCCTTCTGCGGTGGCGCTATCGGCCTGCTCGGCTACGACACGCCCGCGGACGACACGGCGCCGCCAGTTCCGCAACAGCCCGACTTCCCCTGCTACCGTTTCGGCCTCTACAGCTGGGCCATCATCTGTGATCACGAGCAGCAGCGCACGGTAGCAGTATTCCACCCGGCCACGCCCGCCGGGCTGCAGCGCGAAGTGCTGGCACGGCTTACCGGGGTTGCGCCATCCGGTGAAGAGCCGGACTTCCACCTCACCTCACCCTGGCAAGTGACGCCGGAAACCGACGGTTATCGCGTCGCCTTCAGGCAGGTGCAGGAGTACATCCACGCTGGCGATTGTTATCAGATCAATCTGGCACGCCGCTGGCAGACCACGTTTGAAGGCGACCCGTGGCACGCATACCAGCGCCTGCGCCACCGCGCCGGCGCTCCGTTCTCTGCGTGGCTGGAGACGCCGGCCGGCGTCGTCATGAGTCTCTCGCCCGAGCGCTTTATCACGGCGGAAGGCGATCAGCTCTGGACGCAGCCCATCAAAGGTACGGCGCCTCGTTCAGCAGATCCGGCTGAAGATCGGCGGCTGGCGGAGGAGCTGCTGGCGAGTGAGAAGAACCGCGCCGAAAACGTGATGATCGTCGATCTGCTGCGCAATGATTTCGGCCGCAGCTGTGAGATCGGTTCAATCCACGTCGACCGGCTGTTCGAGCTGCAGCAGTTCGCCACGGTGCACCATCTGGTAAGCAGTGTGCGCGGCCGCCTGCGGCCGGAGGTCCACCCACTCGACGCGCTGGCCGCCTCGTTCCCCGGTGGCTCGATCACTGGCGCGCCGAAAATCCGGGCAATGGAGATCATCGCTGAACTGGAACCGTTCGAGCGGTCGGTGTTCTGCGGTTCAATCGGCTATATCTCGGCGTGCGGCCGAATGGATACCAATATCGCCATCCGCACCCTGCTCGCCTGTCGGGGCGAGCTGTTCGCCTGGGCGGGCGGCGCTGTCGTCGCCGACTCCGAGTGTCAGTCGGAGCTGCAGGAAACCTGCAACAAAATCGAACCGTTGCTTGCCGTACTGTCCTGACGTGCACCACAAACCCTCTGTCGGTGGCGCACATACGGGGCAGCGCTGCGTACCGCCGTGAGAGGGTGAGAGCTTCGTAGCTCGCCGTAGCCGGGAAGGACGCCCCGCTTCCAGGATGGCCCATTCAGCAGGTCATCCTTCCCGCCCACGACTGTCCCGGAGCCAGCGAATGGCTCCGGGGAGGCAGATGCTTAAAGGGTCAGCGGACGATTGCTGGCCTTGACGAACTCTTTCTTGAGATCTTCGAAGGTGTGCACGGCCGGGAATTGCGGGAATTCGCGGATCACATTGTCCGGCGCGTGGAACAGAATGCCGGCGTCAGCCTCCGCCAGCATAGTGGTGTCATTATAGGAGTCGCCTGCGGCGATAACGCGGTAATAGATGCTCTTCAGCGCCACTACAGCCTGCCGTTTGGGGTTGGCCTGGCGCAGTTGATAATCGGTCACGCGGCCGTTTTCGTCGCAGATCAGTTTGTGGCAGAGCAGCGTTGGCCAGCCAAGCTGGCGCATCAGCGGGGCTGCAAACTCGTAGAAGGTGTCGGACAGGATGATCACCTGAAAGCGTTCGCGCAGCCAGTCGACGAACTCGACGGCCCCGTCCAGCGGCTTGATGTCTGCGATGACCGCCTGAATATCGGGCAACCCGAGATTGTGCTCCGCGAGGATGCGTAGCCGTTGCTTCATCAGCACGTCGTAATCGGGAATGTCGCGTGTGGTCGCACGCAAGGCGTCAATTCCGGTCCGCTCCGCAAAGGCGATCCACACTTCGGGGACAAGTACCCCCTCGAGGTCCAAACAGGCGATTTCCACAGACTGCTCCCGCTTATCGAAAGCCCGAAAGCCTACCGATAACGCGCGTGCAAGGCAATCAGGCGTGCGGGCGGCGCGTCAGTAGCAGGGCAGCTCAACGGTGGCAAAGAGGTCGTCGAGCTCGGCGCGAGTATTACGACGCACCGCCTCCTCCACCATCTCCCGCGTCAGGTGAGGCGCGAACAGCTCAATGAAGTCGTACATGAAGCCGCGCAGGAAGGTGCCGCGCCGGAAACCGATCTTCGTGATGCTGTCGGCAAACAGATGGCTGGCATCAAGCGCCACCAGATCACTGTCGGTAACGGGGTCTACCGCCATCTTGGCGACGATGCCGACCCCGAGCCCGAGCCGTACGTAGGTCTTGATTACGTCAGCATCGACCGCGGTGAACACCACCCTGGCTACCAGTCCTTTGTTAAGGAACGCCTCATCCAGCTTGGAGCGGCCGGTGAAGCCGAATACATAGGTAACGATCGGGTACTCGGCCACATCTTCGAGCGTAATTTTCTCGATGCGCGTCAGCGGATGATCTTTCGGCACCACGATGGCTCGGTTCCACCGATAGCACGGCATCATGATCAGATCGCTGAACAGGTCGAGCGCCTCGGTAGCGATGGCGAAATCGACGGTGCCGTCGGCCGCCAGCTCGGAAATCTGCATCGGCGTGCCCTGATGCATGTGCAGTGACACTTCCGGATACTGTGCGATAAAGCTCTTGATAACCGGCGGCAGCGCATAGCGGGCCTGCGTATGGGTGGTGGCAATCGAGAGGCTGCCTTTCCGTTCGTTACTGAACTCCTGCGCCACCTGCTTGATTGCCTCGCACTTGCGCAGAATTTCGCCGGCCATTTTGAGAATCACTTCACCGGCCGGTGTGACGCGGGTCAGGTGCTTGCCGGAGCGCGAAAAAATCTCGACGCCGAGTTCATCTTCGAGGAGGCGAATCTGTTTGCTGATACCGGGCTGAGAGGTGTAGAGGCTCTGGGCCGTCGCCGAGACGTTCAGGTCATGGTGTGCCACTTCCCATATGTAACGAAGCTGCTGTAACTTCATTTCGCCTCCAGCGATTTTCGATATGGTTATTTTTCTCTGAAAATAATCCCTTAACTGACCATGTGGCAATGGGCCCGTTCAACGGAAGCCGTTTTCGCCATCACTTCACTAAGCAGGCGGATCGGCCGGGACCGCGACAGGAAGTTGATTGGTGACACCGTGCGGGACGTGGCCGGTGACCACGTGACGCCGGGCTGAATCACAGTGCCCGCGCTGATCGTCGAAGAACAGGTCCGCGCCGAATGCACGCAGGAAAGCGCCTTTGTCGAGGCCGCCCAGGAACAGCGATTCGTCCAGCCGCACATCCCATGCGCGCAACGTCCGGATCACCCGTTCATGCGCCGGCGCCGATCGCGCCGTCACCAGCGCGGTACGAATGGGCGAATCGTCAGGCGGAAATTCGGTCTGCAACCGGTGCAGCATGGCGAGGAATGGTTTGAACGGACCGCCCGTCAACGGCTGATGTGCAGCCGCCTGCTCACTGGCAGCGAAGGCTTCCAGCCCTTCGCGCTGATAAATCTGCTCGGCCTCGTCGGAAAACAGCACGGCATCCCCATCGAACGCGATGCGCAGCTGGTCGCTGTCTTTTCCCGGCTCTCGTTCGCTGCGCAGTAATGACGCGGCAGCGACGCCCTGATCCAGCGCGGAACGCACATCTTCCGGGTCGGTGGAGAGGAACAGATGGCAGCCAAAGGCAGCGATGTAGCGCCATGGACTGAGTCCGCCGCAGAATGCAGCGCGCACGATGGGCAGACCATAATGCTGGATCGAGTTGAAAACCCGCAGGCCGGTGTCGGCACTGTTGCGTGACAGCAGGATCACATCGACACAGGGCCGTCCCAAACGATCGTTGAGCCGCAGCAGCTTCTGTACCATCGGGAACGCTTCGCCCGGCTCCAGGATCGCATCCTCGTGCTCGATCTGATAGCGCTGGAAGGCTTCAAGGCCCTGCTCTTCATAGACGCGATGGCTGTCGTCCAGGTTGAACAGCGCTCGCGAAGATATGGCGATAACCAGTTGATTGGCCAAGGCCCTGGTCCCTCTGGTGAGTTGCACCGACTATAACCAATGGCCCGGGCCGACGCCAATGTGAGGCTGTCTGGAGGTGGCGCGCTCATCTACAATAGCGCCTCGCCACCCCGGTTCTCATTCATGCCCACTACCGTCGAACTCACGATCAACCTCGCCGCCATACGCCACAATCTGGCGCAGGTCCGGCGCCTCTGCCCCGACAGTCGCATCATGGCCATGATCAAGGCCGATGGCTATGGACACGGGCTGCTGGCCACCGCCCGCGCGGTCGCAGCTGCCGACGGGCTCGCTGTGGCGCGCCTCGAGGAAGCCCTCCAGCTGCGCCACGCAGGCATCCGGCAGCGGGTACTGCTGCTCGGTACCTGGCTCGATCAGCACGACCTGGAGGTGTGCTGCCGCCAGGCGTTCGACGTGGTGATCCATGACGAGGCCAGTGCGCAGCTGGTGCTGGCGCGCAATGACTGGCCGGGGTCGCTGCGCATCTGGCTGAAACTCGACTCGGGTATGCACCGGCTGGGGCTGCCACCGGACAGCTTTCAGCGGGTACGCGAGCAGCTGCGCCGTCACCCGCAGGTCAGCGAGCTGGTGGAGATGATGCACTTTAGCTGCGCCGACGAGCCGGCGTCAGATGAAACCGGGCGCCAGCTGCGCTGTTTCAACGCCGTCCACGACCCCGCCCTGCCCGCCAGCGTGGCGAATTCCGCAGCGCTGATCAGGCTGCCTGAATGCCGCACCGGCTGGGTTCGGCCCGGCATCATGCTCTATGGCGACAACCCGCTGCCGGGAACGGATGTCGATCTGCGCCCCGCCATGCGCTTCACGGCGCGCGTGCTGGCTGTGCGGGAGATCGGCCCCGGCGAAGCGGTCGGGTATGGCGTCAGCTGGCGCGCGGGGCGCGCCAGCAGAATTGCCACTGTCGGCGTTGGTTATGGGGACGGCTATCCGCGGCACGCTGTCAGCGGCACACCGGTGCGGATTGGCGGCGGGCGCGCCCCGCTGGCCGGTCGTGTGTCGATGGATTCCATCACCGTCGATGTGACGGATATACCGCCTGTCGCCGTCGGCGACATGGCGGAACTGTGGGGCGAGCAGCAGCCGGTGGCGGAAGTGGCCGACTACGCCGGCACCATCAGCTATGAGCTGCTTACCGGCGTCAACGCCCGCGTTCCGCGCCGGGTCATTGACCGGAGCTGACAGGCCTGCAGACCGGTCCGCGGGCCGTTGCGCCGGAAGCCTTATTTGGCACCGGAGAGCGGAGCGGATTTCGCCACGACGGCGCCCAGCTGCGCCCGCGTCAGCCGGAACACCACCGGACTCAGCACCAGTAGGGCGATGAGGTTGGGAATTGCCATCAGTGCGTTGAGGATGTCCGCAAGCAGCCAGACCAGATCAAGGCTGGCGACCGCGCCCACCGGGACTGCCGCCACCCACAACAGCCGGAACGGCAGGATCATGGCGGTGCCCCACAGGTAAACCGCGCACCGTTCGCTGTAGTAATACCAGCCAAGAATGGTGGTGAATGCGAACAATACCAGCCCGACCGCGACCAGCATGTCACCGCCAGCCACACCGGCAGCAAATGCCTGAGTCGACAGCGCAGCGCCAGTTGCGCCCGTTTGCCAGCTGCCCGTCACCACGATAACAAGGCCGGTGACGCTGCAGACCACTAACGTGTCGATGAAGGTGCCGAGGCT
>JAJUJZ010000206.1 GCA_029265075.1 Gammaproteobacteria bacterium | reverse complement strand
ATGCAGGTGCGCACCGGTCTCACCGTGCAGCGGCTTTCACCTTTCGGCGTGTTCGAGTGTGCTGACGGCTACGTCGCACTGGTAGCAGTCCACGAAAAGCTGGCGCAGGGACTGTTTCGCGCTATGGATCGCCCGGAGCTGAGCAAGGACCCGCGCTTTGCCAACCGCGACGCCCGTGTGGCTAACGCCGTCGCACTGGAAGCAATGATTACCGAATGGTCCAGAAAGCTGACCACGGCGGAGGTGGTTGCAAAGCTGGAGCGCGAAGGCGTCCCAGTGGCACCGGTACGTCATCCGGAAGAAGCCTTGCAGGACCCGCGCGTGGTCGAGCGTCACGAAACCAGCGCCGTGGTCCACCCCAGCTATCCGGCTACGGTCGATCTGCGTACTGCAGGCATTCCGATCATCTTCTCCGAAGCAGCGACCGGTTTTGACGACGTGCTGCCGGTTCACATCGGCGAGCACAACGACGACGTGCTGGTCGGGCTGCTGGGCTATTCGTCCGAACAGATCGCCGAGCTGCGCGCACAGGGGGTGATCTGACGATGAGCTCTGCGATCGATACGCTGCTGGCAGCGGCCGAAGATGCCGGCGCCCGCGCCCGCCAGCTGCTGGCGCAGGGCGCGCAGGTGGTACGTGTTGTTGGCCAGGACGCGCCCTATGAATTGCTGCGTGCAGCTGGCCTGCAGCCCGTGCGGCTGGTGCCGCGTCCGGGCGAGCCGACGCCGCTGGCGGACCGGCTGATCGGCGCCGCCACCATCAGCCAGCGCGGGCGCTCGCTGCTGGAGCAGATTCTCAACGATGACAGTGGCACGCCGTTACTGATCACCCATGCGGATGCCGAACTCCCGCAGCTGTTCGGTGCGTTGCGCGAGCTGCTGCGAACCGGCGAGATGGCGGCGCGCCCGCTTCACTTTCTCGACCTGCTGCATCAGCCACGGACGTCGTCGCGCCGCTACAACGCCGTGCGGCTCGAGCAGCTCGCCCGCTGGCTCGGGGATATCGGGGGCAGTGCCCTGACCGAAGCGCGCTGGCGTGAAGAGCACCGGTGCATAGCGCAGAGCGCTGGTCTGTTGCAGCGTGCGCAGCAGCTGCGGACCAGTCTGCAGCTGGCCGGATCAGAACTGCTCGCTATGATCGCCGCGCTGCACGTACTGCCGCAGGCTGAATGGCAGGAGCTGATGGCAGCGGCGCTCAATGAAGCGGGAGCTAAGCCGGTGCGCGACGCGACCGCGGTGGCGGTCGCCGGTTCCGCCCAGTATCAGCCCGATCACTATCGAACGCTGGAGCAGGCCGGCTTCCATATCGTCTGCGACCTGCAGGACTGGGGCGACCCGCTGGCGCTCCTGCCCGCCGGGCAGGGCGATTGGCTGACTGTACTCAGTGAGCCCCACCGTCGCGTCCCCCTGCGACTACAACCCTTCGCGCAGCGCTGGGCTGCTCTGCAGCAAAGCATGCGGCTGGCGGGTGCTGGCACCCTGATCTGCCTGATGGCGCCAGCGGATGAGCCGGTTGCCTGGGATGCGGGCATTTTCATGCGACAGGCCAGTGACGCCGGCCTGCGCGGCGGCGTCTGGCGCACCGATGAGCCGTTGCGCGATGCTGCCGAGCTGTTTGCCCCGCCCGCCACGGGGCCGGCGGAGCCAGAACCGGCGCAGCGAGAACCAGTCAAACGGCGTCCCAGGGATGGAGCCGGCCAGCGCAGCACCAAATCGCTGCAGTCAGTGGCCGATTTCGGATCCTACCAGCGCAGCTGGTTTCAGCAGGTACGCCAGCAGGCGCAAGACGGTCCCTTCGGGGTAGTGAACGCCAACTCACCACAGGAGATGCTGCGGGCCATGGGCTT
>JAJUJZ010000143.1 GCA_029265075.1 Gammaproteobacteria bacterium | reverse complement strand
CACGGCAGCTGGAACCGCAAGGTACCGTCGGGCTACAAGGTGGTATTCGTGCGGTTCGAGAATGGCCGGCCGGTGGGTGAACCGATCGACTTCGTCACCGGCTTTTTCGGCGATGATGGCAAAACGCGTGGCCGCCCGGTGGGCGTCACCGTCGACCCGCGCGGCGCTTTGGTCGTGGCGGATGATCTCTCCAATACTATCTGGCGTGTCACCCACAGCAGCGAACGCTGAGTTGAGCGGCTGCGTCACTGGCCGGGTCCGAGACTGTCGGAGCGGGCGGTTCAGCGAGGGGCGGAGCGGATGCAGCGGGAACGCAGCGGCGAGCGACGGTCGTTCTGGGTGCCATTTCTGATTGGTGTCGGCGTAATAGCTGCTGTCGATGAAATCGTCTTTCACCAGCTGCTGGCCTGGCATCACTTCTATGATCGCGCCACGCCACTTGTCGGGCTGATCTCCGATGGTTTCCTGCATGCCGCAGAACTGCTGGCGCTGGTGGCGGGCTTCATGATGTTTTCGCGCCTGCGCCAGCAGGGCGAGCTGCAGGTGCTGCGTGCCTGGGCAGGCTTTTTCATCGGTGGAGGCGTGTTCCAGCTCTTCGATGGCATCGTTGACCACAAGCTGCTGCGGCTCCATCAGATTCGCTATGACGTCGACAATCTGCTGCTGTACGACCTGCTGTGGAATTTTTCCGGCGCGCTGCTGATCCTGGTCGGTGTCATCTGCTGGCGCAGGGCGCAGTGCGAAGCGTCCGGACCGCCCCGACGGCACGGCGATGCCCGGTACTGATCAATGCGCTGTGAATGAAAACGACCGTGACGCTCAGGCGGTTTTGCCATGACGCATGGCGGCTATTTCCTGTTCGAATGGACCATGATTACGCTCAGTCTGAGCGCACTGGCGCTCTATCTCTACGCCAGCCGACGACAGCGCGGCTGGTGTCGCTGGCGCACGGCAAGTTCTGGTGGTGGCGTGCTGTTGCTGGTTGTCGACTTGCTGCCACCGGTGGCGGCTTTCAGCCATCACGATCTGCGCGGCCACATGGTGCAGCACCTGGCGCTGGGCATGTTCGGTCCGCTGCTACTGGTGCTGGCAGCGCCGGTAACGCTGCTGCTGCGCAGTCTCCCAACAACGGCGGCGCGCCGGATAGTCGCGTTTCTGCGCAGTCCATTGGTCACTGCTGCGAGCCATCCGGTACTGGCGTTGCTGCTCAATGTCGGCGGCATGTATCTGCTCTACCTGACGCCGCTCTATGCAGTATCACTTGAGCAAGGGCTGGTGCACGGGTGGGTGCACCTCCACTTCATTATTGCGGGCTGCCTCTTCACCTGGGCGATCGCGGGCCCGGATCCGGGGCCCCGGCTGTCACCACGTTATCGCCTGGTCATACTGTTTTGCTCGATGGCGACGCATGGCCTGCTCGCCAAGCTGATGTTCGCCTATGGCTGGCCGCGCGGCACTGCTCACTCAACCGCTGAAATCGAAGCGGCCGCCAGACTGATGTATTACGGCGGTGATATTGCCGAGCTGCTGCTGGCGATCGTGCTGTTTCACTCCTGGGGACGCGCGCCGGGCAGGCCACGCCCGGAGGGACGCGTTGTGGAGCTGGCAGATGTCAGGTCGCCGTAGCTTCAGCCGGGGCGGGGGTTGCAGTCGTCTGCCGCCCGCGGATCAGATCGGCGGCTTTCTCCGCCACCATGATCACCGGCAGGTTGGTGTTGCCACCCGGCAGGGTAGGAAAGACCGAAGCGTCAACCACACGCAGACGATTCACGCCGCGAACGCGCAGCTCGCCATCGACCACCGAGTCGGGATCTGCACCCATGCGACATGTGCAAGCCGGGTGATAGGCGGTGGCTGCAGTTTCACGAACATAAGCCATGATCTCGTCGTCAGTGACCGGCTCGGTAACGGGCCGCACCATTTCTCCGAGCAGTTCAGCGAGCGGCGGCTGCCGCAGCAAGTCGCGCAAAATGCGGAAGCCGCGCACCATCTCCCGCTGATCGAAGGGGTCGGCAAGCAGCCTGAAGTCGATTGCCGGGTGATCGAGGAAATGGGGGCTTTTCAAGCGTACATGACCGCGGCTGCGAGGATAATTGAGCGACCACATGGCGCCCATCGCCGCGCCGTGCGGCGACCGCACACCAGGGAACCAGAGCCGGCTTTCCATAGCCAGCGGGATCAGCAGGAAGTGCAGATCGACTTCGGGGTCGGCGGGGCGCGTAGCCACATTGGCGGAGATGACCACCGGTGGTGCGCCCATCACGCCCTGGCCGCGCAGCAGCCAGCTGAAAAACGCGCGAACGGCGCGGTCGAAGCGGAGATTGCTTTCGAATCCCCAGGCCGGCTCCAGCCGGAGCTCCATCCCGGCGCCCGGATGGTCGACCAGATTTTCACCCACTTCCATCCGATCGGCGACAACCTCGATGCCGAGCGTGCGGAGCTGCTCTGCCGGGCCGACGCCGGACAGCATCAGGAGTTGCGGCGAGTTAATCGCGCCGCCACACAGAATCACTTCCCGCTGTGCCCGGGCCATCCGTCGCACGCCATCGATGTGGTAGGCGACCCCGTCAGCCTCACGTCCATTGAACAGGACGCGTTCGGCAGTGGCGCGAGTGCGGATGGCCAGGTTGGAGCGGTTTCTGGCGGGCTTCAGATAGGCTGCCGAGGTACTCGCCCGACGTCCGTTGGCGTCCACGGTGAAGTCCGGCATGCCAAAACCGTCGGTCCGCTCGCCATTGAAATCATCAGTCAGCGGAAAGCCGGCGAGTGTCGCCGCTGCACGCGCACGCTCCAGCAGAGGGCTGGGTGCCGGGTGGCGTGATACGGTGACCGGGCCGTCAGTTCCATGAAACTCGCTGGCGCCACGCCAGTGCGACTCCAGACGCCGGAAATAGGGAAGCACTTCGGCATACGACCAGCCGCTAAGTCCCTGTGCTGCCCAGCCGTCATAGTCGCGCGCATGACCGCGAATCGCCATCATGCCATTCAGAGAGGACGTGCCGCCCAGCATTTTGCCGCGCGCCACCGGGATGCTGCGGCCGTTGAGCTGCTGCTGCGGCTCCGACATGAAGCCCCATGTCAGCGTCGGATTTGGCCATAGCCTGGAGACTGCGAGCGGCAGTGCCACATCCAGTCGGCGGTCCGAAGCACCGGCCTCGAGCAACAGGACCCGCACGTCAGGATTTTCGCTGAGGCGGCTGGCCAGCACGCAGCCAGCAGAGCCGGCACCGACGATGATGTAATCGAACAGCTCTTCGTTCATACCACTTTCCAGAACCGGAACAGGGAGCCCGTTGGGTTGCGCCGGCCAACGCCGACAAACAGGGTGCGATTGAGCCACTCGTAGGGACCAGCGGGTGCCTCGAAACGCGGCGTCATGCGCATGTAATAGTCGTTCGGGTCGACTTCTTCCCCGTCCATCAGGCGACGAATGGTGTCGGCGTCTGCATATCGGACCCCGGCGCTGCGCTTGAGAATCACTGCACCGTCATCAGTGCGCAACAGGTACTGGGATTCGAAGCGCGCGCCGCCGTCGTGACGCACCAGCGGGAAATCGCCGCCACTGCCTTCCACCAGTGATCCGGCCAGACCAGGGCCGGAAAAGCGCCCGCTCTGGATGAGCACGGCACCGCGGACCTGACCGTCCGCCAGCTTGATGTGCATGCGCTCCCCAAGGGACATTCTGATCTCCAGAGCAAACTCAAGCTTCACGATACAGCCCTCAGCAGATTTCGCAGATATCGAAGGTGTCGCTGTCCAGGGCGCGCTCTGCAATGAACGCGCGGCGCGACAGCCACTCCAGTGGATTGTGCTCGTCCACCTCGAACACTACGGACATTCGGGTACCGGCGAAGGGCCCGGTTTCAGTCAGATAACCGGTACCGATGAGGCGCACCAGCGACTGATCAGCGGTCTCGATAAGGTAATTGGCCTCTACCACGGTCACGCCATCAAGCCGCGCCAGCAGCACTTCGCTGCCGGTGCGCACCGTGCCTACAATATCCCGACCGTTAAAGTCGCCGGCTGCAATGACGCGGCAGCGGCGTTCTCCTCCGGTGGCAAGCGATCCTACTACCAGTTCGGTAGCGGAGGCGCAGACCAGTGTAAAAGCCGATGCAAGGCTCGGCGCCGGCATTGTCAGCTCGTCGCTCATCATCAATATCCCAGTGTGACGGATTTCAGCTCTGTGTAGGCTTCCACCCCGGCGCGTCCGTTCTCGCGCCCGAAACCTGATTGCTTGAAACCACCGGATGGCATGCCGAAGTCGTTGCCGCCCAGCGCGTTGACGCGAACGGTGCCGGCTTTCAGCAGCGGAATCAGACCGTGTGCTGTGCCGAGATCCCTGGTCCAGATATAGGCTGCCAGTCCGTAGCGGGTATCGTTCGCGAGCGCGGCAATCGCTTGCAAATCCGCTGTATCGAAACGCGTGACACAGAGCACCGGACCGAAGATTTCCTGCTGCATGGCGCTGCTGTCGAGCGCGATCTCATCAATGATGGTGGGGGCCATGTAATAGCCACGTTCGAAACCTTTGTCGCCGCCACCGATGATGCGGCCGTTCTCCTGGCGTGCGGCCTCAACAAAGGCAGTGACGCGTGCATGATGCTCGGCAGAAACTAACGGACCAAGCTGGGTGGAAGCGTCAGCAGGGTCGCCCATTTGCATGCCGTCCGCGATCGACTGCAACCGTTCTAGCAACGGCTGGGCGACCGCATTGTGTACCAGCAGACGGGAAGCCGCCGAACAAGTCTGGCCGCTGTTAAAGAATATACTCATCGCGATGGCACGCGCTGCAGCGTCGAGATCGGCGTCCGGAAAGACAATTACCGGTGAT
>JAJUJZ010000088.1 GCA_029265075.1 Gammaproteobacteria bacterium | reverse complement strand
GCCGCAGTGCAGGAAGCGCCCCTGGCGGTAGCCGAAGCGCTGCTGCAGGGTGGTCAGGAACTGCTGTGCGGGTGCTGCCATCAGCTCAGTAGCGAGTGCCGGCGACATCGTCCACACCAGCGCCATGCGACCAGCCAGGCTGCGGCTGTGCACAGCAAACGACTCGAGGGCGTCGATCAGCGGCAGCAGCGCCATTGGTCCCCAGTCGGTGAACCGTTCATAGGCCCAGCCGTGGTGCGGACGCGAGCAGCTGACATTGGCAATGATGGCGTGCTGCTGGTAATCGCGGATTTCGGTATGGATGCCGAGCCGCGCCGTGAGGCCAGCGCGGGCACCGGCCGCCACCGCCAGCAGGCCGCAACTCACCACAGTCTGCGTATCGCCCCGCCGGATGGTGGCCTGCGCCTGCTGCTGGCCGGGGCGGAAGTCGGTGACTTCGGCCGGGCTCCAGAGGTCAATCGACCGACACTCGCGCACCGCGGCCAGCATGGCGCGGCCCAGCCAGACGTTTTCGATCACATAGCCGAGCGCAGGCCAGCCACGCTCCCCGGCATGCAGCTCCGCCTGGCCGAGGCCGCCGCGCTCGGAGACATGAATATCGGTGATCGGCGCCAGGTGCGGAGTCAGGGACGACCAGATGCCCCACTGCTCCATGATGCAGCGGCTGCCGTAAGAGAGCGCATTGGAGCGCGCATCGAAGCTGGGGCGCGGTTCCGGCTGGCCGGCGGCACTGTCGCTCACGGCGAACCCTTCAGCCACGAGCACCCGCAACCGGCCTTCACTCAGCTGGTTGAGCGTCAGCGCGAAAGCGAGGCCGACCATGCCGCCACCGGCAATGACGACGTCGTAGTGCGGTTGGGCCGATTCACTCACGCCGATTTCTGCGCCTCGCGCATCAGCCGTTCAATCTCGTCAGGCTGTTTGGGTACCCCGCCCGTGAGTATCTCGCAGCCGGTGCGGGTGACCGCGACATCGTCCTCGATACGGATGCCGATACCCCGCCATTTGCGGGCGACGCTGGTTTCATGCGGTGACACGTAGATGCCGGGCTCCACCGTCATGACCATGCCGGGCTCCAGCTCGCGCCAGACACCGCCCACCTTGTAATCGCCTACATCGTGCACGTCCATGCCGAGCCAGTGGCCGGCCCGGTGCATGTAAAAGGCGCGATACGCTTCGGTCTCGATCAGCTCGTTGACCTCGCCGTCGAGCAGGCCGAGATCGACCAGCCCCTGGGTGATCACCTGCACCGTCACGTCGTGAGGCTGATTCCAGTGGTTGCCGGGCCTGACCGCCTCGATGGCGGCCAGCTGCGCTGCCAGCACCACCTCATAGAGCGCTCGCTGTTCGGCGCTGAAGCGGCCATTGGCGGGGAAGGTGCGGGTGATGTCGGCCGCGTAGTGATCGAGCTCGCAGCCGGCATCGATCAGCACCAGGTCCCCATCCCGAATCTGCGCGTCATTCTCGGTGTAATGGAGAATGCAGGCGTTATCGCCGGCGCCGACGATCGAGTTGTAAGCCGGGGTCCGCGCGCCGCTGCGCATGAACTCATGGATCAGCTCCGCTTCGAGCTGATATTCGTAAAGCCCCGGACGGCAGGCCTGCATGGCGCGTACATGCGCCCGCGCTGTGATTTCGCCGGCTTCGCGCATCACGCGCAGCTCACCGGCGCTCTTGAAGAGGCGCAGATCGTGCAGTACGTGGTCGAGGTCGAGAAACTCGCCCGGCGGGTGGGCGCCGGCCCGTACCTTGGCGCGGATCGTGTTGACCCACTGCATGACGCGGCGATCGAACTCGGCGTTGCGTCCCATCGAATAGTAGACGCGTTCGCGGCCTTCGATCAGCCCGGGCAGGATGTCGTCGATATCGCTGATGGGGAACGCGTCATCGGCACCATACCGCTCGCATGCCCCTTCGGGACCGGCGCGATAGCCGTTCCAGAGCTCCATGGTGGGATCGCGCTCGCGACAGAAGAGCACCACCTCACCGTGGGCGCGCCCCGGCAATAACACCAGTACCGCGTCGGGTTCGGGGAAACCGGTCAGATAGAAGAAGTCACTGTCCTGCCGGAACGGATATTCGGTGTCGCGGTTGCGCTTTACCTCGCACGCCGACGGCACTATCGCGATGCTGTCAGGCTCCATCTGGGCCATCAGGTCGCGACGGCGACGGGCGAACTCCTGCTTGCTGATGCGGTTGCTCATGACATCACTCGGTTACGTCAAACAATCAATGCAGCGCCTCCAGCGCCGGGGCTCCGGCCTTGCAGCACACCGGCTCCTGAAAGAGTCTGCCTGCGGGCGAACTGACTCTGGCGGCGAGGTTGCTTCGCCGACAAGGCCGTCTCCCACAGGTCTGCTGGTTCATCCGCTGGCAAGGCGCCCTGCCTGCGCCGCTGTCCTGCTCAATGCAATTTCTTGCGCTGGAACAGCGCCGCTGGCGTACTGGCCTTGCCGGCAGCAGGGTCTGGAGTCCCTTTTTTTGCCACCGGTGTCTGCCCGCCCCCCGGCTGATTCAGCCAGGCGATATTGAGCACGGCCAGGCGGATATATTCGGAGACGGTGAAAAAATCGTTCTCGCTGGCTTCCGACTCGTCTTCGGCCACCACCTGAGCCACTGCGGCGATGTCCCGCAGCGCTTCTTCTATCTCCGCGTCGGCCGCGCGACCACCGGCCAGGCCGAAGCCGCTTAGAAAACCATGACACCAGTGACCCAGCGTGGCGGCGCGCACCGTCAGCGGTGCGTCCTCGTCGGCGAGCAGCGGCTCGAAATCGAACGCGTCGGTGGTCAGCGCTGCCTGCGTGTACTCGTACAGGCGGAACAGCGCGTCGCCCGTACGCTCGTCGGGCGGACTGCTCAGCCCGTCCTGTTCCTGGATCACGCGCAGCCACTCCGGCCGGCTGTAGCGGCGGCCTGCCGCTAATGTGCCGGAGAGCAAGCCGTGCAGCTCCGCCGGGCTCAGCATGGCACCGTACTGCTGCAGCAGCTCGTTCAGTTCAGCGAAATCAGGAGCTTCAGGAGTATCAGTCACGCGCTTGGTCTCTGGGAATCAAAGCCGAAGATGGTAAACCGAACGGGGCTCAAAGGCACCAGTGCTGCAATCTGCCCTGCCGCCGCAGTGCCGTAAACGCCATTGATTCATGGGCGTTTTCCCACTGCGCGCGAGCCCTTCGTCGCGTTGACCGCAACCGGGGCCGCCACTATAGTTGCTGGCATCCCGCCTCACGTTCGCGAGTACTCATGGAAAACCCCCTGTTGAAACAGTTGGAGCGCAAGATCGACGATCTGATCCAGCTTTGTGATCAGCTCAACCGTGAAAATCGGGAGCTCAAGGCCGAGGCCTATAACTGGCAGCAGGAGCGCGAACAGCTGGTGCAGAAAACCGAGCTGGCGCGCACGCGTGTAGAAGCAATGATTGCCCGCCTGAAGGCGATGGAGTCCGAGTCGTGAGTGCAGCGCCCTATACCGTTCTGGTCCACATCCTCGACAAGGAATACCAGGTCGCCTGTCCGCCCGAACGCGAGCCGGAGCTGCTGGCAGCCGCGCGCTATCTCGACCGGCAGATGCGCACCGTGCGCGATGGCGGCAAAGTGGTCGGGCTGGAGCGCATTGCGGTCATGGTGGCGCTTAATCTGACGTCCGAACTCCTGAAACTGCGCGAAGGAGGCACCGACAGTGCCGCTACCAACGAGCAGGTTAAGCGACTCGGTGAGCGGGTCGATGAAGCGCTGGAGCGCTTCCGGCAGCTGGAGATTGATTGAGATCACTTAATTGTTTCGTTAGGTGGCGTTTGCGTTTGGCAATTTGAGTTTTGGGTGGGTACACTGGAGGCTCTCCTGGGATATGCGCCAGGCGATCAAGACCCCTGAGCCTATGTAGCTACACCCGGGGGCTCCGCGTTGGTGCGGTGTGCATGTCCGCTAGTCGGAAAGCCTAAAGCATTGACTGTTGCCTCCACCTTGAACCTCTGGGTTCAAGGGCCAGATCGCCAGCGGTATCTCGGGACCCTCTTCCCAACGATGCCAGGACCCGGCCGCGCCAGCGCTGATGTTTGCCTGTCGGGTAAGTCATGGATCGTTCTGCTCTGCGCCGCCAGTTGCGGCGGCGCCGTCAAAGCCTCACCCGTCATCAGCAGCAACGTGCCGCGCGCCGGCTGGCCGCGGTCGTATTGCGGCGTCCCGAGCTGCGACGGGTGCAGCACATTGCGCTCTATCTGCCGCATGACGGCGAAATCAGCCCGCTACCATTGGTGAATGAGCTGCTGGCGCGGGGCAAATGCGTCTATCTGCCGGTGCTGCGGCCCGGCAGTCTGCTCCGTTTCCGGCGTTTTCCTGCCGCACGCATGCGGCGTAACCGCTTCGGCATCGCCGAGCCGCTTGGACGCGACGTTCGTCCCGAACATCTCGATCTGGTATTTCTGCCGCTGGTGGGGTTCGACCGCTACGGTGGCCGGTTGGGGATGGGGGGCGGCTATTACGATCGTAGTTTTGCATTCGTGCGCAGCGGTCGTGTGCGCCGACCGCTGCTGGTAGGGCTGGGGCATGCGTTTCAGGAAGTGGAGCGGTTGCCCATCGAGCCGTGGGATGTGCCGCTGGCGGCGATTGCTACTGAACGCCGCTGGCTGGCGATCGGACGGTTTGCGCAGACGCTTAGCTGAACGCCATTTGTACGGTCGCGGTAATCAGCGTGCCGAGGCCGAAAAGAGCAACGGTGAGTAGCAGGAAGTCGGGCTTGGGGCGGCGCTGATACATGGACTGCAGGGCTCCGGTTAGTTGCTGGATGGCTAAAGCGTAGACCGTGTGCCCGGCGTTTGCCGAAAAAATGCATGAATAACGCGACGAGCTGCTGATTTTGTGACGATCAGCGCTGAAAAGGGATCGTTGGGGGCGGGTTTTGCCCCCGATCCGTGCGACAGGAAGATAGTCACGCGTCGCGGCCGAGAAACAGACGATAAGCCGGGTTGCCGGTTTCCTCGGTGAAGAGATAGCCGATTTCCGTCAGCAGGCCGCGCAGCGCAGCACGCTCCTTCGGTGGCACCTGCAGTCCCAGCAGCACCCGCCCATAAGCCGCGCCGTGATTGCGGTAGTGGAACAGCGAAATGTTCCAGCGGGCGCCGAGCCGCGACAGGAAATGGGCGAGCGCCCCGGGCCGCTCCGGGAATTCGAAGCGGTACAGCACCTCATGGTCAGCCTGCGCGCGTCCGCCGACCATATGGCGGATGTGCAGCTTGGCCATTTCGTCGTCGGTGAGATCGAGCACATCGTAGCCGCGCTCCTGCAGGTGCGAGACCAGCGCCTCCCGATCTTCGCCCCCAGGGCTGACCTGAACGCCGAGGAAGATATGCGCTGCCTCGGGCGAGCCGAGACGATAGTTGAATTCGGTGATGTTGCGGCGCCCGATGGCCGTGCAGAACGCCTTGAAGCTGCCCGGTTTTTCAGGGATTGTCACCGCCAGTACCGCCTCGCGCTGCTCACCGATCTCAGTGCGCTCGGCGATGTAGCGGAGCCGGTCGAAGTTGGTATTGGCACCGCTCTCCACGGCCAGCAGTGTTTCGCCGGTCACGCCACTGGTTTCGATATATTTGGTCAGGCCGGCCAGTGCCAGTGCACCGGCTGGCTCGGAGATCGAGCGCGTGTCATCAAAAATGTGTTTGATCGCCGCACAGATCTCATCTGTGGTCACGGTTACCACGTCATCGACGATGTTGCGCAGGATACGGAACGGCTCCTTGCCGATCTGAGCCACGGCGACGCCGTCGGCGAACAGGCCGACCTGTGGCAGTGTGACCCGGCGGCCTGCCGCCAGCGCCGCCTTGAGGCAGGCCGCGTCTTCCGGCTCGACCGCGATGATGCGGATTTCCGGGCGCAGATACTTCACGTAGGCCGCCACGCCGGCGCACAGTCCGCCACCACCGACCGGCAGAAAGATCGCATCCAGCGGGCCGCGCCACTGCCGCAGAATCTCCATGCCGATGGTGCCCTGGCCGGCGATGACGTCGACATCATCGTAGGCCGGGATCATGGCCATGCCCTGTGTCTCAGCCAGGTGGGCGGCATGGGCGGAGGCTTCGTCGTAGGTGTCGCCGTGCAGCACGACCTTGCCGCCGCGGCCGCGCACGCCGTCCACCTTGATCTGAGGTGTGGTGCGCGGCATCACGATGGTCGCCTTGATGCCGAGTCGCGTCGCCGACAGCGCTACACCCTGTGCATGGTTGCCAGCCGAGGCAGTGACAACGCCGCGCGCCATCTGCTCGGGCGACAGCTGCGCAATCTTGTTGTAGGCGCCGCGGATCTTGAAGGAGTACACCTCCTGCAGATCTTCCCGCTTGAGCAGGATGCGGTTCTGGTAGCGGCTGGAGAGCTGACGCGCTTCGGTAATGGGTGACTCTATGGCCACATCGTAGACGCGGGCGCAGAGAATTCGGCGGACGTATTCATCCAGCATCGGTGATATCCAATGTGGTCAGGCGGCGAGCGGAGCGGACGTGAAGCGTCACGGGGGCGGTTGCCATGCGTCGCATGGCCAGCAGTGGCTGCGGCGCTGTCGCTATAATGCGGCCGCTTGCCGGCGCAGGTTGACAGAACGGGCGCACTCTACCATGAAACGGCCTCCTGCCGGCGCAGTCACAAGCCATATCCCGCAATTTTTAATCTTTCTTACCCGGCAGGAGGTACAGATGAGTCAAGAGGGACAGAAGCAGGCAGTGGCCCGGGCAGCGGTCGAGTACCTGCGCAACGAGCTCCAGCGCGACATGATTATCGGCGTTGGCACCGGCTCGACCGCCAACTTCTTCATCGACTTCCTGGCCGAGTACAAGGACGACTTCGCCGGCGCCGTCGCCAGCTCAGAGGCGAGCGCAGCGCGCCTGCGCGGCCATGGTATCGAGGTGGTGGAACTCAACCATGCGGGCACCCTCGAGTTTTATGTGGATGGTGCCGATGAGGCCAACCACCGGCTGGAGCTGATCAAGGGCGGCGGCGCGGCCCTGACGCGCGAGAAGATCGTGGCAGGTGCATCGCGGCAGTTCATCTGCATTGCCGATGCGAGCAAGTATGTCGAGACGCTTGGTAACTTCCCGTTGCCGGTGGAAGTGATTCCCATGGCGCGCAGCTTCGTGGCGCGCGAGCTGGTCAAACTGGGAGGCGATCCGGTCTATCGCGAGGGTGTGGTCACCGACAACGGCAACGTCATTCTCGATGTGCACAACTTCCCGATCTATCAGCCGCGCGACATCGAGAGCAAGATCAATCAGATTCCCGGCGTCGTTACCAACGGCCTGTTTGCGCTGCGGCCAGCCGACCTGCTGCTGCTGGGCGATGAGAGCGGTGTGCGCACCCTGCGCGCGAGCTGAGGGCTCACGCTACTGACGTTTCAACTCTGATAAAGCCATCCAGGGTTGCCACCAGCTGATCACCGCGGGTGAGCGGCCCTACGCCGGCCGGGGTGCCGGTCGCCACGACATCTCCCGGCATGAGGGAGAAGGTGTGACTGATGGTGGTGACCAGGTCCAGAATCGGGAACAGCATCTGGTTCGAATTGCCTTCCTGCGCCAGCGCCCCGTTGCGCCACAGCCGCAATGACAGGTTGCGCAGATCCACACCGTCGGCAGTGACGAATTCCGACATCGGAAAAGCGCCGTCAAACGCCTTGGCGCGCTCCCACGGATGCCCGTCGCGTTTGAGCTGATCCTGGACGTCGCGCAGGGTCAGGTCCAGCGCCAGCCCAATACCAGCGATAGCGCTGGCTGCGCTGGCGCGGTCGGCACGGGTCAGCGGCGCACCAATCAGCACAGTGATTTCCAGCTCGTGATGGACACTCCCGAGCCCGTCCGGGATGGCGATCGGCTGGTGGATATCGGCGGCGGCCGTGGCTGGCTTGATGAACAGCAGCGGAACCTCCGGCAACGGATTGTTCAGCTCCGCTGCGTGCGCGGCAAAGTTGCGCCCCACGCAGACGATCTTGCCCAGCGGATGGGGAAAGCGTGCGCCGCTCAGCTGCAGATCAGGCGTGGCCATGCCAGTGAACCTCCTCAGTGGTGGATGGGGATATGGCTCCGGCGGACCAGGCGCGCAGGGTCAGGGGCTGGGCAGCCGCATCAAAGCTCTGTTCCCGCAGGGCGATGCTGCCGTCCCGGCCCAGCATGACAGCCGTGCTGGCCCGGGTGCCATACACCGGGCAGCGGATGAAGCGGGGGGCTACGAGGCGCGCCCTCTCAGAGGGGTAAACGCCGGGCGGAACCCGCTCATCGCGTAGCAGCTTCAGCAGCTGAGCAGCCGTCGGTCCGCACTGTAACAGGCGCCGCAGCGCCCGTTTGCCGCCCACTACTTTAACGCATTCACTGTTGAGCCCGCGATTGGCCAGACCGTGGTATCCCGGCATCAGGCGGCGCGGGGCGGAATCATTGCCGGGCCTGTTGCTGGTGTACCAGACTTCAGTGCCCTGCCCGGCAAGCAGGTGAAAACCGGCAAAGCGGTGGCGTGTTGCAAATGCTGCCGCAGCCCAGCGTGCCGGCGTCCAGTCGTTCAGCAGGTAGTCACCGACGAGCCGACCGCGCGACTCGGCCTGCGCCGGCAGTGGCACACCCGGGTCGTTGGTCACCGCAGCCCAGCGCGCCCCGCGACCACAGGCCAGCCAGCTGCCCCCACTGACCTCATCGCGGCCTCCGAGCACTGCGCTGTTTTCCGCCCAGGGCGCGGCGGCGCGGCTGGGGCGCTGATGGTGTTCGTCGCGATTGGCAGCAATCAGCAGCGGCCAGTCAGGGTGCTGCTCCAGCGCCAGAATGATAAGACACAATCGTTTGCCCTCGATGCTATGCTGCTGCGCGCTGTTGCCGGCGGCGCCAACACAAGCGGTGCTCTGCCAGCCGCCTTACTGGCCGTGCCTCGCCGGCCGCACCATTACGGCATAATAGCGCTACCCGACCCGCTGCTGGCGGATCGCTCGTCCACTGCAGGTTTTCCAATGCTGAGACATCCCGACATCGACCCCGTAGCCTTCTCCGTGGGGCCGCTCGCCGTCCACTGGTATGGCCTGATGTATCTCTTTGCGTTCGGAGCGGCGTGGTGGCTGGCACGACGCCGCAGCCGGCGCGCGGATGCGCCGGTCACGGCAGCACAGGTAGAAGATCTGGTATTCCTTGGCGCGCTTGGTGTCATTCTGGGCGGGCGGCTCGGCTATGTGCTCTTCTACGGCTTCGATCGCCTGCTGGTGGAGCCCAGCTGGTTGTTCAAAGTGTGGGAAGGTGGCATGTCCTTTCACGGCGGCATGCTGGGCGTGATCGCGGTGGCGGGGTATTACGCGTGGCGCCACCAGATCCACGTCGGCCGCCTGCTCGATTTCGCCGCGCCGATGGTGCCGGTCGGGCTCGGCCTCGGACGCATGGGCAACTTTATTGGCCAGGAGCTGTGGGGCAGGGTTACTGATGTCCCCTGGGCGATGGTCTTTCCCGCCGATCCGGCTCAGCTGCCGCGCCATCCGTCACAGCTTTACCAGTTCGCCCTCGAGGGCGTGGTGTTGTTTGCGGTGCTCTGGTGGTATTCGGCGCGTCCGCGCCCGACGTGGACCATCAGTGCTCTCTTCCTTCTTTTTTATGGTGTGTTCCGCTTCCTGGTAGAGTTCGTGCGCGAACCCGATGCCCAGCTTGGCCTGCTGACCTTCGGCCTGACGCGCGGTCAGGAGTTGTCGTTGCCGATGATCGTGGGCGGTCTCTTCCTTTTCATATACGGCTGGCGCCGTGGCACTGCCCGGCCGTCCGCCACCTCTGAGTGAACAGCTGATGAAGCAATATCTCGATCTCATGGCTGATGTGGTAGCCAATGGTGTCGACAAGGAGGATCGTACCGGCGTGGGTACGCGCTCGGTGTTTGGCCGTCAGATGCGCTTCGATCTGCGCGCCGGCTTTCCGTTGGTGACCACGAAACGGATTCACCTGAAGAGCGTTATTGTTGAGCTGCTCTGGTTTCTGCAGGGCAGCACCAATAATCACTGGCTGCGTGAGCGCGGCGTCACTATCTGGGACGAGTGGGCGCTGGAGGACGGCGACCTCGGCCCGGTTTATGGCAAGCAGTGGCGCAGCTGGCAGTGTCCGGATGGCCGTACCATCGATCAGATCAGCGAGGTGATCGACATGATCCGGCACAAGCCGGATTCGCGCAGGCTGCTGGTGAATGCCTGGAACCCTGCGGATCTGCCGGATGAAAGTCTGTCGCCACATGACAATGTGCGCCAGGGGAAGGCAGCGTTGCCACCCTGCCACACGCTGTTCCAGTTTTATGTGGCCGAGGGGCGGCTCTCCTGTCAGCTCTACCAGCGCAGTGCTGATCTGTTTCTGGGGGTGCCGTTCAATATCGCAAGCTACGCGCTGCTCACGCACATGATCGCGCAGCAATGCGATCTCGATGTCGGGGAGTTCGTCCATACCCTGGGGGACACGCATCTTTATCAGAATCATCTGAACGATGCGATTGTGTTCGAACAGCTGAAACGTACACCGGGGCCGCTGCCGCAGCTGCGAATCCGCCGCCGGCCTGCATCGATCTTCGATTACGAACTCGACGATTTCAG
>JAJUJZ010000100.1 GCA_029265075.1 Gammaproteobacteria bacterium | reverse complement strand
GTCAGCAGAGTCAGCAGAGTCAGCAGAGTCAGCAGAGTCAGCAGAGTCAGCAGAGTCAGCAGAGTCCGATGGTGATGATGAGCCGATCGACGATGAAATCGCCGAGATCTTTATTGAAGAAGCGGGCGAGGTTCTGGAAACAATCGCCGAGCACCTGCCGCTCTGGCAGCGCGACCACCTCGATACCGAAGCGCTGACCGTTATTCGCCGCGCATTCCACACCCTCAAGGGAAGCGGCCGCATGGTGGGTGCGACCGACATCGGCGAGCTGGCCTGGTCGGTCGAAAACATGCTCAACCGGGTGCTCGACGACACTGTCAGGTCCGATGCGGCACGCGTCGAGCTGGTGGCTGCTGCGGCCGATCTGGTTCCAGCCATGGTCGGCTGTTTCGCTGCCGGCCAGCAGTTCCCCATGGCGCCCGCCAATATGCTGATCGAGCGCGCCCATTTGCTCGCATGCGAGCAGGAGCCAAAGCTGCCAGTGGCGGAGGCTGCTGAGCAGCAGCCGGCCGCGGATCCGGTACTGCTCTCAGCGCCAGCAGAAGACGAGCTTACCGCGCTTGAACAGGCGCTGGAGCCGTTGCCGGAAGACACCGCGCCTGAGCCAGCATCAGCAGCCGAATCCGGTGACGAGACGCTGCAGCAGGCGATGGCGGCCAGTGACGATGTCGACACCATGCTGCTCGACATTTTTGCCGCCGAAGCCGGGACGCATCTCAGCACCGTCGAGCAGTTCATCAGCGCCGCTCGCGCCGGCCAGGATCCCTTGGAACTCTCGGATGAGCTGCAGCGGGCGTTGCACACGCTAAAGGGCAGTGCGCACATGGCCGGGGTGGTGCCGGTGGCCCAGGTCGTGTCACCGCTCGAACAGGCGGTCAAGGAGCTGCGCGTGGCGCAGAGTCCGGCCGACGAGCCGGTGCTGCGGCTGCTGGAGCAGAGCCTGGCGCTGGTGCGGGACGGGCTGACGCGGCTCGCCGATCGCTCGCCGCTGTGCGGTACGGATGCCTTCCTGGCTGATCTCGACGCGCTGCTGGCTGAGCGGCTGGGTAACCATGCTGCCGGCCCGGATGAACAGATTTCCGCCGCGGCGCTGGGCAATTTCCTGGCCGATGCGAGCGACCTGCTGGCGACGATGGAACAGGATCTGCAGGCTTGGGAGCGGGGAGAACTCGACCCGGCGCGTCGCGACACGCTGACGGTACTGATGAGTCAGGTGGCAGGTCAGGCCGAAGGTGTCAATCTGGCACCGGTGGCCGAGCTTGGGCAAGCGCTGCAGGCATTGCTGCGGCAGGCGGCTGAGCTGGAGCCGGCGCCCGGTTTTTTTGCGCTCGCTGGTGAAGGCCTGCAGCAGATCACTGATATGCTCGACCGGGTGGCTGGACAGCAGGCCCCGCAGCTCGATGCCGATCTGCTGAGCCGGCTCCACGACTTCTCCTTTGCCCCCGCACCGCTCGCTGAGGGGCTGGACGATCTCTCCGACCCGGCCATCGATGCGCTCGAGGTCGCTAGCACCGATGATGACACGTCGCTCGTGTTCGAGCCGTTCGCAGCGGATGCGGAGCCGCCGGTCGCGGCGACGGGTGACGAGGCTGCAGGCACTGGCGGGACAGCCGATCAGCCCGCCGAAGGGCTGGCCCACGAACCAGCTGAAGCGCTCACCGAAGAGCCTGTGGAAGGTACAGCCGAAGCGCTGCCTGCGTCCGACAGGGAAACGGATGAGCCGGCAGCAGAGCTGATGTCCGGGCCACCGGCGGATGCGGCTGTGGTCGAACCGCCGCTGGCGTCAGAGCCGGGGCTCCCTGTCGTGTCGGGCGAGACAGATATCGACACCGAGGGCACGCATACTGCAGAGCCAGAGCCAGAGCCAGAGCCAGAGCCAGAGCCAGAGCCACTGACTGCATTCCCGACGCAGCATCCCGACAGTTCAGCCGCAGTACTCAGCAGCGACGAAGAGATCGATGCGGAGATTCTCGAAATCTTCCTCGAGGAAGCGGTCGATCTGCTGGAAGGCATTGACACTGCGGTTCACGAATGGAGTTCCGATCGGGCTAACAGCATCTATCTCGACGATCTGCTGCGCATTCTGCACACCCTCAAGGGCGGCGCCCGGCTCGCTGGCCTGACACAGCTGGGCCAGGTCGCCCACCGCTTTGAGAGCATGCTGGAAGGGGTGCAGCACGCTGAGCCGGTGGATGATACGTTCCTCATCACGGTGCAGCGCTTTCAGGATGAGCTGGTGCAGCGAGTGGAAGCGATTCGTGCCGACGGCCACGCCGCCGACGCAGCCACCGCACCCGCAGAGCTGGTGCCGGGCCCGACCCATGCAGCGGACGAGAGTGACATCGAGCTGCCAGCCGAACCCGTTGAGGATACGCCTGCCACCGGGGCCGGCACGACGGGCATCGCACCCGCGTCGCTCCCCGATGAGCCTGATGTGACGCGCCGGCTGGAGCACGCTGCCGAGATCGTGCCATTCATCCCGCAGCGGCCGGCCACACCTGCGGTTGCCGACCAGCGCGAACTCGCTGATCCCGGCGACAGCGGCATGGCGCAGCAGCTCAAGCGCGGCCCTCAGGAGGTCGTGCGCATCCAGGCGCAGCTGCTGGAGCAGCTGGTCAACCTCGCCGGCGAGACCTCCATCGCCCGCGCCCGGACCGAGGAACAGGTCAGCGAATTCGTCCACAACCTCGATGAAATGCAGATTACGGTCGAGCGCATGCAGGAGCAGGTGCGCCGCCTTGATCTGGAGACCGAAGCGCAAGTGCTGTTCCGTCAGGAACAGGTGGAAAACGAGGGGCTTGATGGCTTCGACCCGCTGGAGTTCGACCGTTACTCCCTGCTGCAGCAGCTGTCGCGCTCGCTGCTGGAATCGGCCTCCGATCTGATCGACCTCAAGAACACGCTGGCCGACAAGGCGCGTGATATGGAGACGCTGCTGGTCCAGCAGTCGCGCATCAACACCGAGCTGCAGGAAGGACTGATGCGCTCGCGCATGGTGCCGTTTGCCCGCATGGTGCCGCGTCTGCGCCGTATCGTGCGACAGCTGGCGGGCGAGCTGGGCAAAGAGGTCGAGTTCCACGTCGACAATGCCGAAGGCGAGATGGATCGCACCGTGCTGGAGCGCATCATCGCGCCACTGGAACACATGCTGCGCAATGCGCTCGATCACGGCATTGAGGATCGCGGCGACCGGATTGCGCGTGGCAAGCCGGCGTGCGGCACCATTCTGCTGAGCCTCGCCCGCGAGGGTGGCGAAGTGGTGCTGACGCTCAGCGACGACGGGCGCGGTATCGATCTGGCCGCGGTGAAGGCCAAGGCGATCGCGCGCGGACTGATGGCGGAGGGCGCCACTCTTTCCGACCACGAGATTCTGCAGTTCATCGTGCAGGCTGGCTTCTCCACCGCCGCCGAGGTCACGCTGATCTCCGGCCGTGGCGTTGGCATGGATGTGGTTTACAGCGAGATCAAGCAGCTCGGCGGGACGCTGGAGATCGATTCCGAGCCCGGTCATGGCACCCGCTTCACCATCCGCCTGCCGTTCACCGTGTCGGTGAACCGGGCACTGATGGTCAATGTGGCCGGCGATACCTATGCCATTCCGCTCAACACCATCGAAGGGATCGTACGGGTCAGCCCGTTTGAGCTGGAGGCTTATTACCAGGCCGACGACGGGCCATTGTTCGAATATGCCGGCCAGCCCTACCGCATCCGCTATCTGGGCGCGCTGCTGCACACCGCAGAGAAGCCCAACCTCGAAGGACAGGCGACGCCGCTGCCGGTGCTGCTGGTGCGCTCCACCGACCATTCGGTAGCGGTTCAGGTGGATGGCCTGATGGGCTCACGCGAAATTGTGGTGAAAACGCTTGGCCCGCAGTTTGCTCAGGTGCATGGTCTCTCCGGTGCCACCGTCCTTGGGGACGGCTCGGTGGTGGTCATCCTCGACCTGCTGGCGACCATCCGTGCCGATGCATCGCAGTTACATCGGCAGCTGCCGGCGGCGGAGCAGGAGCAGGCCGGCGATCGTTCGCGACCGCTGCTGGTGATGGTGGTGGACGACTCCGTGACGGTCCGCAAGGTCACCTCCCGCTTCCTCGAGCGCGAGGGAATGGAGGTGATGGTGGCAAAGGATGGCCTCGATGCCATCAACCAGCTCACCGAGAGCGAGCGGGTGCCGGACGTGATGCTGCTCGATATTGAGATGCCGCGTATGGACGGCTTCGAGGTGGCCAGCCGCATCCGCCATACCAGCCGCTTGCAGGAGCTGCCGATCATCATGATCACCTCCCGTACTGGGGAAAAGCACCGCGAGCGCGCGTTTGCGCTCGGCGTCAACAAGTATCTCGGCAAGCCTTATCAGGAAAGCGTGCTGCTGGAGACGATTCAGGAGCTGACCGGCGCGCTGGAGCAAGCCTGAGGATGAATCTGAACCTGAACAAGCAGCATCCGGGACAAGGTTAGGAGCACCGCGATGAATGCCCTCACGCTGCCGCATCAGCCGGCCATCAACCAGATCGCGACGCTGCTGATTCCGGTCAGCGGCAAACAGCTGGTACTGCCCAACGTCTCGGTGGCGGAAGTGATTCCCTACCGCGACCCGCAGCGCGACGAGGACGTGCCCACCTGGTATCTCGGCGAGATCGAGTGGCGTTCGCTGCGGGTGCCGGTGGTGTCGTTCGAAGCGATCAATGATGAGCCTTTCGCCACTCCTGGTCGTCAGCGCCGCATCGCCATTCTCAACGCCGTGGACGACTGTCCCGAGCTGCCCTTCTTCGCCTTTGTCACCGAAGGCCTGCCGCGTCTGATGCGGGTGATGAACGACGATATCACCCGTGACGAAGACGCTCATGCCGGGCCGGCTGAAATCTGTCGCGTCCTGCTCGCGGGCGAACGGGCTGCGATCCCCGACGTCGCCTACATTCAGCAGCAGCTGCGCAACCGGCCGGGCTGATCACCCGCATAACCCATCAGACGGCTGGACTGACAGCAGGATGGAGAAAGTTTTTTGCGGCAGTCAGTCCAGCAGGTTGTGGATCGCGGTTGCAGCAATCGCCGCCTGCCCCGCCGCTACCGCCAGCTGATCAAGACTGCTGACCACATCGCCGGCCGCATAGAGCCCGGGCAGGCTGGTCTGCAGATGGGCATCGACCTTCAGGCAGTGCTGCTCATCCTGCGCCGCCCCCAGATCGAGCGCCAGCTGTGAACGCACCTTCGAGCCGAGCGTGCAGTAGAGCGCATCGAAGCGATGCTCGCTGCCATCAGGCAGCCGCAGCCGCACCACCGGATCCTCGTCCCCCAGCGCCAGCTCTCCGCCCACGGCTGATACCCGCGCGACGCCGGCTGCAGACAGCTTCTCCTGCAGCGGCGCCGCCAGCGGCTCAGAGCCGATATCAATCAGCGTCACGTCGCGGCTGAAGCGTCTGATGAAGCGCGCCTCCCGCACGCCGTGTTCACCGCGGCCGATCACGCCCAGCACCTGGTCGGAGAACTCGAAGCCGTCACATATGGGACAGAAGCGCACCAGCTCGTGATTGCAGATTGCCTCATAGCCCGGGATCTCCGGCTCGCGGTCGACAATGCCGGTCGCCAGCAGCACAGTGCGCGCCGCGATGCGCTCGTCCCCGACATGCGCGACAAAGCTGCCTTCTCCGCGCTCCAGCCGCGTCACCGTTCCGGTTACCGGTGCTGCGCCCGAGCGTGTAAGTTGTTCGCGCAGGCGCTCCAGCAGCTCCGGACCGCTGATGCCATCGGGAAAGCCAGGGTAGTTGTGGCTGCGCGGAATGCGCATGGCCCGGCTCTGACCAGCATCGATCAGCTGCACCGAGCGGTAGAAGCGAGTCAGGTAGATGCCAGCAGTCAGACCAGCGGGGCCGCCGCCGATAATGAGGGTGTCAAGCATGAGTTTATCCTTCGGGCGCGCTGCAGTTACGAAGCGCATCGGCGTGGAAAGTTCGGTGATGCAGGCGATCGCAGCGTAACCGCAGCTGAGCGAATTGGCGGGCTGCCGGTCGAATGGGCTGTGGATTACCGGATGAGGAGATAACGGTGCGCGCAAGAGCATGGATTGGCGGGGCTGCGCTGGGGCTGGTGACATCGGTGGCGGCAGCGTCGCCACCGATGTCGTGGGCCGATGCCCACGTTCACTACCTCAATTTTTTTCAGGAAAGCGACGGCATGGCGGCACTGCTGGCGGCCATGGATAAGGCCGGCGCGACGCATGCCGTGGTCATGGGTACGCCGCTGCAGAAAACCTGGAGCGCCGAGGCGCCGCAGCGACCGCGTTATTACGCCGGCGATGAGGCGCCGCTTTACTACTACAGCGCCACCGATGCCATCCTTGCGGAGGCCTGGCGCCGGCTGGCGCCTGAGCAGCGGCAGCGCCTGTTCCCCTTTATCAGTGGTTTCAATCCGACCGACAAGAATGCGGTCGACCACGTCGAGCGGATGCTGGCGCTCTATCCCGACGTCTGGTCCGGTATCGGCGAAATTCTGACCCGTCATGACGATCTTACCGCCCTCACGGAAGGCGAAGTGCCGCGGGCTGATCATCCCGCGCTGACGCGGGTCTATCAGCTGGCCGCGGAGCGGCAGCTGCCGGTACTGCTGCACAGCAATATCACGTCCAAGCGCGAACGCGAGCCGCTCTACAGCGAGGAGCTGGAGCGCGCGCTGACGGACCATCCCAGGACGCGTTTCATCTGGGCACATGCCGGGGCTTCCGCGTCAGTGGAGCGGTTTCAGCGTGAGCTGCCGTTTCTGCGGGAAGTGGTGGAGCGTTTGCTGACACAGCACGACAATCTCTACATTGATTTGTCGTGGACCGTGGTTGATGACTACCTGCTGGATGACGGTCAGCCAGACCCGGCGTGGGTGGCGCTGGTTGAGCGCTTCCCCACCCGTTTCGTGGTGGGCTCGGATCTGCTGGGCAAGTTTGACGCGATGGCTGAGACAGCGCAAAAACTCCAGCGCTTTCTGAACAGGCTTGAACAGAAAACCGCTGCCCGGGTGGCGCGGGAAAATTTGCTGGTGCTGGTCAGACATGAGTCACCGCCGGAAGGCGGTGACTGAGGAACCGGCTGTCATGCCCGGGTCGGGGCGATCAGTCAGCGCTCCGCTTTCAGCACGGGCTCCGGCGAGGCGACCACTTCGGCCTGGCGCTGAATGGCACTGGTGCGCGCTGCCGCCAGCCGCTGCTCCGCTACACGCAGGCGACTGCGGTCGTCATCGCGAGAGTCGATCAGCAGCCCTTTCATCAGCAGACAGGCCGTAATCAGTTCATCCAGCCGGCCGGCAATCGCATCCGGCTCCTGCGCATCACCGCGGGAAAGCTCCCGAACATAGGAGGCGATCGCGTCAAAATGGGGGCCGGCGCCCAGCAGGGCGACCTGCAATGCTGTACAGCCGGTCAGATCGGCGCTGCGCTTGAAGCTGGCGAGCCGGTCGTCGTTATCGCCGTGGTCGCCGCGCAATGCCTGCTCCCGGCACTTGGCCAGTGTCTCTTCCACCAGCTTTTCAAACTGTTGCTGTTGCATCTTTGTTCCCTCAAATGTGTAAGCCGGTAGCCAATGCCACGTGGTGGCGGGCCGATCGACGGTCGTCTGGTTGCAGCGCCAGCTACCGGCGACAGAAACCAGACTCAACCCGGCAGAGACAGCGGCCGAGCTGGCCGAGTTCCGGGTTTGCCGGGGCGGCGCGCAGTTCTGACCGTCAGGTCACAGGTTTGCCGGCCACACCCGGCCATCGCCGATTGTGAACAGTCGCCGGCCAGGCTCCGGCACCACCGGCCAGCCACCGGTGAACGCGCCGAAGGCTGGCAGTATCGCGCGTTCCGGCTCAAAGCAGAAACAGGGGAGCCGTAACCGCTGGCGGCCGGCACCGCGTAATAGCATGACGGGGTGCCAGTGACCGGCCAGCACGAAGTGGCCGGGAGCGGCATCGGGCTCGTGGCAGAGAGCGAATGGGCCGTCGAGCAGCGGTTTGTCGACGACCTCGACGTCCAGCACGGCGGGCGGATCGCCGGCGTGGCGGTCATGGTTGCCGCGGATCAGCCGCAGGTGCAACGCCGGCCAGCTGCTGCGCCAGGTCATCAGCTGCTGAAACAGCCGGGGCGAGCGACCGGCACGGCCGTGCAGCAGGTCGCCGAGAAACACCAGCCGGGTGGCCGGCCACTGCTGCAACAGACCATCCAGCCGCGTCAGTGTGGTGCGCGTAGTGCCGCTGGGCACCGGCACCCCCTCGGCGCGGAACAGCGCCGCCTTGCCGAAATGGACATCCGCCACCAGCAGTGTGCGCCGCGCGGGCCACCAGATGGCGTGCTCTGGCAGTAGTACCAGTGATTCCCCGGCGACAGTCAGCGAGATCGTCCTCATCGCTACAGCCCCGGCCGGCCGCGGCGGCGGCGCGGGCGCGCTGGTTTGTCGTGATCGCCAGCCAGACCGGTCGGCTCGATCCGCTCCGGCAGCGGCAGTGCGCTGGGACCGGCGGCATCCTCCAGTTCGCCCAGCAGCCGCGCAATGCGATCCCCCAGCCGCTCGGAGCTGAGCTGTTCGCGGAAGCGCTCCACCATCAACGGAAAGCCGAACGGGGTGGCCCGCTCCAGCGGCTGCCAGCGCAGCTGGCGGGCCCGCATGCTCGCCAGCGTCCGTTCCAGCCGGGCGATCTCGAGCTCCTGGCGCAGCACCTCCTCCATCGCCTGCACCAGCAGCAGATTCTCCGGATCGTATTCGCGGAAGACATTGAAAAAGAGCGAGGCGGAGGCCTGCAGCTGCTTGTTGCTGCGCGGCTGGCCCGGATAACCCTGCACCAGCAGGCCGGCGATGCGGGCAATCTCGCGGAAG
>JAJUJZ010000101.1 GCA_029265075.1 Gammaproteobacteria bacterium | reverse complement strand
CCGTCCTCCTTCACGTCCAGCAGCTTGTCGAGGATGACGCCGACGTACCGCGGCTCGCCATAAGGAGCGAGGCCCATCAGCTTGTATTCGCCGGAATTGACCTTGAAACCGGTGTAGTAGGTAAATGCCGAATAGAGCAGCCCCAGCGAATGGGGGAAATTGATCTCCCACTGCGGCGTCAGCTTGTTGCCATCGCCCAGCCAGACACTGGAGGTGGCCCACTCACCAACGCCGTCCAGACACATGACTGCAGCCTTCTCGAACGGACTCGGGAAGAAAGCTGACGCAGCGTGGGCCTGGTGGTGCTCGGTGAACATCAGCTGTGGCAGATCGCGCTCTCGGAGGCCGCTCAGTGCACTCAGCTCACGTTTCAGCGTGGTCTTGAGATAGAGCTTGTCTTTCAGCCAGATCGGCATCGAGGCCATAAAGGACCGGAAGCCAGCCGGCGCATAGGCGAGATAGGTTTCCAGCAGTCGTTCAAACTTGATCAATGGCTTGTCGTAGAACACCACGTGGTCGACATCGGCCAGCGTCACGCGCGCTTCGCTCAGGCAGTAGTCGATGGCCCGCGCCGGAAAAGCGGCATCGTGCTTTTTGCGGGTGAACCGTTCCTCCTGTGCGGCAGCGACGATTTCACCGTCGCGTATCAGTGCGGCTGCGCTGTCGTGGTAGTAAGCGGACAGGCCCAGAATCAGTTTGCTCACGACATCTCCGGATGGGTATTTGAGGGCGCAAAGGGCGCAAGTTTAGCGATTGACCAACACGGCGCAACTACAGCGCACCGACTACAGATTGTTGCGAATCCAGTCAATGGCGACCTCATGATGGGTCTTGGTCTTCACCTTGTCGATGATATGCCGGAGACGCCCATCCTTGTCGATGATGAAGCTGGTCCGCAGGATGCCCATCGACTCCCGCCCCATGAATTTCTTCAGGCCCCAGCAGCCGTATTTCTCGGCAACCGCGTGGTCTTCGTCCGATAGCAGTGTGAAGTTCAGAGACTCCTTGTCGATAAACTTCTGGAGTCGCGCCACAGGATCGGGGCTGACACCGAGCACGACCGTATCGAGGGCTTTCAGCTCGGCCTGAGCGTCGCGCAGGGAGCATGCCTGCACCGTGCAGCCAGGTGTCATGGCGCGGGGGTAGAAGTAGAGCAGCACATTAGCCTGCTCGCGAAAGTCCTTGAGGCTGACCGGCTTGCCACTCTGGTCTGCCAGCGTGAACGCAGGCGCAAGGTTACCAATCTTCGGAAATGCCATCGTGTTCTCCTTCAGAGACATGCATCGCGGCGCATTCGGCACCGTCTGCCATGGCCGCGGGGGGCTGTGCCGCGGTCAAAATACTTTTCTTACGCCGACAAGGATGGTTCCTGCAGGCGAGCAACCCGGTGTCGGATCATATTCACCGGCAAGCTGTACCTGCCGTTATAGCTCGTCCGGGGCGGCCAGCGCTTCGCCGGCCGGCTCACCATCCGCCGTCTCGACCAGCTCCGGCGGCAGTGTGCGCGCCGTCTTGGCGCCCAGCCGGGCCAGATTGTCGACCCGGCGCACGAGGTTGCCGCGGCCGCGTGAGAAGCGGTCCAGGGTCTTTTCATACGCCGTGGACGCCCGTTCCAGCTGTTTGCCCACGTCCTGCAGCGATTCCAGCACCAGCGCGAACTGGTCGTGCAACCGGCCGGCCTCGCGCGCGATCTGCTCGGCGTTGGCGTTCTGGCGTTCATAGCGCCAGATCGTCTCAACCGTGCGCAACGTCGCCAGCAGCGTAGTCGGGCTGACGATGATGATGTTGCGGTCGTAGCATTCGCGGAACAGCGCCGGTTCGTGCTCGAACGCCGCCAGGAACGCGGCTTCGATCGGAATAAAAATCAGCACGAAGTCGAGTGTGCGCACCCCCGGCAGGTCGGCGTAAGCCTTGGCGCTGAGTCCGGTCACGTGGCTGCGCACCGCCGCCACATGCGCGCGCAGTGCGGTGCGACGTTCCTCATCAGTTTCGGCGCTGCAATAGCGCTCGTAGTCGACCAGCGAACATTTGGCATCGATGATGATGTCCTTCTGGTCAGGCAACCGCACGATCACGTCCGGGCGCCGGCGCTTGCCATCTTCATCCTGTGCCGTGAACTGGGTTTCATATTCGTGGCCCTTGCGCAGGCCGGACTCCTCCAGCACCCGCTCAAGCACCACCTCGCCCCAGTTGCCCTGCAGCTTGTTGTCGCCTTTGAGAGCACGGGTCAGGTTGAGCGCCTCCTGGCTCATCCGCTGATTCAGCTCCTTGAGATGAGCCAGTTCCGAGCGCAGCGACGCGCGGTCACGCGCTTCGTTGTCGTAGACATCGTCGATGCGCTTGCGGAAATCGCCCAGCTGCTGTCGCAGGGGAGTCAGCGTCGCCTCCAGCTGGGTCTGGTTCTGCTGGGTCAGGCGCTGACTTTTTTCCTCGAAGATGCGCTGGGCGAGCACCTCGAATTCGCGCGTCAGCTGCTCGCGTGCTTCATGCAGCAGGCGCAGCTTCTCCTCCGCTGCCTGCCGGCTCTGCTCAAGCTCGGTACGTACGGCCGCCAGATCCGCCTGGGTCTGGCGCGATTCGGCGAGCAGACGCTCGATGCGCTCATCGCGTGCCTGCAGCTGCTGACGCAGCAACGGGATCTCTTCGGTCCGGGTGACGGCAACGTCGCGCTGCTGGCAGGCGGTTTGCAGCTCCTGTTGCAGGGTCTGCTGGCGCTCCTGCAGTGAGCTGAGCTGGTCACTCAGCACGCTGGAGCGCTCCTCAGCCAGACGCAGCTGGGTCTGCAGTTCGCGCTCGGTCTCTGCCATGGCCGACAGCGCCGCGCGATGCTGACTGGCCAGCTGCGCCGCACGCCAGAACCAGGCCACCACAAAGCCAGCCAGCAGCGCAACGCCGGCGATCGCAATCAGTACGATGGTGGAAATGGTGATCGTTGTGGCCACGAAAATCCTGTTAATCCATGTTGATAAAGGATGGCGGCCGGTTATTCGGCGCGCCGCGTCCGCTGCCAGAAGTCGGCAGGGCTAATCCCGAGGCCGCCGACAGTGACCGGGAAGGCGCCACGCCGCCGATCCTCGAAAAACCCCTTCAGCACATCGAACATCACGGGGAACGCAAGCTCGTTCCAGGGGATCTCTTCCTCACTGAAAAGCGCAGTTTCGCTGCTCTCAGGCCCGGGTGCGTGACGGCCACCAATCAGATGACCGCGGAAAAATACATACACCTGCTCGACATGCGGCAGGTCGAACAACCGGTACAGCGCCTCGCCACTGAGTCTGGCACGCGCTTCCTCCCAGCTTTCGCGCAGCGCCCCCGCCAGCAGCGTTTCGCCGTTCTCCATAAATCCGGCAGGCAGTGTCCAGTAGCCCAACCGCGGCTCGATGGCGCGGCGACACAGCAATACCTTGCCGGCAAAGGTGGGAACGGTACCAACGACCAGCAGCGGGTTCTGGTAATGGATGGTCTCGCAACTGCCGCAGACATAGCGCGGCCGGTCATCGCCGGGCGGAATTCGCCGCTCTACCGCCGCTCCGCAGTTGCTACAGAAATTCATGCCACCCATCACCGGCTGCAATTCAAGGCGGCGATTATACCTGTACTGGTCTGCGGGGGTGGGTAAGCGGCTACTGGTCCCAGCTGGCCGCGGCCACGTCGTCGCTGGCGCGGGCCTCCACCCAGCTGGCGCCGCCCGCGGTGTGCTGTTTTTTCCAGATCGGTGCGCGGGTCTTGAGGTAGTCCATGATGAAGCTGCACGCCTCAAACGCATCCCTGCGATGCGCCGAAGCCACGCCGACAAAGACAATACGGGCGCCCTGCTGCAGCTGGCCCACGCGATGGATCACCCGCACTCCTGCCAGTGGCCAGCGTGCCACTGCTTCTTCAACGATCTTGCCGAGCTGGCGCTCGGTCATGCCGGGGTAATGCTCAAGCTCCAGCGCCTCGACCGGCTCATCGGCACTGCTGCGCACGGTCCCAATAAATGTGGCGATGGCGCCTGCCTCGAGCTGTTGCAATGCGGTGGTTTCGGCGCCGACATCGAAGTCTTCAGTCTGCACAGCCACCTGGAACCGGTCCATGCGATCAGCCTCCCGTCACCGGCGGATAAAAAGCCACCTCGTCGCCGGCTCTGAAGCGTTCGCTATCAGTGAATACCTCCTGATTGCGCGAGACGATCACGTGCGGCGCCGTCAGCTTCTCCTGCCACACCGCTCCGTAACGCCCGGCAAGCGCACTGATCAGCTCGGCGAGTGACCAGCCATCCGCCGGTGCGGGCAGCTCCACCCGCTCGGTGCCAAGTTCCTCCCGCAGCCGGGCAAAAAGCAATACTGTAATCATTTCGCGTCACGCTGCCAGTCGCCGCTGCGACCGCCGCTTTTCTCCAGTAACCGCACGCCGCTGATCTCCATGCCCCGATCCACAGCCTTGCACATATCGTAGATGGTCAGCGCCGCTACGCTGGCGGCAGTCAGTGCCTCCATTTCGACCCCGGTCTGTCCGGCCAGCCGGCAGCGCGTCGTAATATGGACACCACTCCGCTCGGGATCGAGCTCGCACTCCACCGAAATGCCGCTCAGCAGCAGCGGATGGCAGAGCGGGATCAGCTCATGGGTGCGCTTGGCCGCCTGAATGCCCGCCAGACGCGCTATGGTCAGCACATCGCCTTTGCGATGGCGACCCTCGCCGATCAGCGCCAGAGTCTCGGCCTGCATCAGCACCCACGCTTCAGCTGCGGCCTCGCGGGCCGTCACCGCCTTGTCGGTCACATCGACCATGGCGGCTTTACCCGAGGCATCGATATGACTGAGTTGTGGCGTCGACATAACTGCCTCCTGGATAAAGTGGCCGGCTAGTCTGCAACGGCCGGTCTTCGGAGACAAGTCTGGCTCAGAAGGCAGCCAGCACCCGGCGGGTCCTCGCAGCGGTGCAATCCGGCTGGCGGCGGCGAGATACAAAGAGGCTGCTGCCGGCAATGCGCTTCGCTTCCCGCTTGGCGTCACCTGCCAGTGCTGCCACTTGATGATGGCTGTGGCAGCGGCTCGGATCAGGCTGAACCACACCGATAGAGAGACTCAGCAGCGGAAAGAATTGCTCCTCGCCGGTTCGGCTGAGACCCGGCAGACCACCCTGCGCCACCGCATCGGGGTCGTAACAATGAGGAATTTCAATGTCAAAGCGGGTCAGCAGCTGCTCCATGCGAGGACGCCAGTCGGGTTCACGTGTCACCACCACAAAATCGTCACCTCCGACGTGAGCCACAAACTCGGTCTCGCCGCTGAGGTATTCTTCGATGAGCCTGGCTACGAGCAGTATCACCTGGTCGCCCCGGCTGTAACCGTAATGATCGTTATAAGGCTTGAAGTGGTCGAGGTCCAGCCAGGCAATGGTGAACGGCTCTTCGCGTTGCAGCAGCTCATCCAGCTGCTCGTGCAGCGGCACGTTACCCGGCAGCTGCGTCAGTGGGTTGGCATAACGGGCGTTACGCATCTGCTGCTCGGTAATGCGCCGCAGCAGTTCACTGGTACGCGCAACGCCGAAGAATTCGCTGTCGCGCGTCACGATGAAATCCTGGCTCAGCGGTTCCTCGCCGTTGGCGGTGAGGTGCCGGCTCACCTCCTCCAGCGTTGCTGAATGCGCCACAACCAGGGCGCTCTGATCCATAAACTGCCCGGCAGGTTTGCGACTGTAGAGTTCGTGGCTGTAACGCCCTGCGAACAGCTCCAGGATGGCCGCGCGCCGGATCAGTCCCACCGGCTGCTGGCGGTTGAGCACCGGAAGGGATTGCAATTTGCGGTGGGTTTGCAGCAGCTCCAGCACATGTTCGAGTGGCGTCCGTTCGTCGATGGACGGTGCCGGAACCGCCAGATCGCCGATTGTGACTGAGCGACGCGCCAGCCGCCGTTGTCGCGGCGCCTGTTCGAGCTGGTGCAGCACGTCCGTGCTGAGTGCGGGTGTCGCTTCAGGCCGGCCCAGAAAATAACCCTGCCCGAAATGCACGCCGAGCGCTCGTACCGTGGCGAGCTGCTCGGCAGTTTCGATGCCCTCCGCTACCACCAGACAGCCGAGTTCGCTGGCAATTTCCATAATGGAGCGCAGAAACTCCCGCTTGACCGGCTCCTGGTCTACCTGCTCGATAAAATGGCGATCCACTTTGACGTAATCAGGTCGCAGCTCCGACCAGGCGCGCAGACCAGCATAGCCGGAACCCAGATCATCCATCGCAATCTGGAACCCCATCTGCCGGAAGTGAGTCGTCGCATTTCGCATCAGTGTGTAATCGCCGAGCGGATACTGCTCGGAAAGCTCAATGATGATGCGATCGGCGGGAATGCCCAGCTGCTCCAGAATGCGGTGGGTCATGCCCCGCTGGTAACCTGGCTCGACCAGACTCATCGGGCTGACATTGAGGAACAGCTTGCCGGTGCCATTGAGCTGGGTGAATCGCCGGCAGGCCAGCTCTCGACAGGCAAACTCCAGCGCGCTCATCAAGCCGTAACGGGCGGCACTTTCAAATAGCGCGATCGGGCTATGCAGGCAGCTGTCGGCGGGACCACGCGTCAATGCTTCGTAGCCAAACAGTGAGCTGCCCCGCAGATCAACGATGGGCTGGAACACGGCTGAGAGCTTGCTGCCGTGGATGATGCTGAGCACTTCTTGCGCGGTGCCGACCGAGGCCATGCGGGCGATCCAATACTGAGTGAATGCCTGCCCTGGCCTGGCTCGTCTCCCTGCGTACGGCTGAGTTTAGGCGCGAAAAATGTCAGTTCGATGAAAACCCTGATTCCTTCCACAACGACCTTGTGCCAGCCAGCGCCACCGCCTGCTCTACCACCATCGCCACACGCTCCGTTGCCTGCGCGTCGAGCAGATACTCGCCCTCCTCATTTTTCAAGAAGTGCCGGTCTGCCAGAAAGACAGCTGCCGGCACTGTCAGTGCGCCAAAGAAAGCGAACAGGGGACGCAGCTGGTGCTCGATAACCAGCGCATGCTGTTCACTGCCACCGGTCGCGGCGAGAACGACCAGCTTGTCGCGGAAGTCAGCCGGATTGAGCAGATCAAAGAAGTGCTTGAACAAGCCGGTATAAGACGCCTTGTATACGGGGGTACTGACGACCACGACGGAAGCGGCAGACAAGTGCGCATAGAGCGCGGCGACTTCCGCGGGCAATGCTCGCGGGTCGGCGCACCGGCCAAGGGTGGCGCCATGATCCGCGATGCGGATAACCGATGAACTGCCGCCAATACGCAGCGCGATATCATCTGTCAGCGCATTTGCCAGCGCTGTGCTACGCGACACGCCGGTGAGACTGCCGGATATGCCAACCACTGTCATGTTGTGTCACTCCTCTGGATATCAATTAGCCTGCCGATTGAATGAAAGCGTTCTGAGTACAACGCATCAGTGACCGACCCGCTTCGGTTTGAGGAAGACTTCCGCAAGCGTTGATCGCGTTGCCTGCAGCTCCCGCAACAGCTCCGCGGGCTCCGAGGTGGTGTAGAGCAGCCTGGCCTTGCCGGCGGCGGCGAACAGCGCCGGGGCCGGCGCATCCGGCATGGTGCCGAGCATGTGCGAATGCTCTGCCAGCGCCTGCTGGCCGCGCGGGGTGAAGAGCCACGCCTTCAGCAGCCGCGCCGCCGCCGGATGCGGCGCGTTGCGGGCGATCGCGAGTCCGTATGGCACCCTGATTGAGAAGTCGGGAACAAAACGGATATCGATCGGCGCGCCCAGCTCCTGCTGTCGCACCAGTGGCGGCAGGTAGGACCAGAGATTGAGCTTCTGGCGGCCTTGAGCCACGTAGCTGACGCCCGCTTCGGGCATCGCATACGAGCCGTTGTCGCGCAGATTCTCCATCTGTTCGACCGTGATGGCCTGTTCGCGCAACAGCGTGGCCAGAGCGGTATCGGTATTCTGCACCGGCCCTAACGGCTGAACGAAGGTGAACGCACCGCGCCACTGCTCGTCGTTCAGATCATCGAACTCGCGCGGCAACTCTTCGGGTTTGACCCGCTTGGTGTTGTACGCCAGTCCATACAGCTTCGACAGCACATAGTGATAGTGGTCGTCGGGGTCGGAAAACCCTTCGGCCAGCCTGGCCGCGCTCGCGGGCCGCCACGGTTCGAGATCACCGTTCTTTTTCAACTCGGGCAACACATCGACGGTCTGCAGCAGCAGATCGACCATGTGGCTGCCGGTGACGCGCTCGGCAGCCATGCGCGGCACCATCTGCGCCGAGGTAACCATCATGTAGATGACGCGGATGCCCGGGAAATCCTTCTGGAACTCCAGCCACAGGGGTTCGAATTCGGTATCGACGGTGGAGCTGTACACCACGACCGTCGATTCTCCGGCCGCCCGCGCCTTCGCGTAGAGCTCCGCCAGCTCGCTGCCCGTCGGAGCATTGGCAGCAGCGAGCGCCTGCTCCTGCCCGCCCGAGCCACAAGCGGTGAGGAGCCCGACGAGCAGCAGTGCGGCAACCCGGGAGAAGAAACCGGTCGTCGATCTCATCGCACCGCCCCCGCCACTTTCTGGCTGGCGCTCTCCTCGAGCGGCAGCGCGACGACATCGGTTGCGTCGAGTGCGACCGATACGATGGCCTCGCCGCGCACGACTCCCCGTGCCAGTGGACCCGGATGGCCGGCGAAGCGCCCCACCAGCTGGGAGCCCGCGATCTCGACATCGCCCTGGAAGTATTCGCCGAGGTACTGCGTCTGCAGCAGGCGCGCCCGCAATGTGTTGGTCGCCTCGATGACCGAATTGGTCGCGATACGGAGGCCTGCGCTGCGG